>JANWJO010000242.1 GCA_025449435.1 Chloroflexota bacterium | reverse complement strand
ACGCTTGGCCCATTGGGCACGCCAACTTCGATGATGCCCTCGCTGCCGATCAAGCGATTGGCGGGCTGTCCCTTGACTGGCAAGCCGACTTCCACCACGCCACGCACGCCGTCTTCCCACTCGAAATGCGCGATGCCGTGGTCTTCGACCTCCACTCCGAACAGTGACCGGTTGGTATGCCGCTCTGCCGACGCCATCGCCCAGACAGCCGGCAACTGATCGCGGTAAAAGAAGCCCATGTCGAACCAGTGCGTTCCCCAGTCCAGCAGGTTGCCACTGGACACGTGGCCCTCGAAGCGCAGCAACTCGCCGATGACGCCATCCTTGAGCAGTTGCTTGGCCTTCTTAAATGGTAGGCCAAATCGGCGCTGATGGTTAACTGCCAGGGTGACGCCGTGCTCCCGGCACGCCGCTATCACGGCATCAGCGTCGGGCAGTGTGAGTGCGAACGGCTTTTCGCACAGGATGGCACGCGGCTTGGCTGCCGCTGCCGCGACAGCAACCTCGGCGTGCATCCCCACCCCGGTACCCACGCTCACGATGTCGAGGCGCTCCGACCGCAGCATTTCCCGGAAGTCCAGATAGCCGTTGGGTACGTCGTGCCGCTCACGAAAGCTGGAGAGGTTAGCAGTACTGATATCGGCGGCGGCCACAATGCGCGTGGTGCCAAACGCTTCGTAGGCGCGTGCGTGGCTCTCGGCGATGCCCGCACCGCGCACGGTCCCGTCTGGACCACGTTGAGGAATCCGCCCACACCCGATGATGCCGACCTGGTACGCCGTTTCCGGCACGGTTGTGATCCTTTCGGTGGTTGCGAGGTTAGGCGCTGTAAGCCTGCTCTATGAGGGCTTTGGTCTTGAGGCAGGCGTCCCAGGCATCGACGCCTCCGCCGTACTCGATTGAGACATCGCCGTGGAAGCCGGCATCGCGCACAATGCGCAAGGCGCGTACGACATCCCATCCCAGATGATTACCTTGCTCGTCAAATGACATGGTCTTGGCGTGCAGGATGCCGGCATAGGGAGCGATGGCCGCCACGGCGTCGTACAGTGGCGTCGGGTCGTATTCTCCCGGCTTGAGTCCGCGCATCTGCGCGCCCATCACCGGTGGGAAGTTGCCAACGTCGACGCATGCCTTGATCTTGTCGATCCCCACGCCCTTGAGGATTTCCAGGATCACTTGCGGGTCTTCGGTAATGCCGCCGTGGTTCTCGACCAGCATGGTGAGGCCGCGCTGTGCGGCATAGCCTGCCAGGCGGCGGTAGGAAGCAATCGTTACGTCCAGCGGGCCGAGCGGCTCTTTGGACATGGGCGCACTGGCGTTGACGCGCACCATGGTGCAGCCCAGCCCCGCGGCGATGTCGATCCAGGACTCGATCTCGCGGAGATCGTCCTCACGATATTGGTCGTTGGCCACGGAAATGTTGCCCACATCGATAGGCATATTGGTGGCGTGGGTGCCGGCCGCGGTGATAGCGCTTTTGAGTTGGGCCAGGTAGGCCGGATCGGTGCTGGGGATATTGAACTGGCAGATTTCCATGCCTTCCACCCCGAGACGGTCGTGTGCTGCCTTAGGTAGGTCGAGCAGTTGAATGGTTTGTGGTTGGTCCCAATTCCCTGCCACCTTGACGCCCTGTTCGTTGCGGCGGCTCATGCGGATCGGGCCCAAGTCACGGTGCAAGCTAAAGGAGCAAATTCCTAGGTGATAGGCGGACATCGCAGTGCACAACCCTTCTTGAAAGCGCCCCGGCTGGCAGCACCATTGGTGATGCCGATGGTAGCACACCTCATGAGAGGAGAATGGGCGCTGTGCTGGTTAGGCTTGAGCGAGTGCCGAGGTACCAGAGGGAGTCCCGCCGGAAGGCGTTGAGGAGCCATCGCTGCCGGCCAGCTGGGCGAGCAGGGTGCTGGCTGGTCGAAAACCGAGGTTGATCGCGCGGATGCGGCGGCTGGCGTCGATCACCACGGTGGTGGGGACCGTGGCAACGGCGAGAGCACTGGCTAGAGCAGGTTCTTGCGATGCATCGATCTTGAGGATGTGCACTACGCCATTGAGGCCCTCAAGCGCCGTGGCTTGCTGCCGGCAGCTTGGGCAATGTGGCCCGCTGAAGGCCACGATAACGGATTGGGAGGCCGGCAGCCGAGCCAGCAACGCTTCTGGAACAGGCGCGCTCTGCACCGCTGCCGTTCGCTGGCGTACGCGTCGCTGGCTCACGAGCGCGATGGCTAGAAATGCCGCTGCGAGCAGTGCGACCACGACCAGGCGGATGAGTGTTGCGTCCACGTGTTGCAGGTGTCCTCGCCAGCGCTAGTGTTGTACGGCCACGATGCCGAAGCGGTAGGTAACCCAACACAGCGCGCAGAAACTAAACAAGCCGTCAAGCGCGATCATCACGGCGATGGGCAGTAGGATGACCCAGCCAGCCACCGCCGCTCCGACGGCGACCAGCAGCGCTGAAAGGAGCATCACCGCGCCGCCGAGCACCCGGGCTATGCGGCGAGTGGTGTGATCTTCCTGAACCTCGACGCGTTGGAGCAGGTGGACGGGCTCGGCAACCCTCCACACGAATTGCCGGAAAATGTCGAGTGGCCAGAAGAACCTACCACCGATCATGACCACGCCCATGAGGGCCGTAAGCACCCAGCCGCTGTGGTCGCTTAGGATAAACGCGATAGCAAGCACGACGACGGTGACGATCTGGTGGAACTTGCGCGCAGTCACATCAAACGTTGGCGTGGTGGCCACACCGCACCTCCCGAATATGCCTGCGCCATTTAACACAAGAAGTATAGTACACAATGTCAACAATAGCAACATGGCGGCATTGCCGCGGCGTACGGTACGGGTGGCGAAGTGAGACGCTGCGTACGCCTAGCGCCAGATATATGTGGCAGTCACCGTGTTACGCCATACTCCCCCTTGGGGTAGCCAGGCGGCCAGCGCCACCGATGGGTCCCACGCTCCGGTATTGGGATTGATCCAGTTGGGATCGGCGACGTCGACTACCGGCACTCCGTCCAAGTCGCGTCGCTGGTAGCCCACAATCGAGTGATACTTGGTATTCGACGATGCGGCGTACCAAGTATTAAGGATCACCGGCCTGCCAGCATCGAGGGCTTGCCATAAGCGGCGGTGCCCGCCGGGTGAAAAGCACACCTCGGTTTGGGCGTGGATGCTGGCGAGGCCGTGCTGCTGACCCGCCACGACAGTGGCTGCATCCAGCGGCGTTGGTCGTCCGGGCCAGGCAACATAGTCTTCGTTGTAGGGCGCTGGCCCGCCCGACTGATAGCGTGCCAGGCGACCAAGCCCTTGCAACACGGATTGCAGGATGGCGGCGCCATCGCCGGTTGCACCCAGGTATTGCAAGATGGCCACCACGTCCACCAGGGTGCAGCACTGGCCAATCTGGCCCGGCCCCGTTCCAGCAGGCAGGACCTTGCCAGTGTCATCAATCCAAACCGTCTGGTTGTTCGGCAACATACCGTGTTGCTGCAAGAAGGCACCAAAGGCGTTGGTGGCCGCTATGCCGGGCGCTGGCTGGCTGGGGAGCATTGGTGAGCCTCCGATCGGTGGCTGCTGGCAAACTTGTCTCGGTGAACTGTAACCAGTTTCGTTTGGTGGGAGTACATGGTGCAGTAAGCACTGCGCGACAACGAGTCCGACGTGCGACTTGGGCGAATACTGGGGGTGCCTTGCGTGACGCGCGTCTTGATCGTGATCGCGTTGCTATTGGGCCTAGCCGTTGGCTATGTCAACTTGCACAACAACGAAGTGCAGCCGCCACTCACGTTGATGTTGGTTTCCACGATCTCCCTGGGCATTGCGCAGCCCAAGCGAGCGTGGCTGTGGGCGATCCTGGTCGGTATGTGGATCCCGCTCGCTCCCGTGCTCGCGCGCCTGGTGGGGAATATCAACGAGCCGATCACTGACCCAGTGCGCACGGGTTTGTCGTTACTTCCGGTGCTCATTCCCTCGTTTATGGGGGCGTACTTTGGCGCGCTGTTGAGCCGGGCGTTTCGCACGCCGAGCCATCCACCCAACGAGGTGAGCTAGCGACGGCCCTGGCCGCCGGCGCTAGAGGTTGACCAGCGCCACCGCCGCGAGCGAGAGGGCGATGCCGATACCCGCTCTGCCCGCGAGCCGTTCATGCCATAGGATGCGCCCACCAATCGTGACCGCCAGCAAGCCACCGGCCGCGGTCACCGGGAAGGCGATGATTCCGGGAATCTCAGCGAGTCCCCGCAGCAACGCGATCAACTGGCCAACGTTGCATAGGCCGGTGATTGCTCCCAAGGCGAGTGCCACGGCAACGGTGCCTGGCGCTGGGGAAGCGAGGCGAGACCGCAGCGGAACGGCGAACAGCGAGAGCACGGTGGCCGCTCCATAGGCAGCCAAGGTGTAGGCAGGGCGTTCGGCCTCCAGGTGGAGTTCGGTGAAGGCCTTGGCGGCCAGCAGCCCGGCGCCGGAGATGAGCACGATGCTGACCATGAGTGCCAGTGCTCGCCACGACCGCCAGCCGGTGGGAGCGGATTGTTGTGCGGCTATGCCCAGAAATGGTAGGGCCACTGCGGTGAGCGCCAGCCCGAACCACTGGATGGGCAGCGGCGTTTCGTACCACAGGACAATGGACGCGATCGTGGGGATGAACACCGACAGCCGCATGAACGCGATCATTACGCCGACGCCCGTCATGCTCAACATGGCATACATCATGAGAAAGGTGATCTGGTATTGGGCGCCATTGACTACGCCCAGCAGGATACTGCCAGGGCTGGCGTGGCTGCCGGCGGCAACGAACAGCACGAGGGCCACGAACGCCGCCACTGCGTAGTTGGTGCCACCGAACAGGAGGTAATTGACGTTGCGCACGCGCGCTTCTTTGACGAATAGCGAAAAGGCGGCATTGCCGATAATTTGGAGCAATAAGTACAGCACGGCCGGGAGGGTAGCACATGGCCTTGGGGCAAAGGCCAGCCGTGTTTGACCCGCTCCTCGCCAGCGTGCCGGCCAGCCCGCACGCCGTGCCGGCCGCACTGGTGCGGGCCTTGGTGGAACGGCAGGGCGTGCGCGTGCCCGACCACGATGTCCAGTTGCGGGTCAGCCGCCCGTTGGGAGGTGGCCAATCAACCAGCCTGCTGCTGCGTTTCGGGCTGTACTGGCGCGGCGATCCCGATGGCGAGGTGCGCCAGCGCGCTGACGTCATCCTCAAGTTCATTCCGGCCACGCAGGCGGCGCCCGACCTCGGCCTGCGCGAGGCGCGGCTCTATGCTAGCGGCCTGTGGCAACGGTTCCCGCCACAAGTGGGCACGCCAACGCCGCTCCTGGTGGTAGACCGTCCAGGCCAGCGCTGGCTGTGGCTGGAAGACTGTGCAGACCACCTCAATGTGCGCTGGACCCCGCCGCTGCTGGCCGAAGCGGCGGGGCATCTGGCCGCGCTGCACAGCCATTTTGCCGGCACGGGCAGCGGACTCGTCACGGTGCCCTGGCTGCAACCGGTGGATTGGACCATTGATATTCCCAAGCGAGCCTGGCTGCTGGACGGCGTCGAACGCTTACGATCCCATCCAGCACTGCGCGGACTGATCAACGCGGAGCGCTCTCGTGGCATTCGCCACATCCTCGGCGCTACCGAACGGATGGCGTCGGAGCTCAGCGATCAGCCGGTCACGCTGACGCATAACGATGCGCACGCCGGCAACTTGGGGCGCCGGATGCGCGATGGACAATGGCAGACGCTCATGATCGACTGGCCCAACGTAGCGCTAGCACCTGGCGCCAGTGAACTCGCCGCGATGGTGACGCGCAGCGCCCTCTACCAGCGGTTTACGGCGGACCAGCGTGCGGTGGTGGAACGAACGGTGATCGAAGCCTATGCCGGTGCACTGGCCGCCCACGACGTTGCGGGCCCGCGCGCCCAGGCAGTGTGGCGGCTATACGATCTGGCCTTACTCACCCGGCACGTGTACCGCATGCTCGGGTCAGCGGTACGGCTATATGTCGAGCTGCCACGGTGGGCCAACGAGCAGTTTACGCCCGACCAATTGCGCCTCCGCCTGGCCGCCGAGTTGCCGGCCTGGGAGGCGGCAGCGCAGCGCCTGGGCGTGTTGTGACTGGCAGGTACCGGGCTGCTATTGATGGTAGGAGACGGGTACCGGGCAGCCCTAGCACCTTCCGATTGTCACCTTACGCAAACCTGACAAGGTGGGATACTCCGGCCGACGCTGATTGTCAGCGTCGGAAAGAAGGTTGCGCCGTGTATACGCACCTGGCTGACCATTCCGTGTGCGCGCTCAGCGCTGACGCGCAGTTCATCACCGTCCTCCGGGAGGCCGTGGTTACTGCCGGCGCCCGGTTCCACGCCTGCCGGTCACAACGCGACATGTTGAGCACCCTAAAAAGGAGCGTCCAGCACGTCTGTGTCATCGATGCCGGGACAACAGGCTCCGAGGCGTTGCCGCTGATTCAGCGTGTTCGCACCGGCTACCCCGCCGTCGCCCTGGTTGTCTCGTCGGGTTGGGAAACCGCGCACCTGGCGCTGGCCGCCGTGGAATATGGCGTCGAGTCCATCGTGCTCAAGCCCTGCACGGTGGAGGCGGCCCACAGCGCCGTCGCCAACGGGCTCGAAGCTCGGGCCATGGGTAACCGCATCCGCGAGTTGGAACTAGAGGAGGCCGCCACGCTGTTGCGGCTGCGCACGGTGGTGGCGACCTACCGTAGGTTGGCGCATGACATGCAACAACCCTTGAGTTGCATCGT
>JANWJO010000241.1 GCA_025449435.1 Chloroflexota bacterium | reverse complement strand
TGGTGGGTGCAGGACTGGTTGCCAAGAAGGCTGTGGAGCGCGGCTTGACCGTCAAGCCATACGTGAAGACGAGCCTCGCGCCCGGTTCGCGCACGGTGACGGCCTACCTAGAACAGGCTGGGCTGGATAGTTATCTCGAAGCGCTGCGCTTCCATCTGGTGGGTTACGGGTGCACCACCTGTATCGGCAACAGCGGCTTGGTGTTAGAGCCAGTGGCCGAAGCGGTGCAAAATCACGACGTAGTGACGGCAGCCGTGCTCAGCGGCAACCGCAACTTCAATGGCCGTATCAACTCTATGGTGCGGGCGCAATACCTGGCCTCGCCGCCGTTAGTAGTGGCTTATGCGCTCGCCGGTACCGTGGACATCGATCTGACCACGGAACCCATCGGTCAAGACCCCAACGGTGAGGATGTCTTCCTCAAGGATATCTGGCCCACGCGCGAAGAGATGCAGCAAGTGGTCGATAAGGTTGTCACAGCTGAGGTGTTCGCCACAACATACGCCAGCGTGTTTGAGGGCGACGAGCAATGGCGGCTGTTGCCGGTGCCATCTGGCGCGGCGTATGCTTGGGACTCGTCATCCACGTATGTGCAAGAACCTCCATTCTTCAAGGGCCTCGCCAAGGAGCCAGCTCCGATGCAAGACATTGCCCACGCGCGCGTGTTAGCGGTACTGGGAGACTCGGTGACCACCGACCATATCTCTCCCGCTGGCTCGATCGCCAAAGATGGTCCTGCTGGGCAATACCTGCAAAAGCGTGGGGTGACCCCTAAGGACTTCAATACCTATGGCACACGCCGCGGCAACCACGAGGTGATGATGCGGGGAACCTTTGGGAGCATTCGCTTACAAAATGCCCTAGCCAACGGCAAAGAAGGGAACTGGACGCGCTATCTGCCAACAGGCGAAGTGATGTCTATCTTCGACGCCGCCATGCGGTATGAGGCGGCACATCAACCGCTGATCATCCTGGCGGGGAAAGACTATGGCATGGGGAGGTCGCGCGACTGGGCTGCCAAGGGTGCACTCCTGCTGGGTGTACGCGCGGTGATCGCCGAGAGCTTTGAGCGCATCCATCGTAGCAACCTCATCGGCATGGGCGTCCTGCCGCTCCAATATCTGCCCGGTCAGACGCGCACATCGCTCGGCCTCACAGGCGAGGAGACCTACTCGCTGAGCGGTTTGGCTTCGCTCCTGCCCAAGCAACAGCTCACCGTTCACGTACATACGGCCGACGGCACCGAGCGCACCTTCCAGACGATCGTGCGCATCGACGGTCCGGTGGAGCTCACCTACTACGAGAACGGCGGTGTGTTGCCAACCGTGGTACGCCAACTGCTGCAGTAAGGGCGGATCGCGGGAGTAGGCACAACCCCCCTGTGGTCCCCCCTTGGCAGGGGGGACTGGCTAGGCAAAGGTGAGTGGCGAACCGCCGAATGGGTACGAGGTTATGGAGGGGTCCATAACCTCGTGCATCGCGCAAGTACATTACCGCCGTCTACACCCTGACATCTTTCGCCAATTCCAACGAATGTGTAAGCTTTGTCAGGCATGATGTTGTTGAAGGCCACAGTCGATCCCGCCTTCACGATTCCTCGCTCGCTTGGCTCGCTCGGACCTCAAAGGCTCGAGACGCTTGGTTCGATAGGAGGAAGCACATGGTCCGCTCCGCCCACTGGTTGTCGCGCACGCTTATTGCTGGGTTCATCGCCACCGCGCTAGCGGGCATCGTGCTGCTGCTGGCTTATGCCATCTCTTCTGCGATAGGTCCATTGGTGCCTGGGACCCTGGGGCAATGGATGGTCGTACTTGCGGCCAATCAGGCGACGACGGCGGTCCAAGCTTTCCTGCCGGCTGCGCTGCTGCTGCACATCTGCGTGGGCTTGGTGTTCGCGGTGATTTATGCCACGTACGCCGAGCCGGTGCTCACCGGTAGCGGTTGGCGGCGGGGGGCACTGTTTGCCCTGGTGCCCTACATCCTGTCAGTCACGATCTTCTTACCTGTGGTGGGTGGGGGATTTTTGGGCATGTCACTGGGCGCTGGCCCGCTGCCGCTCATTGGCAACTTCGTGCTGCACATGATCTATGGCGTCACGCTGGGGACCGTGTATGCGCTCGATCCTGAGGTGGTGGCGTCGTTGCCATCGCCGGCCATGCCGGGAGTCAATCGCACCGCCAACTTGCTGGCCGAGGATGGCTTTGCCATGGGCATGGTCGTGGTGGGTGTGCTCGGGGCACTGGTTGGGCTGTTCCTCAGCTTGCTGAACATCGTGAACGCGTCGGCCATTGTGGCCGTACTTTCAGGCGCCATCTTGGGTGCAGTGGCTGGAGCGCTCGTCGGGTCGTTCGCGGGCATGTCGAGGGCGCCGGACCACCCTGCCTAAGGTGTCCTGACGTTACATAATGCCAAGTTCGAGCTTGGCGTCCTCGGACATCATGGCTGGGCTCCACGGTGGCGACCACACGATATCCACATCCACTTGCTTGATACCTTGTAAACCTTCAACGGCGGTCTCGACAGCAGTGCCGATGTAGCCGCTGAGCGGGCAGCCAGGAGAGGTGAGCGTCATGGTGATGGAGCACAAGCCCTGGGTATCGACGTTGGTTTCGTACACCAACCCTAGATCAACGATGTTAATGCCTATTTCCGGATCGACGATCTGGCGCAAGGCGTCCTGAATGTCATCGACCGAGGCGACAGCCGCCATACATTTCCTACTTTCTGTGCCGAGCGGTGTGCTCAATGCCATGCTACCGCACCCCACAAAGGAATCTGGAGCGACAGCGACGGATGGCCTGAGGGACTGAGGCTAACCAACCAGCCGGAAGCCGAGTGGCCTGCCATTGACGGCATCAATGGCCACCTCGATCCGGCGAGCGCGCTCCCAGCCGCCCGTTGGACGGGGTACTGCAACCAGTGCGCGCACAATGACCAACCAGATGCGAGCGTCGTCCGGGCCCTGCACGTGGAGCCACAAGCGGGCGTCGGCCAGTTTCCCGGTGAGGCACGACAGGGCTTCAGCGTGGTTGGCGCCGAGGCGCCGGGCAACTTCGCAGGCCCCGGCCTCGATATCCGCCCGGTTGAGCGGAGCTGATGCCGCGTCAGCATCCGATCCGCCCACGATCGGCGGCTCGACGTCTGGTTGTCCCACCGAAGGCGTTGATGCCGGATCCTGAGGTGGCGCGAACTGCTGAGTGTATTGATCGGCCATGTGGACCATCCTTCACTCAGTGAGCGCTACCTATCGGCGCTCGTATGGCGCTGATTGTGTACAACGCTAGTTAGTATACGGTGCTTCATGCCGGTTGAGGATTCACTGCAAGGTGGACTGGCATGCTACCAGCAACCGGTAGACTTATGCCCAGCAGGACACAGGCACAAGGCGTACGTGATTCTAGAGGAGCAGACCGTGTCAGGTCCATTAAGGCTGCAAGGAGTCGTGGTCCAGTTAAGTATCTCCCCTGGAGGCGTGCCCAAGTTGCCGGTCGCGCGCACTGTGATAGGGCTACTCGGCTTGGAACACGATGCCCACCGTGATCCAGGGCACGGCGGACCCGAACGCGCCGTCTGCCTCTACTCGCTCGACCGCATCGAGGAACTGCGCCAGGAAGGACACGCGATCTTCCCTGGCAGCGCTGGCGAGAACGTGACGATCTCCGGCCTCGACTGGGCCCAGATCAAGGTTGGCACGAAGTTTACGATCGGCCCGGAGGTCGTGCTCGAAGTGACGCGCTACACCACGCCTTGTCTCAACATTGCCGCGTCGTTCGTTGATGGCAAGTTCGCGCGCATCCTGCACGATCAGCACCCCGGGTTCAGCCGCGTGTATGCCAAGGTGGTGCACGATGGTCCGGTGCGTGTCGGTGACGCCGTTGTAGTGGAGCACGCAACCGAGAGCCACTAGTTTAAGCCCGTCACGCTTGCTGTGTCCAAAACCAGCTTCCAAGCGATCATCGTTTCCAGTAGCGTCGGGCGACTATTTCCCTTTTACGAGCGAACAAAAGGCTCGTTGTCGCTCCGCAACAAAGCGCTTTCCTGCTACTATCTGTGCGTCGAGCGAACCGGAGGGGTGAGGCGCACTGTGGTGAGATTGCAAAAGAACAAGGCACTGCTGGGCCCCCTACTCGGTTCTGCACTGGTACTCGCTGGGTGTGCCGACGGCTCGAACGTGCTCCAGCCAGCTGGTGAAGGCGCCGCCATCATCGCCAACCTGTGGTGGGTCATCTTTTGGATGGCCGTAGGCGTCGGTGTGGTTGTCGAAGGACTCATCGTCTTTGCCATGATTCGCTTCCGCCACAAGCCCAACGATCCGTTGCCCGCCCAGATCGAAGGGAACACCCGCATCGAGGTGGCGTGGACGCTCGTTCCGGCGGTGGTCCTCGCGGTCGTTGCTTTCGCGACCCTGAGCACGATGCAGGTCATCGCTGCTCCCAATCCGCAGGCCATGCAAGTCAATGTGATTGGCCATCAGTGGTGGTGGGAGTTCCGTTACCAAGACGGCAAGATCATAACCTCGGACGAGTTGCATATCCCGGTCAATCAGCCGGTGGAGTTGCACGTCACCTCGGCCGATGTGCTGCATAATTTCTGGATGCCTGAGTTGGATCGGAAAGTGCAGGCGCTGCCAGGGCACGACAACATCATCCCGCTCACACCCACCAAAATCGGGACGTATTTAGGCTTCTGCGCGGAGTTTTGCGGCATGGAGCACGCCATGATGCGCTTTGACGTGGTAGTGGAATCACAGGCAGACTTCAATACCTGGATCGCGGCTCAAGCACTAGGGCCAGCAACGCCACAGACCGCTGCTGAGCTGGCTGGACAGAAGGACTTCCAGTCGATTGGCTGCTCGATTTGCCACACCATCGGCACGCCAGAAGCCAAAGGCATGCCGAACCAGGCAGGCATGATTGTCGTCGGTCCCAACCTTACCCACGTTGGTAGCCGTCAGGTCATCGTCGGCGGCGCGGTGCAGAACACCACAGCCAACATGGAGCACTGGCTCAGGGCTCCCAACGACGTGAAGCCTGGCAACTATATGACCACAATGATCACCAACGGCATGGTGTCGGCGCAGCAGGCGCAAGACCTCGCCGCTTATCTGGCAAGCCTGAAGTAGCTCGGCAGAGACGAAGGGATTCCAGCCCATGGCAACCTATACCCA
>JANWJO010000240.1 GCA_025449435.1 Chloroflexota bacterium | reverse complement strand
CCGACCAGCGCCTCAGCGGCTTCGCTATCGGTGTCGATGGCAACTTCGACCCATTGGGCCATGCTGGCGCTCCTGCACTGACTGAACCGGGGCATGCTACCACCCGGCTGGGGGACGAGGGCGTGCCGAGGCAGCGACAGTATCACCGGCAGCCGTTGCGGGCAGAACGGGAACAGAACCCCATGCCCAGCCGTCAGTCCCCCCTTGGCAGGGGGGACTGACGGCTGGAAGGTGGATGGCGAACTGCGAATAGGTTACCAAACCCCCCTGTAGTCCCCCCATGGCAGGGGGGACTGGCGGCCGGGAGGTGAGTGCCTACCCGCAACCAGGCACCACGCAGGTTGACTCCCCAAGGGGGGACGGGTGCCCGCTGCACGTGGGGTTCTGGCTGTGTTCTGCCTTCGTTCTGCCTCGCTCGCCATTTTCCACCTACCTCACGCGCCGGTGGACAGGGTCGGGTGTGGCGCTGGGTTCGTGAAATACCTCAACCATGACAACCGTGGCGGCGGCCAGCAAGACGAGCATGCCGGCGAGGAGCATAATCCAGCCCGCCGCTTGTTGATCGGCCAGCGCGTCGAATCCCCAGAACAAGTGGGCGCCCACTGGCAAGGAGTACATGGGCCGCGGGACGAACGCCAGCATGAAGCCGAGGAACTTGATCACCATGCTCCCAGCGAACAGGTAGAGCAACTTCCCCATCGCGGCCAGCTCACTATTCCAGGCTGGCAGCGGCTCGACAACCGGCCACCAAAACAGCACCGCAACGGCCAAGATGGACAGACCTGCCAATACCCGCATGCGGTCATCGGCAAGGGTCAGATTGAACAAGCGAGGCGTGTACCAAATGAACAGCACCGTAACGAACTGGCTGAGTGCGCGCAACGGGCTGGTAGCCCACTTCATCAGGCGGCGCAACCACTTGCGCTCGAAGATGGGCAGCAACAGCGGGCGCGGCACGCCAAGCAGGAGTAGCGGTGGCACGACGAATGCGAGCAACAGGTGCTCGCTCATCTGGCTAAATACACTGGCGTAAGGCAGGCTAAAGGCGCCGGCAAACAGCAACAAGGCCAGAGCGAACACTAGTGGACGGAGCCCCACCCGACTAGCAAACGGCCGTTCGGTTCGGGAGGCGAGCCACAACCCCCAGCAATAGGCAACCGTAGCCAGCGTGGCGATGGCGGCGATGCTGGCGCTAGGGAACTGGAACACAACGCCCCACTGGCGCGCCCATACGCGACACCGCGCCCCCCTCTAAATACCTCGGAGATGGCTTTCGTAGACAGTGCGCCTGGCTGTATAGCGTAGCACTTAGCACTTGGAGCCTAGGCGTCGCTGGTGCTCATCAGGTGGCGTTGACAAAAGGACTGCATTCCGGATAATACCCGTGCACCGTACATAGCACCACGGCACTACAATAGACCACGACGCCGCGATGTTGGGTGGAGACGTACCCCTTACTCAACTGGCGTTGGTAGCGGGAGGGCTATTATGAGCGCTATGCATCCTCACTGGCAGATCGAAGGCGACTACTTCGAGAATTGTAACTGCGACATCGTTTGTCCCTGCCTCTTCTCGGCGGGCGCACCTATGACGGCCCGGCCGACTGCCGGAGCGTGTGAGGTGCCGTTTGCTTTTCACGTCGAGCGAGGGCGTTTCGGCGACGTGTCACTCGACGGCTTGAACGTCGTGGCTGTCTTGCGGACACCGGGGGTCATGGGGGCAGGAAACGGCTCCGTTGCTCTCTACCTGGATGAGCGCGCAGACGAACAGCAACGTGAGGGATTGCAAGCCATCTTCAGTGGCGCCGCCGGCGGGCCGCTGGGGGCCCTCGCGCCATTGATCTCGACGGTGCTCGGCATAAAGTCGGTGCCGATCACCTTCGCCAAAGACGGGCGGCATCGCTCTGTGGAAATCCCAGGCATCATGCATGTGGGCGTGCAAGCGGTGCCGAGCATTAGTCCGGAGGGTGCCATCCTGGTCGACAACGCACATCCGTTTGCTATGCAAGGTCTAGCGATGGCCGTCGGCGACGAGGGCAACCGCTGGGAGGACTACGGCATGCGCTGGGACAACTCCGGCAAGAACGGTCACTACGCAGCGATCCGCTGGTCTGCCAACTAGAGGCGAAGGTCGCCACAACCTATCTGCTGGTGATTACAATTAACTCATTCCCAGCCCGTGACGGGCGCGGCGCAGCCTTGAGGTGGAGGAACGTGTGGCAGCCGTAGACACCGCGCTGCTCCCGCGGCAGCGCAACCTCATCCTTGGAGCGCTGCTGCTCTTGGCCGCCGGCGCCTGGGCACTGCTGCTGCGGCAGGCTGCCATGGGCGACGCGATGGCAATGGGCGCGAGCGGTCTGACGATGGGGATGGCCGCGCCACTCTTCCTCGCCATCTGGATACTCATGATGGTGGCAATGATGTTTCCTGCAGCGGCGCCGATGATCTTAATGTTCGCCACCATCGCCCGGGGCAAACGCCAGCGCGCCCAGCCCTTCGCGCCGACCTGGCTGTTCGTCAGCGCATATCTGCTCGTCTGGTCCGTTGCCGGCATCGCCGCCTACTTGTTGGCGATGGGGATAGAGCTGCTGGCTGCTGCCGATCCCTCGCTGACGATGTATGGAGCACAGGCGGGCGGCGCAATCCTCATCCTGGCAGGGATCTACCAACTGTCGCCGCTCAAGCATGTGTGTCTCGCCAAATGCCGCTCGCCGCTGCAGTTCGTCCTGAGTTCCTGGCGTGACGGCTATGGTGGTGCCTTCCGCATGGGTCTCGCGCATGGCGTCTATTGCCTGGGCTGTTGCTGGCTTCTGTTCCTGATTCTGTTCCCGCTCGGGGTGATGAATATCGCCATCATGGCAGTGCTCACCGCGCTGATCTTTGCCGAAAAATCCTTGCCACTCGGCCAGCGCATCGGCCAGGTGGCAGCAGGTGTGCTCATCGTCTACGGCGTCGTGCTGTTCCTCGCTATCGGCGTGCCGTCCACGATGTGACGACGGACCCCTCGTACCATCAGGCAAGCAGCCCGCAATTATGTGGATAAAAGTAAGAGCAAGCTCGGGGGTGGGGCTCGACTTCAATCCAGCCGCCGCCGTGTGCTACCCTCCGAAGGTGGCCGCGGTAGCCTGCGCAGCTTGGACGTCCCCCGGCGGTGGAGTGGCACTTGTCGAAAACCACGCTCGCCTACCTCGCCGTGGTGGTGGCCATCCTCGGCTGGGGCTCGCTCCATCCGGTGGCCAAAGGCGTCGTGCCCATAACGGGCTCGCTACAAGTGGCCCTCATGCGCTCGTTCATCGCGTTTGTCGTACTGACGACACTCAGTGTGGCAGTGTCCGGTCCGCAGCACATCTTGACAGAACTGCGAAACCAACCGCAGAGTATCTTTCTGTTTGCGTTGTTCTCCTTTAGCCTGAGCTCGCTACTGGCGCTGATCGCGCTGCGCTGGCTACCGGCGGGGATTAACTCGGTGCTCAACAATATGGGGCCGTTGTGGCTGGCCGTAGCAGCCGCCATCACCGGCCACGCGCGGCACCGCGTGCTGCTGTCTGCCGGGGCCGTCGTGGCCTTCGCTGGTGTGCTGTTGGTTATCAATCCCGACGCGGCCGGCGCTGCACAGTTGGATTGGCGCGGCGTAGCCTTGTCGGTGACCAGTAGCGTGGTGATTGCTGGGCAGGCGGTATACGGGCGGCGCATCCTACCTGGCCGCGACGCCCTGGCGGTCACCGCGCTGGCGGCTGGTTTCGGCACGCTGGTGCTCGCACTTGGGCTACCTTTCGCTGGTGGGCTTCAACCCATAGTGAGCGCGCCGCTGAACACCAAGCTGGCGCTGCTGTATTTGGGTATCGGGGCCACATCCATCAACTTTGTGTGCTGGAGTTTTGCGCTGCAGCACCTACCGGCCACACGAGCGATGAACTTGTCGAACTTGATCCCGCCGGTGGGCGTGCTGCTCGCCTACTTTTTCTTGGGGGAGCCGTTGACGCCGCTGCTCGTGGTAGGCGTGGTAGTGATCGTGGTGGGGACTTGGGTGGCGCAAGCTGGCGCACTCCGCCCATCAGATGAGCCGCTCAGACTGCGGAAGGTGCCACTGGGAACCGCGCCGGCCAGCCCGCAAGCCGCGACCGCCGGCTCGGGGGAACATTCGCCTCGGTAAAGCGCTGCGTGGCTAGGGGAGTGCTTCGATCACCTTGGACTGCGGGAGGCCGAGCAACTGGCATTGATCGTCGGAGGCGCAGCCGATCCACGTCTTGGGTCGGGTCACATCCCATCGCGCGCCTTTGTTGCTGCGCACGTCGCTAATGTCGACGTACTGGACATCCTGCGCATCTTCTAGCGTCATGGTGATGGTGGCTGTGGTCCCAGCGAATTTCAGGTCGGCGTTGGTTTCAGACCCACCTTCTGGCGTCACCGCCACGTTGGGAACGAGCGCTTCAGGAGTTGTCGAGCCGGCGCTGGTGATTTCGATAACGAGCGACAGCAACCGCACGGTGGGATGCGTGGCGGTGAGACGTACCGACATGTCGGAAGCAAGGGAGTAGGCGCCGCCACTGGCAACCGTCGGGAGCGATGTGCCACAAGCACTCAAACCCACAACGGCCACCAGGGCGAATAGGGTTTGCATCACCCGGCGCATCGGAACCCTCACACGGGCGACCACACGCACGCCGCACTACAACACGGCTACTCATATAGCATACCGCACGTCACCTCCACTGGAAGGAAGACACACCTTTCGGTGGGCCGCGTGGGTCAGACCATTTAACGCGCGAGCGCTGCTGGCCTACAACCCGACGGCGACCGCCGGATGGTACACGTCGACGCCGCCCAGGAGTTCTTCACCGTGTACCGCGATGGCCACTGGGCTGGCGTAGGGTCGTGGATACAGGCCATCGGGCACGACGGTGAACTGATGGCCACGCTGACGCAGTGCATCGAGCACACTGTCGCCGATGCGTGGATCGAGCGTAGCCACCGGAGTGCTGGCGTCGACACGCGGAGCGGCAATCGCCGCTTGGGGGTCCATGCCGAAATCGACAACGCCGATGATCACCTGGGCCAGAGCGTGTAGAATGCGGCGTCCGCCTGACGCCGATTCGGTCAGCAGCGTGCGCGGGCCGATTCCCGTCCGGCGGCGCAGCACCACCGGACACATATTGTTGAGAGCCCGTTGCCCACCGGCGATAGAGTTGGCGTGGCCGGGCTCAGGGTCAAACCACAACATGCCATTGTTGAGAAGGATGCCGGTGTCGCCAGCCACCACGCACGCGCCCCAGGCCGACATCAGCGTTTGGGTGATCGACACGGCCACCCCGTTGCCGTCCACGGCCACCAACGCCGTGGTGCTGCCGCCGCCCTCTACGGCTGCCGGAGTGGGCCGCGTCGTGGCGGGCATCGCATCGAATGCCCACGGATCGCCGGGCCCCACCAAGCTTGCTGCGCCCGCGACGTCGATACTGGCAGCTCGCTGCGCGGCGTAGTCACGCGACAGCAACCCAGCCAGCGGCACGCGCTGCCGCTCGGGATCGGCCATGTAGGTCAAGCGGTCGGCCTGCACGCGCCGCGCCGCCTCCAAATACACGTGCAGATAGTCACTGCTCAAGTGCCCGAGCGAGGCCAGGTCGAAGTGGTCGAGCAGTTGGAGCAACTGGACCAGGTTGGGAGCACCGGTGCCCGCCCGGCGGCCAATAACGTCGATACCTCGATAGGAGCCCAGCACACCGGATTGTTGTACGCTCACCTCGTAGTGGGCGAAGTCGGCTTCGCTCAACAGGCCGTCGCTCGCCTGGCTCACCGCGGCGATGCGCTGACCCAAAGGGCCGCCATACAGCCATTGGGGTCCGTGCTCGGCGATCTGGCGCAAGGTAGCAGCCAGCTCCGGTTGCTTGAGGACGTGGACCGTATCTTGCCGCACCACATCACTCTCCAGGAAAATCTGACGGGCATACGGATCGCGCGCCAGTTCATCGGCTTGCATGCCGCGGTG
>JANWJO010000239.1 GCA_025449435.1 Chloroflexota bacterium | reverse complement strand
CGCATCGATCGCTACATCGCTGAACACGTGCGAGTGGAAGGCGACCTGCGCCGCGAGGTACAATTGAACATCAAGCGGTTGCAGGATATCGGCTGCTACCGCGGTTTGCGGCACCGGCGCGGTCTGCCCGTTCACGGGCAGCGCACACGGACCAATGCCCGCACTAAGCGCGGAGCGAGGAAAACGGTAGGCGGACGCAAGAAGGCCGCGGCCAAGAAGTAAAGAGTTGAGTTTGGCGATCGCTGCCGCCGGAGACGATGCGGCAGCGACGCCTTTTGTTCGCTAGAAGGACAGGGAACCAGTATGCCGGAACAGCGATCCGCCGCCCCTCGCACGCGTGCCGCCGCGGCTGCGGCTCGAGGCCGCCGGCGTGAGCGCAAGATGGTGCCGCGTGGCCACGCGCACATCCAGTCTACATTTAACAACACGATTGTAACGCTGACCGACCCTCGGGGCGGTGTGATTTCCTGGAGCAGCGCTGGCGCCATTGGTCAGAAGGGCTCACGGAAGAGCACCCCGTTCGCGGCGCAACTGACCGCTGAAAGCGCAGCCCGCAAGGCTATGGAACATGGCATGCGCCAGGTTGATGTGTACGTGAAGGGGCCAGGCTCCGGTCGCGAGGCCGCCATCCGCGCCCTGGTCGCCGCCGGATTGCTCGTGACCAGCATCACCGATGTTACGCCGGTGCCTCATAACGGCTGCCGGCCGCCGAAGCGCCGGCGCGTCTAGAACGAAGGGGAGAACACACGATGGCGCGCTATACCGGACCCGTCTGTCGCCTGTGCCGGCGTGAAGGCATGAAGCTGTATCTCAAGGGTGATAAGTGCACGACGAATTGCACGTTTGACCGGCGCCCCACGCCACCGGGCATGCACCAGCAGCGCCGCCGCAAGACGTCGGAATATGCGACGCAGTTGCGCGAGAAGCAGAAGGGCCGCCGCTTCTATGGCGTGCTCGAGCGCCAGTTCCGCAATGCGTTTGAAGAGGCCGATCGCCGCGAAGGCCAGACCGGCCAGAACTTGCTGGCCATTATGGAAGCCCGGCTAGATAACGTCGTCCATCGCCTGGGCATGGGTCGCTCCCGCCCCGAAGCGCGCCAGCTCGTGCGCCACGGTCACTTCCTGATCAACGGACAGAAGACCGACATCCCCTCCTATCAAGTCAAGGCGGGCGACACCATTTCTGTGCGCACCAGCAGCCGCGAAACCGAGTTGTTCAAGCTCTTGCTCGATACCGTATCGAACCATACGTTGCCCGAGTGGTTGTCGTTCGACGCCGCTACATGGACCGGTCGAGTGGTGAGCGCGCCGGTGATGCCTGAAGGGTCTCTGCCCATTCAAGAGCAACTCATCGTCGAGTTCTATTCTCGCTAAGGAGAACGCCCTGTGCTAGATGAAGCCACCGCCACGCTCCGTACGATCGAAACCTCCGACCGGTTCGGCCGCTTCGATATAGCGCCGCTGGACGCGGGGTTTGGCATCACCATCGGCAACGCGCTGCGCCGCGTGCTGCTCACGTCACTGGAAGGCGCGGCGGTCACCTGGATCAAGATCCGGGCAGTGCCGCTCGAGTTTACGGACGTGCCCAACGCCAATGAAGACGTGACTGAGGTGGTGCTCAACGTCAAGCAGTTGCGGCTACGCAGCCACAGCGATCAGGCGGTGCTGATGCACCTGACGGTCCAGCGCGAAGGACCGGTATACGCCAGCGATATTGACGCTCCCTCGACTATCGAGATCATCAACCCCGACCAGCATCTGGTGACGCTGGCCAACGACGACAAAGAGTTTGATATGGAGCTCACCGTCGAGCGCGGCAAGGGCTATGAGCCCGCCGACTCGCGCTCGTCGGACGAGATCGGCATGATCCCGGTGGACGCCATCTATTCGCCGGTGGTCAAGGTGAACTTCACCGTTGAGCCCACGCGCAACCAGCGCAATGTGGCCGCCGACCGGTTAGTAATGGACGTGTGGACCGATGGCACGCTGGCTCCCGAAGAGGCGCTGACGCGTGCAGCCGAAATCCTGGTCAACCATTTCGCGGTATTGGGCGGCGCTGGCCGGTTTGCCGGGATGATCACCGACAAGCCTGCGGCATCCAACGCTATTGAGATTCCGCAGACCATTGCCAACACGCCGATCGAGGAGCTCGAACTCAGCGTGCGCACGTATAACTGCCTCAAGCGCAGCAACATTACGAAGATCGGGCAGGTGCTCAACATGACCGAAGACGAACTGTTAGCGGTGCGTCACTTCGGCAAGCGTTCGCTGTCCGAGTTGATCGACAGGCTCGCGCTGCGCTCGACAGGCAATACGATCGCCGATGACCTCGGCGAAGAAAGCGAGGAGTAGCGTGCGCCACCGTATGGCCGGCCGGCGGCTGAGCCGGCCTTCTGATCATCGCTCGGCGCTGTTGCGCAATATGAGCGCGTCGCTCATCCAGTATGAGAAGATCACCACGACCGAGGCCAAGGCCAAAGAAGTGCAGTCGCACGTCGAAAAACTCATCACGCTGGCGCAGCGCGGCGACCTGCACGCGCGCCGGTTGGTGTACTCGCGGCTCTTCGATCTGGGGGCAGCCCAGAAGCTGTTCGATATCATCGCTCCGAAGTTCGCCGCACGCACCAGTGGGCCAGGCTCTGCTGGTGGCTATACGCGGCTGTATCACCTGGGCTTTCGCAAGGGTGATGCCGCGCCGCTAGCCCGTCTTGAGCTGGTGGCCTATGAGGACGCGGCGACCGAAACGGCCAAGAAGTAACAATGCAGCGGCGAGCGCAGCACCGTGGAAACGACGTGCGTCAACCCGAACGCCACGCGCGTGCGGGCGACGCTGGCCTACGATGGCACCGCTTTTGCGGGCTTTCAGCGCCAGCGTTCTGGCCGCACGGTGCAGGACACCTTGGAAGCTGCGCTGGGTCAGATCACTGGCGCGCCGCTGACGTGCGTCGCTGCGGGGCGGACCGACCGTGGCGTACACGCGTCGGGACAGGTGGTGCATTTCGATTACACCGGGCCGGTACCGGTGGAACGCTTAGCGCAGGCGCTCGTGCCATTACTCCCTGTGGACCTCGCCGTGCGCGCGTGCGCCTCGGTACCGGCGGATTTTCACGCTCGCTATTGGGCAACATCACGAACCTACGAGTACACGCTGTTCGAGGAGCCACTACCCTCCCCGCTGCGCGAACGATATGCCTGGCGCGTGCCGCACTCGCTATCGCGTCCGGTCATGGAGGCGTGTGCCAGCTTATTTCTGGGCGAGCACGACTTCCGCTGCTTCGGCGATGTGCCAGGGTCGGGAGAACAGCGCCAGCGGTCGGTCGCGCGGCACGGCTGGCGGCGTGTGGTGATGCGCAGCACGTTGACAGCGCGGCAGGGCGATGTCGTATTCACGATCGAGGCCAACGCCTTCTTGACGCATATGGCCAGAGCACTAGCCGGTACGCTGGTGCGCGTGGGTGCGGGAGCACTGCCGATAGGCAGGGTGGCAGCGGCCTTGAATGGCCATGCGCCTGCCGGGCCGGTCGCTCCGCTGGCGCCAGCGCGTGGCCTCTGCCTAACGCACGTCACATATCCACAGAACGGGATCGCTGTCACAACGAGTCCCAACGAACCAGACGACCTCATAGAAACGGAGTGAGTGGTGCGAACGTATTCGCCGAGTGAGACAGAGATCCAGCACAGTTGGTATGTGGTGGACGCCCAAGACGTCGTGCTTGGCCGGCTGGCATCGGAAGTGGCCAAGGTGTTAATGGGCAAGCACAAGCCCACCTTCGTGCGCCATTTGGATAGCGGCGACTACGTCATTGTGGTAAACGCCGCCAAAATCCGGGTCACCGGGGACAAGCTGAACCTGAAGATGTATTCCCGCCACTCCGACTACCCTGGTGGATTCCGCCAGCGCACGTTAGCGACCATGATGGACAAGTTTCCAGAACGCGTGATCGAGATCGCCGTGAAGGGCATGCTGCCCCATAACCGCCTAGGCGCCGCTATGATCAAGAAGCTTAAGGTGTACAGTGGGCCGAGCCACGACCACGCCGCGCAGCAGCCCAAAGCGCTGACGCTGACCGGGCAACGCGGCGAACCAAGTGTGTACCACAGTGTGAGCGTCGCTGGCTACAGCGATAGCTCTGTGTCGTAACAGAGGGAATCAGCCACATGGCAATGCAGCGCTATTTCTACGGTACCGGCCGCCGCAAGTCCTCGGTGGCGCGCGTGCGCTTGTACCCTGGCACCGGCAGCGTCTCGATAAACGGCAGAACGCTGGAAGACTACTTTGGCCGGGTATCGCTGCGCAGTGTGGCACTCGAGGCGCTCGGCGCGGTTGATCTCAACGGCAAGTTTAATACCAGCGTTAAGGTGGTAGGGGGCGGTATCGCTGGACAGGCGGGGGCCATCCGTCACGGCGTCACGCGCGCCTTGATCGCGATGGACGAAACGCTGAAGCCCGCGTTGCGGCGTGCTGGCTATGTGACGCGGGATGCGCGGGTCAAAGAACGCAAGAAGTTCGGACTCAAGCGTGCCCGCAAGGCTCCTCAGTACACCAAGCGCTAGCAGCATTGGGCGGCGCTCTGCCGCCCAGCCGGGGGGCCCGTAGGAGCGATGAGCTAGATCGCGCCTACGGGCTCTTTCTCTTCCACGCGCGGCATCAGCCGGACCTGCTCAAAGCACTTACTGCAATACACGGGCTTGACGTTGCGGGGGAGGAACGGCACCACAGTGGGCAAGCCACACTGTGCGCACACGGTTTGGTGCATCGAGCGTGGCGCCAATCCCTGCTTTTCGCGCCGGCGATTGGCGCGGCAGGCTGGGCAGCGTTGCGGCTGGTTCACCAAGCCAAGCTGTGCATAGTGTTCCTGCTCGGCAGCGGAGAAGACAAACTCCTCAGCGCAGTCGCGACACTTTTTTCGGATGTCCTCGAAGATCACTGGTGCACCAGCCTTCATTGCCTACGGCCTACACAGCCTACACGTCGCCACAAAGCCCAAGGTAACGTCAACCGGACATTGCGGCTTGGTCATCGGATCAACATGTGACGGCACTGTCAACGTTGTGGCGCAAATGTAACAGATTCCGGCTAGGGGTACTACGGTGATAGGCTCTTCAGTGCGACATCTGTAGCGAATAGTTCGCTTTCCCCTAGGCAATTGCGTATTTATGCGACCCTAACGGGCTACCACTGGGCCTCTGAATGAAGGACACCCGAATGATGTATGAACGAGTGTAACGACATTGAAACATTTGGCGGGGCCGCTCACTGTTGCGCCAGCCGTCGCTTGAAGTGCTCGTTCAATAGGGCGGTGATTGGCGTGGGCACCCGGAGCTCTTGAGCCAGGTCTAGCGCATGGCCGAAATCGGCCAGGGCTGCCGGCTCCCCGCCGATGCCGGTGATGCTACCGCCCACGCCAAGGAGGCCCGGCATCATGGTTGTGACGGCTTCCACATCGACTCCGATGTGGTGCGCGAGCACCAATCCCTCGTCGCGTGCAGCTGCGAACGCACCAGCAATGATTTGCACCAGCAGGCGAGCTGTTGCACCTGCACCGCTCGGCCCGACGTGCGCAACCTGGCTGGCGATAGCACGCAAAACGGGCTGCGCAACCTCATACGCTGCTTGATCGCCGCCGGCGGGTGCGTACAGGTCCTCGCCGGCCTGGCACAGCGGCACATCGAGGTACCAGCCTGCGCGTTCGCGCGCTAAGGTCGCCCATCGCTGCGCTGCGGATGGCGACGACGAGCAGACATCGATCACCACTTGCCCTGGCGCCAGCGCCGAGAAGACGCCTTCCGGGCCTTCCAGCGCCGCACGGGCACCGTCCAGGGTGGCGATTGCCAGCAGCACTACGTCGCTCGCCGAGGTGAGGTAAAAGGCGGTCGCGACCTGTTCAATCCCCGCACCAGGAGCGTCGGGCTGCTCTGCCCCAGTCGCGTACCCGAGCACCCGGTAGCCGCGCTGCGCCAAGCGTGCAGCGAGCATACGGCCCACTGGGTTCAGCCCAATGACGCCGACGGTCTGCACAGCGTGGGGCCCATCAGTCCCCGTGTGCGCAGGGGCTTGCTGCTGGCCGCCCTGGGTGTGTCCATCAGGTCGAAGCAACGCAGCCTCCTTGCGCATTGGCGAATCGCGTGGGCAGGCACCGGCATACGTACCTTCCGGCGGCCCAGGCGTTCATTATGCGCTTAACGTTGCGGGACGTCATAGCAACTATAAGTAGCCGTGCCCTATAATTCGAGTCGGACATGTGCCGTTGCCCGGGATCCAACGCCCAGTCGATCGCAACCCACGATGGGAAGGGCGATGCCTAGGTCAACCAGCGCATATGCCGCTCGCTGCGGGCGGATGTATGGGGGAAAGGGGATCACCTTCGTGGCTGCAACTGGCCGGATCGCCAGCAATGCGATCGAACTCATGGGCAACACACCACTGGTGCGGCTCAACCGTCTCACCACTGGGCTAGCGGCTACGGTGGCGGTAAAGCTGGAGAACTACCAACCTGGCGGCAGCGTGAAGGACCGCATTGGCGTGTCCATGATCCTCGATGCAGAAGAGCGGGGCATCATCAACAAGGACACCGTCAACGTGGAGCCCACGAGCGGAAACACTGGGATCGCCCTAGCGTGGGTGTGCGCCGTACGAGGTTACCGGCTCATCCTCACCATGCCGGACACCATGAGCTTGGAACGGCGCAAATTGCTGCGCGCCTTTGGCGCCGACCTAGTGCTCACACCAGGGTCCGAGGGGATGAATGGCGCGATCCATAAGGCGGAGGAAATCGCCGCCACGCACGCCAATTCTTGGATTCCCCAGCAGTTCCAGAACCCAGCCAACCCCAAGGTGCATCGCGAGCGCACGGGGGAGGAGATCTGGCGCGACACCGACGGCGCCGTTGACATCTTTGTTGCGGCGGTGGGCACCGGCGGCACGATCACCGGCGTATCGCAAGCGCTCAAACAGCGCAAGCCATCTATCTGGACGATCGCGGTCGAGCCGGTGAAGTCGGCTGTGTTGAGCGGTGGGAGGCCAGGGCCGCATCGCATCCAGGGTATTGGCGCCGGCTTCATCCCCGATGTGCTCGACCAGAAGGTGATCGACGAGATCATCACTGTAGATGACGAAAACGCGTTGACCACCTCCCGCCGCATGGCCAAAGAAGAGGGATTGCTGGTGGGCATCAGCAGCGGCGCCAATGTGTACGCCGCATTGCAGGTGGCTGCCCGCCCTGAAAACGCTGGCAAGCTCATCGTGACCATTGCTCCATCGAGCGGTGAGCGGTACCTTTCTACCGAGCTATTTCGTGACCTGGGGTAGCGACCAGGGCTGGCGCGCGGAAGAAGTGCGATGAGTTACGAACCCTCGTCATTCGATCTGGCAGCAGCGGTGGTGCGGCGTTCCGCCGATTGGAAAGAGTTGCTGGGTTATCTGGCGACGAAGCTGCAGAGCGCGTTGCCCGCGAGCACGCAAATTGAGCGGGCCGGCATGTTCGGCAAGGGTCCCGTGCGGCGGATCAGCATCATCATCGGCACAGCCAACTATGTGATCGAGGAGCAGCGCGGCCACGTCGCAGCCACCAGGGTCAAAACGGTGCGCGGCGTGGCACTGTCGCACGAAGAACTCGCTGTCGATCACTGGGTGCGCCAGCTCACTGCCGACCTGCAGCGCCTGGCTGAGGAGAGCGATGTGTTTGGCGAAGCAATCCGCAAGTTGAGCTTGGATTAGAGGGGAAAACCCAACCCCCCTGTCGTCCCCCCTAGCGGGGGGGACGGGTTGCCGTAAGGGGCACGCTTCGTCGTGCCGATTCCCCGAATGCCGCGCACTCCTGTTACTCCTGTTAGGGAAAGGGGCTGGCGCAGGGGAGTTACTACGACGAACCATGAGAGAAACGTACCGGCAGCACGGACCCCTCATGCAATAATCGCGGCAGTGACCTGGGATTTCCTTCTGGAGGGGGAGCGCCGTGATTCACACTCGCTTGTGCGACATTCTTGGCGTCGAGCACCCCATTGTGAATGCCCCCATGGCCGGCGCCGCGGGCGCTCAACTTGCTGCGGCGGTGTCCGAGGCAGGTGGCTTCGGCCTCATTGGCGGGTCGCAGGGCGATGTTGACTGGTTGCGCGGGCAAATCCGGCAGGCTCGTAGCCTCACCAAGAAACCATTTGGTGTGGGGTTTATTACGCCAGCAGCGGGCACGGCAGCGCTCGTGCAGGCAGCCATCGACGAGCGTGTCGCCGCCATCAGCCTGTCATTTGCTGACCCAACGCCATACGTTGCGCTGGCGCATGAGCATGGCCTTAAGGTGCTCGCCCAGGTGCAGTCGGTAGCGCTGGCACAGCAAGCGGTACGGGCGGGCGTGGATGTGGTTGCGGCCCAGGGCGTGGAGGCGGGCGGTCACACCGGCATGCGCAGTGGTTCGCTACCCCTGGTGCCAGCGGTTATCGACGTGGCCGGAGGCATTTGCGTGATCGCCGCCGGTGGTATCGGCGACGGCCGGGGCCTGGCGGCGGTGCTGATGCTCGGCGCCGAGGGGGCCTGGATCGGCACCCGCTTTGTGGCGAGCCTAGAGTCGGCTGGCACCGCGTGGGGGAAGCAACGCATCGTGCAATCCAGTACCGATGATGCTGTGATCACGCACGTCTACGACATTATCAGCCAAGCGCCGTTCCCGGCAGGTATTGGCGACCGGGTCCTCGGCAATGCGTTTGTGGCCGAATGGGCGGGCCGCGACGCCGAGGTGCAGGCCTTGCGCGAGGAGCTGCGCCCGCGAGTGAGCCAGGCGGCGGCGGCCGGAGATAGCAGCATTGCGCCAGTGCGTGCTGGCAGTGTTGCAGGCCTCGTGCATAGCATCGAGCCAGCCGGCGACATCTTGCGGCGTATCGTGGCCGAGGCGGAGCACACCCTGCGACAGCGGCCGGCAGAACTACTGCGATGAGCGCCCCGGCCGTACACCAGAGGTTTCTGTGAGCGTCCACCCGCGAAGTGTGCTTCTGCTCGTAATGCTGTTACTGGCCAGTTGTGGCGCCGTGACCTCGCCGGTACAAAGTGTCCAAACCACTCAGGCGGTGATCACGAGCGTCGACCAGGCCCCGGCTCAAACAGGGTCCACCACCACTTCGGGGCAAAGTACCTCAGGTGCAGCGAGTACGAATCAGAGCGCCACAGCGACGGTTGCAACGTCGTTGCCGGCGACGGCGAGCGCCACGTCGTCGGTGGTGGCGACGAGTACAGCCGATGCGTCACAGCTCGCCTCCACGAGCACGAGTGCTGCCGCCGCGACAGGGACGGTTGCGACGGCTACCACGCTCGAAAGGAGCTCCACGGCTGCGCCGGCCAGCACCTCCAGCGCGACCGTCTCAGCGGGTAGCGATGCGTGGCTGATGTATCACCGCGACCTGGCGCACAGTGGACTGGCGCTGGCTGGCACGCACATGAGTACGGTGACCCAGACCTGGCTATCGCCGAACCTCGATGGTGATGTATACGCCGAGCCGCTGTACAACCAAGGGCACGTGTATGTGGCCACCAGTGGTAACTCGGTATATTCGCTCAACGCACAAACGGGTGCGGTTGAATGGCGCACCAACCTTGGTACACCAGTCCCGCGCTCAGCGTTGCCGTGTGGGGATATTCAGACAACCGGCATCACGAGCACACCGGTGATCGACCTAACGGCTGATCAGTTATACGCGGTCGGCTATGTGCAGCCGCTGCAACACCAGATCGTCGCCCTCAATCTCCAGACGGGTAACCTGGATTACCGGCAAGTGATCGACCCCCCAGGGGCGGACTCGCGCACCTTGCAACAGCGTGGAGCGTTGGCACTCAACAACGGCACGGTCTACGTGCCATTTGGCGGCCTGTGGGGCGACTGCGGCCAGTATCACGGGTGGGTGGTGGCGGCAAACTCCCACACCGGCGTTGCGACCGGTGCATACCAGGTGCCTACGGCCCGCGAGGGCGCCATTTGGGCACCACCCGGCCCGAGCATAGACAGCCAGGGAAAGATCTACGTTGCCACCGGCAACGGCAGTTCCAGTGGCACCTTCGACTATGGCAACACACTCATGCAGTTATCAGCCGACCTGCACCTCACCGATTGGTTTGCGCCAGCCAACTGGCAGAGCCTCAACGATGCTGATCTCGACCTGGGCTCGACCAGCCCCCTGCTGCGTGACGGTGGGCTTATCT
>JANWJO010000238.1 GCA_025449435.1 Chloroflexota bacterium | reverse complement strand
CTGGCGATGCCGTGCGCCAGGCCGCTCACCCGGCGCGAGTGGCCAGCTGCGTAGGCCGACTTCAAGTCGGCGAAGTCAGCGAACGACGTGGCGACCTCATCGATGCGTTCATCGCTCATAAACTGGTAGGGCGAGTCGGGTTCCATCGCGAGCACCGTGTCCCACACGGAGTCCTGCTCCAGCTCCGCCCATATTGGGGAGGATGCGCACACGGCCAGGAAGGCATCGACCACGGCGGGGTCGAACGCCTTGCCCCGCCTGCGTTGCGCCAGTTGCACGGCCGCCTCCGGTCCCCCTGAGCGATGGAACACTTCGAGGAAGCTCGTGGCGTAGATGATGCGAGCAATCAGCGGAATCTGGTCTCCACGCGTCCCGCCCGGCCCACCGCCATCCCATTGCTCGAACACCGAGAGCAAGGCGGCTTGGACCGTCTCGGGCATCCCCAGGCGGCGAGCAAACTGCTGAGCGACCTCGCAGGTGTTACGGAAGCCCTCGCGCACGTTGGCGCGCGAATGCATCGAGAAGTTCCACGCCTTGGCGAGCCGGGTACCCGTCGGGGCGCCAGCCGCTAGGTGCTCGCGCATCCAGGCGAGTTGCCCGAGCGGATTGCCAGGGTCAGGTGCGAACACAAACTCCCGTCGCGCGTCGATTTCGTCGCTGGCGATGAGGGCGGCCAACTGGCTGGTCCAGGCGGTGCAGCCGGCGTCCATAAGGAGCTCGGCGTAGTACAGGTCGCGCAGCGCGTCCGGCGGAAGCTGCATGGCACGGGCGACGAGCATACCAAGGTAGCACGACCGCACAGCGTGTTCGGCAGGCAACCCCACGGCGAGGTCGGAAGCGAGCGACAGCGCGCCGAGGATGGTGGCCGTGTGGAGGTAGCCCGGCGGTGGGGCGGATCGGGGCGGCGGCCCGTGTTGCATCCCTACGGCTACCTCGGGTAGCACAACGTGATGTACAACGCGGTGTGCCGGCTGGCAATGCGGTCCCAACCGAACTGTTGGGCGTACGTGCTGGCAGCGGCACGCAGGCGCTGCTGCGGGTCGGGTTGCAGCGCGCGGGTGAGCGCGGCGGTGAGTTGGTCAGCAGTGGCGCCCTCGTACAGCAGCACGGCGCTGTCCAGGTCGGGCGGTGGAGGTTCGGGTGGTCGGGTGGTGACGATGGCACAGCCGTGGGCCAGCCCGGCCATGAGCGTGCCGCGGCGCAGCGACACGCCATCGCGGTAAGGCAGGGCCAGCACGTCGGCGCTAAGCAGATTGGCCGACACGCTGGCGGCGTCTTGGAAGCCGGTCCAGTTGACCTTGGTTTCCAGGCCGAGTGCGCTCGCCTGGATGTGCAACTGTCCGGCGATGGCACGGTTGGTGGTGTCGGTGTTACCGGTGCCACCACCGATCATGAGCAAGCGGGCGGCAGGCATGCGGCTGGACAATTGGGCAAAGGCAGCCAGCAAGCTCTCCACGCCCTTGGACTGGTTGGAGAAACCGAAATAGGCGATGAGCGGGTCACTCGCGCCTACGCCGAGCTTGCTGCGCCAGGCGGTCCGGTCGAAGCCAGCAGGTGGGGCTACCGCCATGTTGCTGCCGATGGGAATCTCTTCCTGGTAGCGAGGCTTCCACTGGCGCACCTGTGAGGCGTCGGCGGCGTTGGTGGCGACTACGCCATCGGCACCTCGGGTGAGCCAGCGCATGGCCCGCCGGTCCATGCCCAGCTTGCCCGACAACGGGAACAGGTGCGGTGGCAGCAGGTCGTGGAAGGTCACCACGCTAAGCGGCCGGATGTTCCAGGTGCGCAGCAGGGTGGGGTACAGGTAGGCACTGGTACGCACACCGAAGGCGGCGGCTTGCCATTGCAGGTGCACCACATCCGGCCGGATGTCACGGATGCGCCGGGCGATGGCACGCCACGCACGCAGGTCCCAGCGCGCTATCTCACGCCAGATGGCTTCGGGGTGGTCCGCGGCCCATTGCACGTCGATGTTTCGAGCAGCGAGGCTGTCGGGCAGAATGTGCGTCTCGACGGCGATGTCGTGTCCGCAGGTGGTGAGGGCGTGGGCCAGGCGATCGGTGTAGTCGCCAACGCCGCCGGAGACCGGCGGGAACTCGCCAGTGATGAACAGCACCCTCACGGGTGTAGCTTCCTCGTGCCCAGGAGGCTGCGCAAGTAGCGCACCTGGCTGCGGCGCTGGTCGAGTGGGGTGCCACGCAGCACGTGCTTGATGACGTCCAGTTGCATGTTGGCGGTTTCCAGCATGGCCAGCCAGATGGCCAGGAGTACCATGTGCGGGAGGCCAAACATCATGCGGTTGAGGAGCAGCTTGCTCTTGGTCGAGGTTACTTGGCGGCGTGCCACATTCTGGCTACTGCTCTGGCCTTCCAGGTGCACTACTTGCGCCTGCGGCACGAAGGCCAGTTGCCAGCCAGCCCTGCCGATGCGCCAGCACCACTCTAGCTCTTCGGAGTACATAAAGAAGCGCTCGTCGAGGAGACCCACTTCGTCGATGGCGGCACGGCGTACCAGCATGCAGGCGCCCACCACCCATCCCACCGACTGCACCTGGGAGGCGTCGGCGTCAAGCTGGTAGTAGCGGTTGGTGACCCAACTGTTGCCGAACCACCACTGTAGGGGAGTCGCCTCCACGAATCCGGTGACGCGGCGCGGCAACCGGCGCATGGTGGGATAAAGCGAACCGTCGCCGTTGAACAACTGCGGGCCAGCGACGGCAGTGTACGGATGCGCGTCCAAGTAGGCAACCAGGGTGGCCAGCGCGCCAGGCCGCAGGATGGCGTCGGGATTGAGCAGCAGCACGTAGCGGCCGGTGCTGGCGCGGATGCCCTGATTGTTGGCAGCGGTGAAGCCGGCATTATGCTGATTCGCCACCACGTGTACCCAGGGAAACGCTTGCTGCAACATCGCCAGGCTGCCGTCAGCCGAGCCGTTGTCGATCACCCATACCTCCAGCGGCATGTTGGGGCGGGCAGCATCGACGGCGGCGAGGCAGTTGCGCAGCATCGCGCACACGTTCCAGTTGACGATGATGATCGAGACCTCAGGATTTAGTGGGGACGTGCTCACGCAATCACCGCTGCTGCTGGCGGCGCAACTCGCCTAACACGGCGAGGCGGTACCAGGCCATCACGGCGCTCATCAGCAAGCCGTGGGCGCCATCGCGCCAGCCCGCCAGCGTGACGTAGCGGCGGACGAACTCCCGCGCCGGCTGGCTGGCCAATGAGCGGGGACGGAACCGCACACCCTCTTGCCACAGTTGGTGCGCGTCGTGGCGCGCGTAACGGCGCTGCTTGTCGATGAGCTGGCGCATTGAACGGTAGTTGTAATGGATGAACGGCTCGCTGAGGTGCTCGGCAGTGCCGTCCAGCAGCACGCCTTCGTGTACCGGACGCAGCGGATCATACTTCCCCTTGGCGGTCTGGAACAGGCGCAACTGGTAATCCGGGAACCAGCCAGCGTGGCGCATACGGTGCCCCAGAATCACGTTATGCCGGGGCACCCAGAAACCGGCAGGCGCGCCGGGCGACGAAATGCGCTGGCAAACTTCGGCGATGAGCGCTGGCGTGGCGCGTTCGTCGGCGTCGATAAACAGCACCCACTGGGTACGCACGTGAGCCAGGGCGGCGTCGCGCTGCTCGGCGTAGTTGGTGAAGGGGTGCTGCTCGATGCGTAACCCACCAGGGCGATCCTGCGCTGCCTCGCGAGCGCGCTGCTGGGTGGCATCGGTGCTCAAGCTGTCGAACACCAGCAGATCACCGTCCGGGCCACACGATCGGATACAGCCGGCGATCTCGGCTTGCTCGTTACGCGTGAGCACGGCGTAGGTGAGGTTCACCAGCGCTCTCCCGATGGCCGCAACCCCAGCACACAGAGCGTAAGCACCAGCCTGCCGCGCCACTGGCTCGTGGTCAAGCGATGGCGCAGTAGCTGCTTGGTCCAAAATCCCAGTTGATAGAGTATCCCCGCCTTGGTCACTGCTGCAAGCGCCACACGCTCGGCTGGAGGGTACCACTTGGCATACAGCTTGAAGCGGCTGCGCTGGAGTTCGAGGAACGTGGACTCAGCCGCAAGCTTGGTGCTCTGGCCGCCGTGATGGGTGGCCACGGCGGTGGGCGTGTACCACACCTGCCAGCCGGCGCGCTGCGCACGCATTTGCCAATCCACCTCTTCGCAGTACATGAAGAAGCGCGGATCGAGTAAGCCCACGCTGTTCAGCGCAGCGGTGCGCACCAGGAAGCACGCCCCCAGTACGCCGCCTACTTGCCGTTCCTGATCGTAGTCGCTGGCGGTGTAGCGGCCCGCTTTCACGTGGTTAGGGTGGGCGTTGTCGCGCAGAAAATACTCCCAGGCCACCGTGGCGACCGTGGGGTGTACGAAGGTGGAGTATTGCAAGCTACCGTCGGTGTTGCGCAACTGGGGAGCCACCGTGGCGGCGCGCGGGTGCGCCTGCATAAAGGCCAGCAGCGTGTCGAGTGCGCCCGGGCGCAACTCGCAATCCGGGTTGAGCAGCAGTGCGTACGGCGTGGTCACTTGACGCAAGGCGAGGTTGTTGCCCGCCACAAAACCCAGGTTGTGGCCAGGTTCGATCAGGTGGACCGAGGGGTAGTGCTGGCGAACGCTCTCGGCGGTGCCGTCGCTCGAGGCGCTATCCACCACGATGGTGGTGATGGGTTGGCGCGTGCTGGTGGCCAGGGCGTCGAGGCAACTGCCGATGAAGCGCGCCGAGTTCCAGGTGACGATCAACACCGTGCAGATCGGGCTTGCCGTCACGGTAACTGGGCCTCCGAAAACGAGCGTTGCGCGAATAGCTGGCGCATGTGGCGCCAGTCGGTGGTGGTGAGCGCACGCAGCACTACCAGCAAGATGGCGTAGGTAAGCGCGGCGGCGGGCAGCACGATCAGCCAGTTGGCGTCGCGCAAGATTACGGTGACAGCCGTGGCGCCCAGCGCGGCGAGCAATGGACGCACGATCAGCAACAACGCGGGGAAGGGGGTGATGGCCGGCCACAAGCCACGGAAGAAGGGCACCGCCAACACCAGTTCCGACAGCACGGTGATCAGCGCCGCGCCATTGATGCCCAACAGCGGGATGGCGGCCAGGTTGGCCACGATATTGAAGGTGACGCCCACCACGAACGCGCCGGTGATGATGCGCTGCTGCCCGCGCGCGATGAGCGCGTACTGCGTCACACCATTGACATAACTAAAGACTAGGAAGAGCACCAGGATGCTCAGTGCCGGACCAGCAGGAGCGAAATCGGGGTAGAACAAGGTGACGATGCGGGTACCAAGGATGCCCATGACGGCCATAATCGGCAAGGCAGTGACGATGAGCACGCGCACGGCGAATAGGTACACGCGCCGGAACAGGTCGCCAGGAGCGGTAGCCAGCCGCGACAGCGTAGGGAAGATCGCGAAGGTGAGATACGACGACACAAAGCCCAGGCCATCGATGAACTTATAGGCCACGCTGTAGTAGCCGACGATGGCAGTGTCGCGCACCAGGAAGGTAAGCAGCACGGTGTCGACGCGGAAGAACACCAGGTTGAGCAGGTTGTTGAGCATGAGCGAAAAGGAGTCGCGCAGCAGGAAGCCGCATAATGGACGATCCAGCGGGCCGAGCCGGAGCTGCACCACACCGCGCGCTGCCCAGCCCAACGCCACCGCGTTGAACACATTGACGATCAGGGAGGTGACCGCCAGCCCCACCACATTCCAACCGGCCAGTAGCGCCACCGACCCCAGCAGGATGCGCAGCAAGTTTCCCGCCACCTCTACAAAGGCCGGGGCCTCGAAGCGCTCGACGGCCCGCAGCACGGAGGCGGCGGCACTGGCGATGCTGCCCGGGAAGAAGCCGGCGACCAGGAACACTAGGGTCCAGATGGTGAGCGCGTCGTAAGCGCCCACGAGGTGGCCAAGCCACACGATCGGCGCAAGCACCGGCAATGACGCTACCGCCAGCGCCAGGCGCAGCAGCAGCGTGTTGGTGAAGTAGCGCGTGGCCAGGCTACGGTCGCGCGCCACGTCGCGGATGGTGGCGGAGCCCAAGCCATAATCTTGTACCGTGCCCGCCAGCAGCACCAACGACACCGCCTCGGCGAAGCGGCCAATCCCGTCGGGGCCGATGATGACGGCGGTGAAGATGTTGAAGCCAAAGTCGAGCACCTTGTTACTCAGCGTGCTGAGCATCGGGCTTATCGCGTTCTTGGCGATGCGCTGCGCCGCGTTAGTTTGCAAGTCTAGGGTGCGATTGAGCGTTCCCCACAGCCAGCCCGCCGCCAGCAGAAGCAGCACGCCCAGGCTGAGCGACGACGCCACCAGCCCCTCCCGGAACGCCAGCGGCTGGTAGCGAAACTCAACGGTCCAGTGGCCGGCGGGCAACTCAATGGCACGGAAGGCTTCGTCGGCCGGCAGCACGGGCACGCTAGTCCAGCTAGTGGTGCTGCCCGCGGCTTGATACCGCGCGGTCCAGCCCGGGAAGTACGTATCGGCCAGCACGAGGTAGCCAGCACTGGGAGTGGTGACATCAAGCTGGACCGTGCTGGACTGGTAGCGCGAGATGGTCACAGTGCTGCCGGTAGCTGAGCCGCTGAGCGTGAGCGACGCTGGCCCCTCTACCACGGCCTCGACGGCGGGTTGGAAGCCTGCCGCTCCCACCGCTGTGAGCGCGCTGGCGGTGTTGGGCACGGCGGTAGCGCGGTACACCATAAAGGCGCGTGGCAACACACCACTGTTCTCGTACACCTGCACCGGACCTGCGAGCAGGCGGGTGTACAGCGGATTATCCAGTGGCTTGGTGGTGAGGATGTAGCGCACACCGAGCAAGTCGAACAACCCATTGCTCAGCGTGGCGGGTTTGTTGAAGCTGGACGTTGTCTGGCTATACAGGTTCAGGTTGCCCAGTTGGGGCTCGATGAGGTTGAGGAAATCGGCATAGCGGCGCAGCACGATGGTGTCGTAGCCGCGCACATCTTGCAGGTCGTACAGCATGGCGGAGTTGGGGTTGAGGACGCCATCGGGACCGTAGGCGGCGATACGGAAGGGCGGCTGCTTGGCCGCCAGCGATCGCAGCAGCACGGTGGCGGGCGGCTCGTCAGGGGCGGCGGGCGCAGTGACGGCGGTGCTGGCCGGGATGAGCGTGAGCAGTCGGGGGTCCGACATGGTGTTGAACGACCCATTCACCACAAACAGGTCCAGCGCGACCACCAGCGGTAAGGCCACCAAAGCGGCGCGCCGCGTGCGGCAGCCCAACGCAAGCCAGATGGCGGCCCCAGCAGCGGCGAGCATGGCGGCGGCCCAGGCGGCGTGGGGCCAGAGATAGGAGAACCATTGCTGGCCATCGTGGAGCTGGGCGGCGACATTCCACTGGCTGCGCGGCAAGGCCATCTCGGCAGCGATGCGGCGTTGCAGGAGGTCCGCCAGCCGCCCGCGCAGCAGCCAGGTGGCGGCGATCACCAGCATGGCCAGCGCACTCACCGCCAGGGCGAGCAGGCGCGCCGCCAGGATGAGCCGCTGGCGATCGCTGCGTTGGGCTTGTTCCAGGAGCCAACCGGCGCCCATGCCGGCCAGTACGGCTACCGAGAAAGAGTAAATAAACACCCAGCGAAAGGCGGTGTGAATCTGGCTGAATCCGGGGACCACCTGGAACAGGATGGCGTACAGCGGCGTGCCGAAGGCCAGTAGCAGGCTGAGCACGGCGGCCACAGCGAAGAAGCTGGCATAGCGGTGGCGCCGGCCGAGTAGGCCAATTGCCGCCAGCACCAGCGGTGCGATGCCGGTATAACTGGCCGCTTCGACGTAGTTCTTGATCCCCCAGAAGGCGGTCTGCGGTGGATAGGAGGGTTGTCCGGCGGCATTGGTGCCCAGCGCCTGCGTTGTGCCCGTAAACAGGTCGAGGTAGGTGTGTTGCGTGGGATTGCCAAAGAAGTCGGGGATCACGAAGGTGAGCAACTGGCGGATGGGCAGCGCCCAGCCTCGCACGTCGGCCAGCGTAGCGGCGCCCTCGCGGAAGTTGTTGCTGATGGCCTCGGCAAACGGCAGCAATTGCGCGCCCGCCAGGCCGGTTCCGGCCAGCCCCATCACCAGCAGCAGCCCGGTCTGGCGCAGCGCCAGTGGGCGCGTCTCCCGCTGCCAGAACAACCCCACCAGCCGCCACAGCGCGTAGCCAGCGCCGGTAAACAGCACGTAGAAGCTGATCTCCAGGTGGCCAGCCAGGATCTGCATGGCGATGGCCACCACGCCCAACGCGGCCGCCCCAGCAGCACTCGTGGCGGTCTTGGCTCGCGCCACCAGTTCGATGCTCAGCAGCACGGCGGGCAGCCAGGCCATCGCACCAATCATCTGCGGCCACAGCACGCTAGTGATGACGCTGCCGCAGAAGGCAAAGGTGATGGCGCTAACCAGTGCGCCCGCTCGCTGCTCGCCGATTAGCCGCAAGTACAGGAAGGTGAACAGCGCGCCCAGGAAGATGTGCAGCACCGTGTACGGGCCGTAGGCCCAGGCCACCGGCAGCACCAGAAACAGCACGTTGAGCGGGTACAGCACCTGGTACTGACCAGACGCCAAGAAGGGCGTCCCACCCAGCAGGTAGGGATTCCACAGCGGGATGGTGCCGCTGGCCAGTTGGGACACCAGGAAGCGCTTCCAGCCATAGTTCTGGATGATCATGTCCAGGATCAAGCCGTTGTGCGGCGTGGTAAAGCCAGGCGCGACGGCGCCACCCACCGGACCCCACGGGTACTGCAACAGCAAATCGTCCAGCGGCAGCAGCACGCGCTGGCCGATAAGCGCCGGCCAGAAGAAGAGGCACGCCAGCGCCAGCAGCAGCAAGATGCAGACGACGTCGGGAGCGCGCCTGTTCCCCGCCCCGGTCCCCGGGGCGGGGTTAGGGGTGGGGCTGCGACCCATTTCACTCATCCCCGGGCACCGCATCGGGTGGTTGGCTAGCGAGGTAGGCGGCTTTGAGCGCCTGGCGCTGCTGGGCATAGGCGGCCGGCTCCAGTTCACCGCGGTCATGGGCATCGTCCAGGCGGGCCAACTGGTCGAGCAGGTCGTCGGGTGTGGCTGGCGGCGTGGCAATGGGATGGCGCCGCCAGAGGTACAGCGCCGGCAGGAAAGCCGCGATGACCGCCACCACCAGCGCCGCTAGCACTTGCGCCTGGGTGGTGGCGGCAAACAGTTGCGCCTGCTGCAGCGGCGAGCGACCGGGCAGCCCGGAATAGGTGATGTTCACCGGCACACCGGCCGCCAGCGGCCCGCCGTTCCACACCCGCAAGGTGTGCGTGTCCTCCTGTAACGATTGTCCCTGCGCCATGCCGGGCGCCGTCACATTCACGCCATTGTCCGCCACCAACAGGTGGGCCGCCGCTGCCGGGTACACCAGATTCCACGCATAGCTCAACGAACCGGGCGTGTAGGGCGTCACGAAGGAGAAGGAGATGGTGTGGTCGCCGGGCAGCACTGCGCCTGTGCTCGCCAGGCCCGCGTCCACCTGGAGCAACTGATTAGCGTCCAGGCCGTCAGACACGCTGATCTGGGTGGCGCCGGGCGGCAAGGCAAAGCGCACCAGGTTGACGGGCATCCCACCACCGGCGGCGGCTTGCGGCAGGAACGTGCGGTCCGACGGGTTGGTGAGGGTGAGCAGTTCCAGGAAGTGCAACTGCTGCGCCGCCTGGTCTACGGATCCCAGCACGAGCGTGGCGTCGGTATAGCGCAGGCCGGGGTCTTGCGCTGTAGTCTCGAACACCGTGATCGGGTCATCGTGGGTATCAGCGGCCGTGAGCGTTACGGGGTCGCCGGCATACTGGATGGACCCATACGCCACCACCGGCAACAGTTGCAGGCTGGGGTCGGGCGAGAGGCCGCTGAAGCGAAAGTGGCCGCTGGCATCGGTCTGGCCAACCAGTTCATCCACCAGAGCGTTGCTGCGATAGCGCTGCAGGTGGATGGTGAGTCCACCGAGTTGGGGCGGCGTAGAGAGGCCGCTGGTGCCGTCGATCACGCTGCCCGTGATCGTGCCGCCCGCATCGGCGGCGCTGCCGCGGCCGGCCAAGATGGCGCTGAGCGCCAGCGCCACGGCACCCGGCAACAGCAAGCGGAAAAGCCAGCGAAACAGTTGCTAGTGCCTTTCGGCTGGGACGGCGGGCGTAGGCTCGGCTGGTGGCGCCGCTGGCTCCGGCGGCGCGCTAGCCTGCACCTTTGCCTTGAGCGCTTGCAGTTCGTTGCTGGTGTTGCGCAAGCCGGTGCCCAGCCAGATCAAGTAGCCGAACAGGCCCAGCCAAACGGCCAGATAGGCAGCAACCAGAAAGCCAAGGTTATCCATGGGCGTGTTACCCTTCTGCTTCTTCAAGCTGGCGCTGGATGGCGTGTACATCGTCGCGCAGCGTCTCCAGTTGAAAGCGCAAGGCAAAGATGAGGACGCCGAACACCGTAAAGGCGCCCAACCCCAGCAGCATGGTGATCAGCATGGAAGGGGCCAGGTGCCCGGCCTCCAACACGGTGGCCTGGGGATGTAGCGAACGCCACCAATCTACCGAAAACTGCACGATCGGCACATTCACGAACCCCACGATGCCCAGTACGGCGGCGTAGCGCGCCGATTGCCCCGACTCCGACGTATAGGAGCGCAGCAAGAGATACGCAAGGTAGACGAACCACATCACCAGCGTGCTGGTGAGGCGCGGATCCCAGGTCCACCACACGCCCCACACCGGCCGGCCCCAAATCGAGCCGACGATGAGCACCAGCGTGGTGTATAGCAGGCCGATCTCCACAGCCACCCGCGCCACGCGGTCCCACACTGGGTCGCGCCGCCACAAGAACAGGATGCTGGCGGCGAACACCACGAAAAAGGCGAGGTAGCACAGCCAGGCTAGCGGCACGTGTACGTAGAAGATGCGGAACACGTTGCCCTCCACCGCTTCGGGCGGGGTGAGCACCAGCGCGGCGAGCAGCGTGGCCATGACGCTCACCAGCGACACGGCGGTGAGCACCCACAGCCCCACGGGACCCAGAGCGCCTTGTGCAAGCGCCAGGCGTGGGTGGGCAGTGACGGTTGCCATCGGCATCCCTCCTAGCGGATAGCCTGCCGGGCTATTCATCGCACACGAATTCGAACGTGATCATGCCAATGATAAGGAATAGGACGCAGTAGGCCACGCTCAGGTTGATCCAGGGCGGGCTGGCTAGCAGGCTGGGGGTGGACAGCCCCGCGGTGGTCTCCTCGACCGATGCCAGGATGATGGGCATGGCAGCGGGCAGCAGTAGCACCGGCAACAGCACGTCGCGGGCGCGGCTGTTGGCGGCGATGGCGGCGAACAGCGTGCCCACCGTTGCAAACCCCAGCGTGCCCAGCAGCACCGCCAGCACGACTTGTGGCCGCCACACCGGCACATTAAACAGGAAGGCGGCGGCTGGCAGCGTCACGACCTCCATCACCAGCATGAGCAGCACGGTGTTGATGAGCCGAGCCAGGTAAATAGCCGAGCGGTCGATGGGCGCGAGCAGTAAGCCATCCAGCGTGCCCTGCTCGCGGTCGGCGGCGAAGGCGCGACCGAGGCCGAGCATGCCGCCAAAGATCAGCGCCGACCACAGCACGCCGCTGATCGTCTCCGGCGGGGTATCGGGGCTCAAGTCGAAGGCGAAGCTGAAGATGAGCAGGACCAGGAGCGCGAACACCACCATGGACACCGGCGTGTCGCGCTTGCGCCAGGTGGCCAGCACGTCGCGGCGGACCACCGTGAGTGTCTGGCGGACAAAGCGCGGCAGGCGAGAGGGCGTGGCGTGTACGCGCGCTGGCGCAAGCGACTGTTCAAGCGCCACGGGTCTTGCCCATGCTCGCGCTGTACAACTGGCTCACCTGGCTGGCGGTGATGCCTGCGGTGGGGCCGTCGTACACGGCGCGGCCACGTACCAGCACGATGGCCCGGCGGGCCAGGCCGAGCGCGCGCTCGATCTGGTGGGAGGTGAACACCACAGTAGCTGGTGCCTGCGCGCCTTCCACCAGCAGGGCCGGCCAGAACTCCTGCGCTTGCGCGTCGAGGCCGGCTTCCGGCTCGTCCAGCAGTAGCAATTCCGGACGGTGGAGCAGGGCACGGGCCAGCGACAGGCGTTGCTGCATGCCGCGTGAAAACGTGCGCACCTGGTCGTTCGCGCGCTGACTCAACCCGACTGATTGTAGAGCAGTCGCCACGCGCTCGGCGGCATCCGCACAGCCGTACAAGCTGGCGTAGTAATGCAAGTTCTCGGCGGCGGTGAGTTCACCATACAACATGCTGTGGTGGCCCAGGAAGCCCACTTTCTCGCGGATCGCCTGCCCATCCCGCACAGGGTCGAGGCCGAACAGGCGCAAGCTGCCAGCGGTGGGCGACAACAACGTGGCCAGCATGCGCAGCAGCGTGGACTTGCCGGCACCATTGGGGCCCAACAGCGCCACACGTTCGCCAGCGTCCACCCGGAAGCTGAGTGGACGCAGCACCAAGTTGGCGGGGTAGCGCCGGCTGACCTGGTACGCCAGCACCACCGGCACGCTGCCAGGCTGCGACTGCTCAAGCGCTACCGCCCCCACGTTTCGCCGCCATCTGTGCTCTTGAACAGGCGGCCGCCCACGTCCAGCGCATACACGGTGCTGGGTGCTTTGAAGTCGCTGGCCACCGCTACCAACTGGCCGCCCAGCGGCGCCACGAACCAGCTCTGGCCGCCGTCGCGGCTGCGGTACAGCCCCTGCACGGTGGCGGCGTACAGCAGGCCGTGCCACACGCTGCCGTTGGGTCCGGCGGCTTGGTCGGCGGTGGGTGCGTAGGCCAGGCCGCTGACGCGCGCCGACAGCAACCCATTCACCGAACCGTTGGTGGCCACCCAGGTCTTGCCTTGATCGGCGCTGGCCGACACGCCCTGCGCGGTGGCGACGTACAGGTAGGGCGTGCCACCACTGGTGGCGAACGCCAGCGCACTCGCGCCAGCGGGCAGTAGGGGAGCGGGAGTGACGGCGCTCCAGGTCTGGCCGCCATCGGGCGACAGCCACAGCGAGGTGCTCTGGTTGCCTGTCGCCACCAAGGCATACACGCCGCTACCGGCAGGGTCGGGCGCCAAGCTCACGATGCTCCCTGGCAGCGGCGGGTTGGCCACAGGTTGCCAGGTGACGCCGCCATCCTGGCTGCGCAGCAAGCCGGATGCGCCAGCGGCCAGCAGTTGCGACGAACTGGGCGCGACGGCCAAGGCGCGCGGTGCACTGAGCTGGAGCACGGCGATGGGCGTGGCGGGCGCGTTGCCGGTGTGGACCATCACGGCGAGCAGCGCCAGCGCGATCACCAAGATGCCGGCAGCAGCGCCCGGCAGCACGGCCGGGTGCAAGCGGGTAACAGAGCGCTGCCGGCGGCTGGCGGTAGCCGCGGCGGGAGTGGTGCGCAACACCTGACGGCGCTGGCCGATGGCGCGTTCCAGCGCCTCATCGCGACCTTGCTCGCGCTGGTCGAGTTGCTTGAGTAGCGTCATGGCCTGGCGGGCGTAGCGGTCGCGCAGTGGGAAGTACTCGGTATCGGCCAGTTTGCCGATGCTGTGCTCGTAGTCGAGTTCGCGCAGAGCCAGCACGGCGGCTTCCTGACGTTCGCGCAGCGTATCCACCGACCCATCCGGCGTAGCAGGCGGCGGACGCCGCAGCGGCGTGACCACATACGCCACCGCACTGAGGGCCGCGACCACGGTGAGCAGCAACGGGATCATCGCGGCGCCTCCGGTCGCAGGGCGATGCCCGGCGGCGGAGCAGGCTGAACGGGCGAGGCATCAACACCGTCGGCGGACTCATCGTCGCGAGCGGCCAGCGCTTCGTCGAGCGCGGCCTGGTAGTGCTGCACCTCAGCGTCGCTCAGGACCGGCAGCACCTCCTCGGGCGGGCGGGCGCGCGTGAAACGCACCAGCGCCAGCACGACCACGCTGACTCCGAGCATGCCGAGCAAGACGGGCACCCACCAGGCCAGCAAGCCAAAGCCCCGTTGCGGTGGCGTGAGCAAGATGCTCTGGCCGTAGCGATCCACAAACCATTGCTCGATCTGCGCGTCAGACTGCCCGGCGGCGACTTGTTGCCGGATGATCTGGCGCATTTGCTGGGCCAGCACGGAGGGCGACGCGGCTACCGACAACCCCTGACAGATCGGGCAGGCCAGTTGCTCGGCGATGGCGTAAGCACGCTGATCCGGCGATGGCGGCGCGGCCAGCGGGCGCAGCGTGAGCGTGAGCACGGCGGCCAGCACCAGCACGGCAATGAGCCCGGCAGCCAGTGCAAGCCAGCGGCTGGCCATGCTGCGACCTCCGTCCATGTCCCTCATGCCTGGTGGTGCTAGCTGGCCTCGCTGGCGATCGGGCGGCCAGCACGGGCGGGCCGGAATAGCGGCCGGCGGCGTTGCTGCGGCCAGAACAGGGTGGCGGCGCCGGAGAGGAACAACGCACCGCCCACCCAAATGAGCGAGACCAGCGGGTTGATGAAAATGCGGAAAGTCGCCTGGTCGGTGGAGTCGAGGCCGGTCAAGAGCACATATACATCGTCCAGCCAGGGACTGGTGGTAAAGATCGCTACGCCGGTGACCGGTTGCTTCTCCCAGTGGACGTACACGAGCTGATCGGGCTCGATGGTGCCCAGCGTGTTGTGGCCTGCATTCACCTGGACCGTGGCGGCCAGCCCAGACAGCTCACCGGTTTGGAAGCTGCGCAACCCTTGATAGGTGAGGGTATAACGGCCTACGGTGACCATCTGGCCAGGTTTGAGCGCCACTTCTTGCGACTGCTGGAACGTCGAGCCGATGACGCCGCACGCCACCAGCAGCACAGCGAGGTGGACGATATAGCCGGCGTAGCGGCGGCGATCGCGGGCGATCAGCGCCACCAGTGCCTTGCCAGCGGTCTCGCCGGAGCGCATGCGGGCACGCACGCCGCGCAGGTACTCACCAAACGTGGCCACCAGCGTGAGCGCGCAGGCGCCGAACGCCAGCGCCGCCAGGCCGTTACCCATGCCCAGCAAGATCAACACCGCCCACACGGCCAGCGCGGTGAACACCGGCGGCAGTAGGTGGCGCAACACCGCGCGTTGCGAGGTCCGGCGCCAGGCGAGGATAGGGCCGACCCCCATCAGGGCCAATAGCACCACCAGCAGCGGCCCATTCACTTGCTCGTAAAAGCCGGGACCGACGCCCATCTTGGCGCCAGTGGCGACTTCGGACAGCATGGGGAATACCGTGCCCCACAGCGTGGCGGCCACCATGGCGACCAGCAGTAAGTTGTTCAGCAGGAAAGCGCTCTCGCGCGAGGCCACTGCATCGAACTGACCACTCGATTTCAGTAACGGCAAGCGGTAGGTCACCAGGGCAATCACGCCAATCAACAGTATCGCTAGAAAGCCGAAGAATAGTGGCCCTACGCTAGACGTGGCGAAGGCGTGGACGGAAGTGAGCACGCCGCTGCCCACGATAAACATGCCAAACACAGCAAGGGTGAAGGCAGCGGTGGCGAGCACGACGTTCCACACCCGTAGCATGCCGCGCCGTTCCTGCACCATGAGCGAGTGCAAGAAGGCGGTGGCCACCACCCAGGGCATCAGTGCGACGTTCTCCACAGGGTCCCATCCCCAGTAGCCGCCCCACCCCAGCACGTGGTAGGCCCACCAGGCCCCGGCCAGCAGGCCGCAGCCCTGGATACCCCATGCGAACAAGGTCCAGCGGCGCAGCGCGCGCAGCCAGCCAATGCCCATCTGGCCGCTGAGCAGCCCGGACACCGCCACGGCGAACGGCAAGCTAAACGCCATATACCCGGACAGTAACAGGGGCGGATGGAAGCTCATAGCCTCATCTTGCAGAAGCGGGTTGAGGCCTTGGCCATCGGCCGGTGCAGGTAGCGCCTGGGCAAACGGGTTAGCCGTGACCAGCAGAACCAGGAGGAAGAACGCTTCGATCAACGCCAGCGTGGCGATCATGTAGGGGAGCACCGGCCGCTCGCGCCGGCGCTGGACGATCACGGCCAGGCTGCCAAACAGCGTGAGCGCCCACGTGCGGAACAGCAAGGAGCCTGGCTGCCCGCCCCAGAACGAGCTGAGGACGGCGCGCAGCGACATCTCGCGGTTGGACACCTCGGCGACGAACGCCACACTAAACTGGTGCGTGGCGAGCAACACCCACAACACGGCGGCAGTACAGGTCACCAATCCCCCCACGGCCAGGACGGCGCGCTCACCGCTCAGCCGCAACGCCGCATCGTGACGCACCTGGCCCAGCGCAGAGGCCGCCAAGGCATACACGGCGCTAGCGAGAGCCAGGATGAGGAGGGCGGTGGCGCTGCTGGCAAACGTCATGGTGAGGGGGTGCTATGCCCCGGCTGCGGGGTGAGCGTCACGCCAGCGGTGGCGGTGGCGTCGGCGGCGGCGAACGTCGCATCGTGCTTGACGATGATCTGGCTGGCATAGAACACACCATCCGGATGCAGCTTGCCCTCCACCACAGCATCTTGGTAGTGGCCGTCGGTGGCATAGCCGAACATATCGGGCACGATGCCTTGGTAGATCACGGGCAGCGAGCCGGTGCTATCCACCAGCGTGAACTTGAGCGTTTGCGCACTGAGGTCGTGCTGGATGGAGCCATCGAGCGCGCGGCCGCCGACGCGGGTGGGCGTTTGGTAGGCAGCATTGCCTTTGGCATGCAACTCGGCCACCGTGAGGTAGTACACGGTGCTGGAGCCCATAGCCGTGACGATGAGATAGGCGAAGGTGATGAGTGCAGCAGCGCCAGCGATGAGCAGCTTATAGGGCGGGCGTTTCGCTGCGGTTGATGGCTGCTGGGCGGCGGGAAGCGCCGAAGCCAGGGAGGGATCCGCTGCCATAGCGCCTATCTCCCTTGCACCCACGCCAGTAGTTCAGCATGCAACGCTTTCTCAATCGTACCAGCGTGGGCCAGCCGGGCAAGGTAGAGCGTTGGGACGAGTCTGGGCCCTAGTAGGGGCCCCCTCCTTAAAAAGGTCCCCCAAGGGAGGAACCGAGCGGACGGATGGTTGGGGCCGCCGGGCAGGTCACGGGCACGGCCCCACCCCCACCCCTCCCCAGCGAGCTGGAGAGGAGAGCAGGCGGTTTTCCAGCCGCCAGTCCCCCCTGCCAAGGGGGGACCGGGTGCCCCTTGGGCGCGGGGTTGGGGTTACGGCCCCCCCTCGGTCATTATGTTCGTGCCTACGACGGTCCGCTGTAGGTGATAGTGCCGGCCTTGGCGAACGCCGCCATGCCTTCGGCGGTGGTGAGCAACGGCGTCGTCTTGGTCGCCTTGAGGTGACCGGGAGCGGCGACCGCGATAGCGACGGCTGTTGCGGCGGTTAGGTCGGGCGCTTCAAAAATCGCCACGACGTCATATTCCCCAACACAGTAATAAAAGGCGTGCATCTTGCCACCGCCACGCGCGATGACATCGCGGGCTGCCACTGAGCGGTCCTGCGAGCTTTTGGCCAGTGCCGCCAGCGCTTGGGAGGTGTAGGCCGCTTGGAACAAGAACAATGCCATGGATTCGACTCACTTTCGTGCCAGCAGTATGGGTGTGCCAGACGCATACCCAAGGAAGAAGGAAGGAAGTAATTCCTGAGGCAGTGTAGCAGGTGCGGCAGTATTAGGTAGGTTCGAAGCGCCGCACAGCTGGCAAGCGGTCAAAGTCACTCAAGAAAATGGCCACGGACCCCTTCTCAAAGGTTCCCGGGAGGGGAGCTCGCGCCACCGAGGTTCACCACCATACATCCAGCAACCTGTCCCACCCGCCAGGGAGGACATCAAGGGAGGTCGTGCCTTTGCCTCTGCCGGGCCATCACTTCCAATTCCATGTGCTCGATCCGCTCCCGATCGGCGATGAGCTCGATGTCGGAGATGGCACCACCGCTGAAGGTGAAGCTGAAGATGACGCGGGGCTTCCCACCGGGAGCCCACATCAGCCCAGGTACGCCGTCGATGAGGACGGGCCGGGCGGAGTGGGCACGGCCAGAGAAGAAGCCGGCCACCGCTGCCGCTCCATACATCGGGGCTGGAGTACCGATGCGTTCACCCTCAGCATCGCTATGCAGCACCACGTCGGGGTCCAGCATCGTGAGCAGCGCGCCGAGATTGCCACCGCGTGAGGCGGCAAGGAAGGCGTCTACCAGGGCCTTATGTTGTGCCGTATCGGCAGCAGGGTCCTCGGAGGGACTGGTGCCCTGCACACGGCGTCGAGCACGGCTGGCCAGCTGGCGGGTCGCCACAGGCGAGCGTCCCACAATCGGGGCAATTTCCTCGAACGCCAGGCCGAACACATCGTGCAACACGAACGCCACGCGCTCAGCGGGCGCCAGCGTGTCCAACACGACCTGCATAGCGATCCCCACCGAGTCGGTCAGCAGCGCCTCGTGTTCGGGGTCGAGCGCGCTGTCCTGGTTTTCTAGCGGCTCGAGTGCAATTTCGTCGAGCGGCTCCTCGTGGCGGGCCTGCCGTGAGCGCAGCATGTCCAGGCACACGCGCGACACGATAGTAGTGAGCCAGCCGCTCAGGTTCTCGACCCCGCTGGCGCCTGCCCGATTGACGCGCAGCCAGGCTTCTTGTACGGCGTCGTCGGCTTCAATGGCCGAGCCGAGCATCCGGTAGGCGACCGCCCGCAAGTGGGGGCGGCTGGTTTCGAAGCGTTGCGCGAGCCAGTCGTGTGCGTGGTCGCTCATCGGTCACATTCCTTCGTTGCGTTCCGTCATGATTGTGACGGGCCGGAGCTCGCCAATGTGACAGAAGGAAATGGCAGTGAAGATCAAGTTGACCAGCCTCTATGTGGACGACCAGGAGAAGGCGCTGCGCTTCTATACCGACGTTCTGGGCTTCGTGAAGAAGGCGGATTTCAGCCAGGGACCGTTTCGCTGGCTAACCGTGGCCTCTGCCGAGGAGCCAGACGGCACCGAGTTGCAGCTCGCCCTCAATGACAATCCGGCCGCTCGGGCCTACCAGCAGGCGATCTTCGGGCAGGGCCAGCCAGCCGCCATGTTCTACGTGGATGACGTGCAACGCGAGTACGACCGCATGCACCAGCTCGGCGCGGCGTTCACCATGCCTCCGACCAAAGTGACCGGCTCGACCATCGCGATGCTGAACGACACCTGCGGCAACCTGATCCAAATCACCGCGCTCGATCGCCGGCAGCGGTGATCAGACGATCTCGATCAGGGGCTCTCCTCGCTCGAGTGCCTCAACGACGGTTGGCAGCAACGGCTCAAACCAACGAAGCATCTCGCTAAGGTAAGTATTGCCTCGGCGGATCCACACGATTGCGGGCCCCCCGACGGCATGGATCCGCCGAAGCGCGAAGTCTTCATCCTTTGAGATAACGCTCCGGTGTCGATGGCGCGATTCCAGATGAGCACGTCATCTGCTGCCTCAAGACCCAGGCCCGCCACATG
>JANWJO010000237.1 GCA_025449435.1 Chloroflexota bacterium | reverse complement strand
GTGTATGTGCTGGCGGTGAGTTTTTCCACGGAGAAAGACGTGCTCTCTGGCGGGTTGATCTTGTGGCCGCAGCACCCGTCGTTCGACGCCTACAAGGCGCTGTTGCGCGGCGGCGTGGTGCAGCAGGCACTCAAGGTGAGCCTGGGGTTGGTGGTGTTCGGCACAGCGGCCAAGATGGTAGCGACGGTGGGCCTGGCGTATGGTCTGAGTAAGCGTGGGGTACCTGGCGCCAAGTTCATCTTACTGATGGTGCTGGGGTCGCTGCTGTTTTCGCCCGGTTTGATTCCGAGCTACTTGCTTGTCAAGGGCCTGAGAATGATCGATACCTACCAAGCGCTGATCTTGCCTGGCTTGGTTAGCGCGTTCAATTTGGTGGTGTTGCGCAACTTTTTTATGAACATCCCAGCCGAGCTCATCGAAGCCTCCCGGTTGGACGGCGCGAACGACTGGCAAGTGCTGTGGCGGGTGGTGCTGCCGCTGTCGGGAGCGGTGCTGGCGGTGGTGGCGCTGCTGTATGGCGTGGGCATTTGGGACGCCTTTTTCAACGCCATCTTGTATCTCAACGACGCGGGCAAATGGCCAATCCAGGTGGTATTGCAGCAATATGTACTTGCCGGGAGCACGCTGGCAACGGCGGCCCAACTCGACCCGAATCAACCGCCGCCGCCCACGCAAACAGTGCAGATGGCCATCATCGTGTTCGCTACAGTGCCCATCCTGCTTGTGTATCCCTTCTTGCAGAAGTACTTCACGAAGGGGGTGCTGACCGGTGCGATCAAGGGGTAATGCCACCAGCACCATAGCCTGAAGGCAATTCAGTGGGCGCAGACACGGAAGAGAGGAGCACACGGGCTCACCGTGGGAACGCTCCCAAAAGGAGGTCGTCATTGGCATGAGCGAACGGCGCCAGACGGCGCACAGCAGGCATCACCCTCGGTAATGTTGCTGCTTGGCAACCAAGCAGCGTTATGAAAGTAGGACCTCATCGACGGCTCGATTAGGCAACCAGCACGCGGCCATGTGACAGAATGGCGAACCAGACAGGTGTCACGCCGGATGATCTTGAGCAGCGTAGTGGCGCTAGCAGGCGCGGTGAGCCTGGCGGCGTGCGGCACGACGGCGACCGCCACGACCTCCAGCGCCGCAGCCACCAGCGCCGCTGCCACCAGCGCAGCAGCCACCAGCGCAGCAGCCACCAGCGCTGCCGCTACAACGTCGAGCGCGGCGACGGCGACAAAGAGCGCAGCCGCTGCGACAACGAGCGCAGCCGCTTCGACGACGAGTGCCGTAGTCGCTACCACTTCCAGCGCGGCCACTGGCACCTCCACCACCGCCAGTGGCTCGGCGTTACCGGACAAGATTCCATCACCGGCGGCTGGCGTGCCCGATGCGTTCAATAAGCTCCCAACGGCGTTCACCTCGTATACCGGCACACCGGGGTCTGGCGGCACGGTGACCGCGTTTACCATCGCGTATCAATCGCCGCCGACGCCGATGGGCCAGAACCAGTACTGGCAGGAGTTGAATAAGCGCCTGGGCGTAACCTGGCAGCCCATCATCACGCCGCAACCTACCTATGGGCAGAAGTCCGCCGCGCTCATCGCCGGTGGCTCGCTACCTGACCTGTTCTACCTCAATCCCGGCCAAAACGCAGCTCCGCAATATCAGGCGATGGGGCAGGGGGCATTTTTGGACCTCACGCCCTACGTCACTGGCGACGCGGGCAAGAAATACAAGAACCTGGCGAACATTCCAGCCGCCACCTGGAACAACGTGAAGTTCAAGGGCAAGGTGTACGGGGTGCCCAAGCCGATCCAGAGTAACGGCAACATCCCCTTTTATCGCGCCGACTGGGCTGCCAAAGTTGGCAAAGAGACGTTCGCCAGCCCGACTGATGTGCACGACTTGCTGGTAGCGTTCACCAAGAACGACCCCGACGGCGACGGCCAAGCTGATACCTGGGGCATGAGCCGGTACGGGCTGAACTGGACCGGTTGGGACAATACGATCGCATTTAACATGTACGGCACGCCGTTCAACTGGCGGCAAAATAGCGATGGCACGCTCAGCTACACCATCGAGACCGATGAGTTCAAGCAGGGGTTGTCGTTCCTGACCCAGGTGTATAAGGACGGCGGTTACTACCCAGATTCTGGGTCCCTGACCTTCGCCCAGGCCCAGAACAACTTTATCGGCGGCAAAACCGGCCTGCACAGTGAAGGCTTCGGCAACTTTGTGGATCCGCGGCTGTCCGGCTCGGTGTATAACAAGATCACCACCGTGAACCCCAAGGCAGTGCTCAAGGGGATCATGCCGTCCGATCCAGGTGGGAGCAAGGCCAACACCTACAACACACCAGGGTCGTTCGGGTTCACCGGCATCCCAGCGTCAGTCACGGACCCCAACAAGATCGACATGCTGTTGCGCATCCTGGACTACCTGGCGTCGCCCTTTGGCAGCGCAGAGTGGCTGTTCTTGAGCTACGGCGTGCCCGGCGTCGATTCCAAACCCGATGCCAATGGTGTGCCAGCGCTGACCCCGCAGGGGCAGAGCGAGAAGGGTGATCTGATCTACCTGATGGGGGCGCTGCCGGTGTTCTTTTATCCCCAGTCGCCGGGAGCGGCAGAGTACGCGCAGAACCTTTCGGCGCAAATCATCAAGATCGGGCTCAACGATCCAAGCTGGCCGCTATACTCGGCGACCAATGTGGCCAAGGCCTCCGAGTTGAACCAGTTCGGGTACGACACCGTGTCGGCCATCATCACGGGCCAGCAGCCACTGTCGTCGCTTGATGATGCGATCAGCCAGTGGAAGTCGCGTGGCGGTGAGATGATCCGCCAGGAATACGAGGCTTCGCTGAAAGCGTCGTCGTAAGCGGTACCGGTGGCAGGGCGACTCGCCCTGCCACCGGGCGGGCAACGAAGTATAAGGAGTAGTCATGGCCAGCGCAGCCCCGCAAAACAGCGTGCCGCCGGTGAGCGGCGCGACGTTCCGTCCCCTCCTCGCGTGGCTGGCGCCACAAGCGTCAGAGCTGCGCTGGAAGGCCGTGCCGTGGCAAACCGACCTCCGCGCCGCGTGCCAGCTTGCCAGCGAGCAAGGAAAACCAGTGTTCCTGTGGGCCATGAATGGCAATCCCCTGGGCTGCACCTGAAACAATGGTGTGGCCGGCCGTGCGCAGGCTTTTAGCGACCCAACGGTGATCCGGCTGCTCAGCGAGCAGTTTATTCCGGTGGCCGGCAACAGCTCGGCGTTGCAGCGTCAGCAGGACGATGTAGGGCAATTCTTCCGGCACATCGCCGAACAAGGGCATTACGGCGGCCGGACGCACCCAACCACCACCCGGCAGGGCAGCTACGCATTCACCGCGACCGGGCAGTTTCTGGCGTCTATCAACACGCGTGACCCGGAGAAGATGGCGGGGATGCTGGGAGTAGCGCTCAGCCGCTGGCGCGAAGCAGCCTTGCTTGGCAACCGTGCTCCAGTCCAAGTGCTCGGCGCGGCGGCTCCGGATCGGGGATACCCCGTCGGCGGGTTGGTGCTGCAACTGGTGGCACGCGACCTGCCCAGGACCATCGACACCCGGCCCGACGACTGGCGCAAGGGCGCCTGGAACTTTGACTACGCCTGGTTTACGCGGGATGAGGCGCAGAAGTTGGTGCCGGAGCCCGGGACCGTGGGAACGCACCGAGCCGCGCCCCGGGCGCTGCTACGGCGCCTGGCCCGCTTTCATCTGCGCGACTGTGTACGCGGCGAGCCGTTCGCCTGGCCGGAGAGCGCCATCCAACACATGGACTTGTGGTCGGAGGTGACCGGCGTCAATGGGTCGCTGGTACACCTCACGCTCACGGGTGCGGTGCGCCTGGCGTGTACTGCCAGCTGGACCCGGCCGGAAGATGGCGAGGAACGGTCATACCCTGCAGGGTTTGACTGCCAGTTACAGGGTGAAGCAACCTGGGACCGCCTCACCAACCGATTTATTGCCTTCGACTTGCTGGCGGCAGGGCAGCGTTGGGGCGCCAATCAGTACAACAATCGCGAAGACGACTTGGGGCCGCAGCCGCTGGGCATCGGCTTCACGCTCGCAGGGACCACGCCTGCCGATCGCACACCGCCGCACTGCCTGCGCACCTGGCAAGCGACGCGTGACGGGGTGCAGGCCAGCCGGGTGATGGTGGAGCAACTGGAGTATTTTAGAGAGGGGTAATCGCAACCCCATCCCCATCCCTTCCCCGTTTCTCCCGGGGAAGGGTGCAGGCACGACTGACCGTGGTGCTACAGTAGGGGCGCCGGCAGTCCACAGCGAAACGAGCGAGCATGGCCCGCATGCGATGGATCGACGATACACCGCTGGCCAATCGGGACTACTCGCTGTTTCTGGTGGGGGCGTTCGTGTCCAGCCTGGGCGGCTGGATGCAGAACGTGGCGCTGGGCTGGACCATCCTGCAACTGGGTAACTCCAGTTTTGTGTTGGGGTTGCTGGGGTTTGTGCAGACCGCACCGGTGCTGTTGCTGGGCATTCCAGCAGGGTCGCTGGCCGACCGCGCCAACCGGCGCAAAGTGCTGCTGGCGACGCAAGCCGCGGCCACCGTGCTCACGGTTGTTCTCGCGTTGCTGCAAACTCTTGAGCGCAATACGGTGGCGAGCATCTTGGTCATTGCGGCGGCCAGCGGCGTGATAAACGCGCTCAACGGGCCGTCGTGGCAAGCGTTCATCAAGGAACTCGTAGGCAAGGAGCAACTGCGCCGGGCCGTAGCGATCAACTCGGTGCGCTTCAACCTCACACGCATCGCTGGGCCCGCTATTGGCGGATGGTTGCTGGTGACGGCCGGGGCGGCTGCATGCTTTTGGGTCAACGCAGTGAGCTTTGTGGCCGTGATAGCGGCGCTGTTCTTCATCCGGGCGCGCGCGGCGCCGGTGGTGGGGACAGGTAACCGCGGGTTGAGCGCGGTGCTCGCGGTGGCGCGAAATCCGCGCATCCGGTCGGTGTTGCTGCCAGCCATTGGGCTGACGGTGCTGGCGCTCCCCTACGGATCATTCTTACCCCAGATGGCCCGTGACGTGTTTGATGCGGGGCCAGGGGGACTTAGCCTGCTGCTGACGGCCACGGGTGTTGGTGCGCTGGGCGGGGCATTCGTTTCTGGCTTGCCTTGGGTGGCACGCCGTCCCCTGCGCGCGCTGGCCGCACTGGAGGTCGTCACTGGCGTTGCCCTGGTGGCGTTTGCGCTGTCACCCAACTTAGTCACCGGCATGGTGGCGATTGCGGTGTTTGGCGGGTCGCTGATTGGCTACCTGGCCACGGCCGGCGCCAGCGTGCAACTGGCGGCAGAGCCAGGTACGGAGGGCCGTGCACTGGGCCTGTGGATGATCGTCAATTCCGGCCTGGTCCCCATCGGCAGTCTGGCTATCGGCGCCGCGGCGGAGTTGCTCCACTTGCCCTACGCGCTGGCTCTGGCCGGCGCCGGCTGCGCGATTGCTGGAATCGTGGCCAATGCGCGGTCGGGACGCGCCGCGCGGGCCTCGGTCAATACCGCTAGCGCGAACGTGCCATAGACGAAGCCAATGCTGTCAACCTAGCATGGGAGCGCTCCGCGACGACATACGGGTGCTGTGGCGGACACCACGACACCGGGTGGAAGGAAGATCAACATGCACCTGAACTGCGCGCAAAGCACGCTCAGTAAGAGCCTGGGCGACGTAGGTCACGCCATCGCGCCGCGCGGGGCGACGCCGATCACCGGGTTTGTGCTCATCGCCAGCGATGGCGACCGCTTGAAGCTGGCCGGTACCAACATCGACATGGCCATCGTCACCTGGATCGAGGCAAGCATCGCGGACGCAGGTAGCGTAGCGGTGCCCCATCGCTTGTTCAGCGATCTGGTGAACGCGATGCCCAACGACACGGTGGAGCTCGACTTGGTCCAGCGTACCCAAACCCTGGCCGTGAAGGGGGCGCGCTTCAATGCCAACGTGAAGGGCGTCGACGCCAGCGAGTTTCCTGCCATCGACCAGGTGTCGGATGCACCGCTGGTGCGGGTAGGTGCCGACGACTTGCGCCAGGCCATACGTGACGTCGAGTTCGCAGCGGCCAAGGATGAGGGTCGTCCGCAACTGTCGGGTATCTTGCTGCGCGCACGGGGCCATAAGCTGACCCTGGTGGGATGCGATTCCTACCGGCTGTCCCTGCGCACCATCGAACTTGAGGCGCCGGCGACCGAAGATGTGGATTTGATCATTCCGGCCAAGGCGATGGCCGAGGTGGCACGCATTCAAGGTGCGCTGGATGAACCAATACACATCGCGGTGAAGCC
>JANWJO010000236.1 GCA_025449435.1 Chloroflexota bacterium | reverse complement strand
CGGAGAGGGGAGCTAGCGGCGCATCGGGCGCAACGTCCTGTCGCTAGCTAACTGGGGTGCTACCGCAATGAGACGGTGGTCGGTGCCCGTGCCTCGCCCGACCATGAATGGATCGGGCTACGTGCGTTCGCCTGCTCAAGCTGGCTTGAGGGACGAGAGAGTGCGACTAGCACCGCTAAGTCCCGTTCACGGGGCGAACCAACGTAGCCTGCTGCTTTAGCGGCAGGCGCTGGCGACCACAGGCAATGGCGGGACGCATTTACCTTCTGGTTGTCACACCACCCGCAGTCAGCCTCCCGTCAGGGAGCGTTAACCGGCTCTGCCGGCGCACTCGTGCGAGGTGCTAAATCGCGTCCCAAGCGGCATTAAGACCCTGATTGAGGATGTCGCCGGACAACGGCGCTTGCTCACCACCCGTGGCACGATCAATGGCAGACGCCCCATCCCATAGACCTTGCACCGCGTTCTGGCCGGTGCCCCAGATGGGGATTGCGCTGGCGGCATCGGGCACCATATCCTGTGCGAAGCGTGACGCCCCTTTCATATCCTTGTCGGCCTGGTCGAGATTACCCATCGCCGTGTCGGCGAGGCCCTCACCCGACATAACCAGCGACTTTGCACCGTCAATACCGGCACCTACCAGACCAGATGCAGTCCCAACGCCTGGAATCACACCGGCTACGTCCCAAGCCGTAGCAATACCTGCATCTGCTACGCCGCCCCATTTGTCGCCGAGCAGTCCTTTGGTTCCCCAGAAGTCATCTGAGTCGAGAAAACGTTGCACGGTGGCCGGGGCCGCGTCGCTCACCGTGCTGGGCGCACTCGTGGCTTGCGCTGCGACGTGCTCCGCTTCGCGCTCGGAAGCGTCCGAAGGTTCGCTCACCGTCGCGCTGTCATCCACATCACCCGTGGCGCCCGCCCGCGTGTTCTGCACCACGTGCGTCAATTCGTGCGTCAGCAACTGCTGGCCTTGTGTCGAGTGTGGGTCGAACTGGCCCGGACCAAATACGATCTGGTCGCCAACGGTGAAGGCGCGGGCTTGCAGGTCACGAGCCGCGCCTGCCGCGTTGGCATCGTCGAAAATGCGCACGCCGCTAAAGTCAAAGCCAAACGACGACCCCATCGAGGCCAGCATGCCGTTATCGAGCGACCTTCCGGTCGACTGGGTTCCGGCTTTGACCGTGTCGCTTACGGAAGTCGCCTCGCGTTGAACAGACGATGTCTGAGACGATTGGCGCCGCTGAACCCGCTCTGAAGTGAACACCAAAACCTCCTGCTCGCATAGTGCCAACGATTCAGAGGTGCTACTCGATGGAAGAATACCCATTGTCCATCTACGTACCGGAAGGATAACGCGTTGGTTACACCTTGCCGTCACATCGGACACACGCATTTTTGCTTCGTGCGGCAGCGGGCACACTGGCAGTGTCCAATGCTCCTAGCCCATGTGGAGGAGGGGGCAAACAGTGCGCCCTCACCCTCGGTTCTTGCCTGAGCGGAGCGCAACCTAGCGCCCCTCTTCAGAGTCCTGACGATGGCGATGTGGAGACACATCGCAACCCATGATCACATCCAGTAGGCTCAGGATGGCCTGCCGAGTGCTAGAATCGTGCGACGGCGAGCGATCGGTTCGTCCGGATCATTTGGGATTGCCGGATGGCGCTGCTATCGGCCCTGGTTCGCGCTCGACTCGTGGATGTGGCGGGTAGCGAAGCGCACGTGCTCGACCTGGTGGTGGACCTCGCCTCTGGCGACTACTCAACCATCTCACACGTGCTATACCGCCGCGACGCTTCGCAGTGCTTGACGCCTGCATTGGACGTGATTGATGTCAGGGGCCGGCCGGCTCGTCCGGTAGTCCATATTCCCGATCTCTCGTCCGGGGAGCCCGTATCCGACGATGCCCTCGACACGCTCGTGCTGGCAAAGCGCGACATCCTCGATTCCCTGGTCATTGATACGATGAATCGCCATGTTATGCGCGCCAACGACCTCTGGATTGAGGAAGTCGACGGACGGTTGGCAATCCAGGCCGTCGACGCCAGCGCGTGGGCAGTGGTGCGGCGGCTGGGAAGGGGCCTCTTCGGCGGCGGGTTGCCCAGACACCTCGTTGACTGGCGCTACATAGAGTTCCTGCGCGGCGACCATGAGTCTGCGCAGAAAGGCCGGGATTACCACCGCCGCGTGCAGGGGCTCCCGCCGGCCGAGATTGCCCGGCTTGCTGACGCTCTTCCCTACCTCCACGCCGCGGAGCTCCTGACACTGTTGCCGGACCCGATCGCCGCAGATGCGCTCGAAGTGATGACGCCCGAGCGCCAGCTCCAAGTCTTTGAAGAGCTCAACGACGACCAGGCGAGCAGGCTGCTCACGCTTATGGCTCCCGATGCTGCGGCGGACCTCGTCGGCCATTTGCTACCCGATGCGGCGCAACGGCAGCTCGCTTACCTCCCCGACGAGCGGCAGCGACGCGTCCTCGAGCTCCTCAGTTTCCCCGAGGACACGGCGGGTGGCATCATGACCAATGACATCGTGGTCGCACCGGCTGAGGAAACAGTCGCCCAAGTGCGGCCGCTGCTCGCCCAACAAATGACCACTCCCGACTTTGTGTACTACGTCTTCGTCGTTGACAATCTCGAGGCGCGTAAACTGCGGGGAATTCTTACCTTGCGCGACTTGCTCCTGGCGAAGGAAGACCAGCGTTTGAGAGAGCTCATGTATGCGAATCCCCTGACAGCTGGCCCCCTCGAGCCGGCAGTCACCGCGGCGCGCCGGCTCATCGACGCTCACTTCGCTGCGTTGCCGGTGGTCGGGGTGGGCGGCCGGTTGCTTGGCGCCGTCACGGTCGACGCAGCCATGGCGCAAGTTGCCCCGAAGTCTTGGCGCGACCAGGCCCCGCGAGTGTTCTCATGAAACCTGTGCAGGCAACGGGCGATGCTGCGCCCGCGCCGGCGTCCAGACCCGAGGTGCCGAAGCAGCCGCGAGCGATTAGGCCCGGTGTCCGCCTGACTGTGCGCGGCCATAGCATGTTGTTACGTGGTCTTCGCAAGCCGGCGACGGGTCCGTTGCTCTGGCTTACGATCCTTGGTCCAGGACTCATCGCCGGCACCGCAGGCGACGATGCGGGCGGCATTGCGACATACAGCCAGGTGGGAGCCAAGTATGGCTACGACCTGCTTTGGGTCATGGTCGTCATCACCATCTCGCTCGCCGTCGTCCAGGAAATGTGCGCTCGCCTTGGCGCCGCGAGCGGCCGGGGCCTAGTGGACCTTATCCGCGAGCGGTTCGGGATTGCCTGGGCGCTGTTCGCCGTCACGGTCGTGCTGATCGCGAACGGCAGCATCCTGGTGACGGAGTTCATGGGTATCGGATCGGCGCTCGGTCTCTTCGGCGTCAGCCCCTATCTCACGATCCCGCTCAGCGCCTTGATCGTGGGCTACATGGTCATCGCCGGCAGCTACGTCCGCGTCGAGAAGCTCTTCCTGATCATGGCGCTCGCGTTCCTCGCCTATCCGATCTCGGCGATCCTCGCCCACCCCGACTGGGGCGCTGTGGCGCACGGCCTCGTCGTGCCGACGTTGCGCTCAGACCCGGCGTTCCTAACGCTGCTTGTCGCCACAATCGGGACGACGATCTCGCCGTATCAGCAAGTTTTTCAGCAGAGTGCCGTCGTCGAACGGGGCGGCGCGCGACGACACTACGGGTCCGAACGTGCGGACACTTATTTTGGCGCCATCATCTCTAACGCGATCTCGAGTTTCATCATCATCGCCGCCGCGGCAACGCTCCACAAGGTAGGCAAGACGGACCTCAACACCGCTGCTGACGCTGCGCAGGCGCTCGCGCCAGTGGCCGGGGCTGCCGCGGAGGTCGTCTTCGCTGTTGGCATCCTCGGCGCCTCGCTCCTGGCGGCGGGAGTGCTGCCACTGGCGACGTCCTACGCGATCAGCGAGGCGTTCGGCTTCAGAAAAGGCGTCAACCTCGACTTCCGGCGGGCACCGATTTTCCTGGGCACCTACGCCGTGCTCATCGCCATGGCCGCTGCCGCCGCGATGCTCGCTCCCACGAGTGCCGTTATCCAGTTCCTCGTGTACGTGCAGCTCCTGAACGGGATTCTGCTGCCAGTCATCCTCATTTTCCTCATGCTACTCATCAACGACCGGCGCATCGCGGGCAATCTCACAAATGGGCGCGCGTACAATGTGCTGGGCTGGGGAACCGTCGCACTCATCGCGATTGCGATTGTCGCGGGTGCAGGCGCCCAGGTCCTGAGTTGGTTTGGAATTGGAGCTATTGGGAGCTGAGCCGCGCTGGTCCGTCAGGCTGGAGCAGTCTCCTGCACTTCGCCCGACGCCGGCTCATAGTGCAGCAGATGGGCAAACACGACTTGCGTCGCCGCTGCCACAGGCACCGCCACAAGCGCCCCATAGATCCCCGCGAGCGTGGCGCCGGCGAGCACACCGAGCAAAACCGTCAGCGGGCTGACTCCGACGCTACGGCTTATCACTCGCGGCACGAGGACGTTGCTCTCGAGTTGCTGGACCACGACGGCGAACAGCAGTACTCCTAGCGCCGTCTGAGGGCCCACAGTGAACGCCACGAGCACGGCCGGGGCGAACGCAAGCAGTGGCCCGGCGAGGGGCACGATCTCGCAGAGGCCTGCCACCACCCCGAGTAAGATCGGCTGGGGCAAACCGATGGCGAAGAAGCCGGCGCCTGCCGTGACGCCGACAGCGAGCATGCACACGAGCTGTCCCCGTACCCAGGCGCCGAGCTTCTCCTCAATCTCCACCCAAACCGTGTTGATATGTCCAGCGTGGTCGGGCGCGACCGCGCGCAAGACAATTCGCTTTATCGACGCGCGCTCCACGAGCCAGTAGTAGGCGAGCACGAAGACAGTCAGGAAGTCGACGATTCCCTTCACCGCCGTTGCGCCCGCCGTGACGAGTTGCACACCGAGCGGCGCGCCCGGCTGGTTGATGGCGCTGTCCACCTGATCGACAAGCCCGATCGCCACCGTCCGGAGGGCCGCGGGCTCGAGGCTGGTCGCTGACGCGCGCAGCCGGTCCAAGGTCGCGGGCGCCTGTGCCGCGAACGTAGATGCTTGGGCGACGGCGCTTGGGATGAGGATCGCGGCCGGTACCGCCAGGACTGCGATCACCAGGCAGTAGATGGCAAGAACGCCCGAACCCCGCGTGAATGGGCCGCGACGGAGGAGGTTGACGGCGGGCTCGATGGACGTGCCGAGCATGACGGCCAGCAGCGCCAACAGGAGCACCGAGCGCAGTAGCCAGAGGGCGTAAGCGCCCACGAGCACGCTGAGACACACCACTGCCATGAGCGCAATCGCCCTTGGCGTGAGCGCCCGGCCCACAGCCGGTGGGCTCGTCCCACCGCCATCACGCGCGCCAATCTCGGAGGCGACGGGATCCCGGTCGATCGCGTCGCCTCCGAGCGCGCCCGGCAACTTCGTACCCGCTGGGTTAGGCTCGCGTTCGCGACCCACCGACGGCCCGCAAGATCGCAATCAGGATCACGGCTCCGATGAATGCGACGACGATGCTCCCAATAAGCCCCGTCGAGCCGCCGATCCCGAGCAGCGACACTATGAAACCGCCGATGAACGCGCCGATGATCCCGACGACGATGTCGCCAACGATGCCGTAGCCGCCGCCCTTCACGACCTGCCCCGCCAGCCAACCGGCGATGAGCCCCACGACTAGCCACGCAATAAGCCCGCCAGGATTAAGTTGCATGGTCCTAACCCTTTCTTCAATCGCGCTGCTCCCGGCGACGTGACGACTCCTTGCTCCAGACAAGGAGACGAATGTCTTCCCCCCAGCAGAACGACCATCGTCATGGTACCAAAATGAACAATAAATCGTTGTTGTACGGTGCGGTACCTTGGCAACACCCAATACTGCTTTGGCCGGTAGCGGTCGCGGAGCTTATCCTCGGTTCATGATCTGGCGGCGCTCGTCCCACTGCTGTCGTTGGTTAGCAATTCCCGCGCTGCTCGCATCGCCGTAGGCCAGTGTGTCCAGCAGTACGAGCACCTGTTTATGGTTGCCCTCGATCAAGTTCACTGCCACTAAACGGTGCGGCCGTTCGCTCGCCAGGAATTGGTGAAAGTCGTGAATCAGCGCGTCAATCGCCAGCATCTTCTGGGTGTCGTTACCTGCCTGTGGATAGGTGTCCACATAGCGCTGGAACGCCCCCTGATCGTTACCTGCAAACAGATCAAGATGTTGCCAGCTGCGATGGATCGCTAGCCGCGTACTCGACCAAAGGCACCCTGGGCACGAAATCACGTCCTCGTCCTTCGATGACTTGCCGTGATCGGTAGCCACCACGTCGCCACAGCGTGGGCAGACAAAGCGCCAGCTGCTCACCAGGATGATGCTCTCACAGCGCCTGAGCAACATGTCGCCGACCTCGCTGATGAGCGCCGGATCACGAAGGCCCAAAGCATCGGTACGGTAGAGTTGCGCTAGCCGTTCAGGTCGCAACTTGGGCGCCCAGCGAATGCGGAAATCTGAAGCATTAGACTTCAAGTAATGCTCCCCGCCCCTCGTGACATCTGGCGCAATGGGGCGGTCCTACTCGTCGTAGCAGACCTGTCCCAGGACTCACCGTGTTGCAGCGCCGTTGCAATGATTGACAGTTCAACATCATAACCGTACACTCCGCGCGAAGAGCTTGGATCTCCAAGTAGCGCTGACGGGGAGTAGTACGCCCACTTCGGGCCGCAGCGAGCCGGGGTTCGTGTGAGCCTGGCGCCGCAAGTGTGCAGAACTCGCCCCTGAGCAGGTGGTGTGAACCGGCCGCTGGCCACAGTAGCTCCACCCGGGTAGCAGCCGTTATCCTGCGCCGAGTGGGCACGCCGCCTGCCTTTTACGAGGTCGTGCGGAGACTGCCAAGTAGGGTGGCACCGCGGGAGATTGCGCTCTCGTCCCTTTGAGGGACGGGGCGTTTTTTGTTGGTGCGGCATGCTGCTTCCAGGTAGTACGTGTCAATGTAGGGTGGCATCGCGGGCATACGCTCGTCCCTCTGTTGGGACGAGCTTTTTATTTACCGCAGAGGGTGAGAGGTTGGCTAGGCAATGAAGATGAATGGCGCGCACATTGTCGGCGAGGCCCTCACTCGGGCCGGCGTCGACACAATCTTTGGCGTACCTGGCGGCACCGTGCTCGATCTGTACGATGTGCTCCCTGACTTTCCCCATATCAAGCACATTCTGGTGCGCCACGAGCAAGCCGCAGCCTTTGCGGCTGATGCCTACTCCCGCGCTAGCGGCAAGGTGGGCGTGGCCCTCGTCACGTCGGGTCCTGGCGCCACCAACACCGTCACCGGCATCGCCAACGCCATGATGGACTCGTCCGGCTTCGTGGTGCTGACCGGCAACGTGAGCCAGGCGATGATCGGCCACGATGGGTTCCAGGAGTGCGATATCACCGGGGTGACGCTGCCCATCACCAAGCACAACTACATGGTGGAGCGCGTCTCTGACATCGCTCCTACTATGCACGAGGCATTCCACCTGGCCGGCACCGGCCGGCGCGGGCCCGTGCTCATCGACATCCCGCGCAACCTGTTTGCCGAACACACCGAGTTCCGCTGGCCGGACAAGGTGGACCTGCCTGGCTACAAGCCGACACGCTCCGGTAATGTCCGGGCGATTCGCTCGGCGGCAGAACTCATCAACGGCGCCAAGCGGCCGGTCATCCTCGCCGGCCACGGCGTCATTTTTTCGCACGCCTATGCCGAGTTGCTGGAACTGGCCGAGAAGGCTGAGATTCCGGTCATCTCCACGTTCCTGGGCCTCAGTTCGTTCCCGGCTAGCCACCGGCTGTTTTACGGCATGGTGGGTATGCACGGCATGGCCTATGCCAACTTCGCTGTTACCAACGCCGACGTGTTGATCGGTCTCGGCATGCGCTTCGACGATCGCGTCACCCAATATCTGCCTGGCTTCGCGCCCAACGCCAAGGTCGTACACATCGACATCGACCCCGCCGAAATTGATAAGAACGTCAAATCGGCCGTGCCGATCGTGGGCGACGCCGCCACGGTGCTGCACGCGCTCATGCCGCTAATCGACAAGGCCCAACATTGCGAGTGGACCGAGCAAATCGACCACTGGCGCCGGGAACACCCGCTGGCTACCCCCATGCCCACGAATCCGCTCACCACGCCCTGGCTCATCAAAATGATCTCCGACCTCACCGGTGGGCGGGCGTCGGTTTCTACCGACGTTGGCCAGCATCAGATGTGGGCCGCCCAGTACTACTGGTTCAACCGTGCCAACGCGCTGTTTAGCGCCGGTGGGCTGGGCGCGATGGGCTTCGGCCTGCCCGCCGCCATCGGCGTGGCGGCTGCGCGTCCTGGTGAGGATTCCTGGGCCATCCTTGGCGACGGTGGCTTCATGATGTCCATGCAAGAACTTGCGACGCTCGCCGAGACGCAGTTACCGGTGAAGATTCTGCTCATCAACAACAAGTCGCTGGGCATGGTGCACCAGTGGCAGAACATCATTTACAAGAGCAACTTCGTTCACAGCGATTTTCAGCGCAACCCCGATTTCGTGAAGCTGGGCGATGCTTTCGGTGTGCCCACCTGGCGCGCCACCAACCCGCAAGAGTACGAAGAGGGCCTGCGTAAGGTAATGGAAACGCCTGGACCTGCCATGATCGAGGCGGTCACCGAAGCCAGTGAGAATGTGTACCCCATGGTGCGTCGCGGTCGCAGCATCGCGGAAATGATTGAGGCGTGAAAAACCAGCACATCCTTGTCGCTTTGCTCCAGGATCGTTCCGGCGTGCTCAACCGCGTCGTGAGCTTGTTCCGCCGCCGCAACTTCAACATCGACAGCCTGACGGTTGGGCGCACCGAGCGGCCGCACGTGTCGCGCATGACCGTGGTCGTGGATGCCGAAAACACCGACGTCGAACAGGTCATCAAGCAGCTGTACAAGGTCGTCGAAGTCCTCAAAGTGTCGGATGTCACGCACGACCCCTCAGTCGTCAGCGAGCTAGCGCTCATTAAAGTCACAGCGACGGTAGCGCAGCGGCCGGAGATTGCAACACTTGTGGAGGTATTCCGCGCTAAGATCGCAGATGTCGCTCACGACTCGATGATCGTGGAGGTGACGGGCGGGGAAGACAAAGTGGGGAACCTCCTCAACCTACTTCGTCCCTACGGCATCAAGGAGATGGTCCGCACCGGTTCGGCGGCCATGACGCGGGGAGATAGCGTCGCCAAGTTGAGCGACGTCAAGTTGGAAGCAGCAGGATAATAAGCGCATGCCAATGAAAATGTACTACGACGCGGACGCTGACCTGGCGCATATTCAGGGCAAGAAGATCGCCATCCTGGGTTACGGCAGCCAGGGGCACGCTCATTCCCTCAACCTCAAGGACAGCGGCGCTGACGTCGTCGTGGGCTTGCGCAAGGGCAGTAACTCCTGGCAGCGCGCCGAACAGGCTGGCTTGCACGTCACCACGGTGAGCGAAGCGGCTGCCTTGGGCGACATGGTCATGATGCTGCTCCCCGACCAGTCGCAGAAGGCGATCTATGAGGCGGAAGTCGCTGCCCACCTCAAGCCTGGCAACACCTTGATGTTTGCGCACGGCTTCAACATTCACTTCACCCAAATCCAGCCGCCCCACGAGGTTGATGTGAGCATGGTGGCGCCCAAAGGGCCGGGCCACCTGG
>JANWJO010000235.1 GCA_025449435.1 Chloroflexota bacterium | reverse complement strand
CCTCGCGTCACTCTCGATAACACGCTCGTTAGCGTTCTAACGTGCCCCACAGTAGCACTCGCAATCGAGCATGTCAATACGCTGTTATGTTGCTTGTACCTCGGGATTCATTCAATCGTCATCACAACCAGACTTGAGGGTCTACTGCTGTGCTGCGCGCAACCGTTCGCACGTACACTACTCGAACTGTTCGCGCACTGGTGGAGCGTCGCACGCGATGGAACCGCGCCGGTGGTGGCGTCACACCTTGCTCCACTGGCCGGATGTGGTGCCCTATGTCCTGACCGCTCTGGTCCTCGCCGGTGCACCGGCCTGGGTGCACTGGCGCTTGCTCACCGGTTTTGCTGACGAATATGCCATTCGCGCCGGCGACTTTACAGAAGTGAAAAACCCACTCTACGCTTTCGTGGTGCAATCGTGGCAGCAACAAGAGCTTCCGTTGTGGACGCCGTATGTGAACGCTGGACACTCCGCGTTCGCCGATATGCAGTTTGACGCCTTTTATCCACCAACCGGGCTGACCGGATTGTTGTTAGGGCCAGCAGGCGCGTTTACACCCCGGTTGCTTACGGCGATAGAAATCGCGCAGGTGTATGTGGCCGAACTCGGCATGTTCCTGCTCGCCCTCGCGTTGCTCGCGTCGAGCAACATGGTCCGTCCTTCAGGAGCTCGCCGGCATTGGGCGTGTTGTGGTTCCGCTGTGGCGAGCGCGTGGACGTTTGCGTTCAGTGGCTATCTGCTGTCGTACCCCATTGAAGACACCGTCATCCTGCAGGCATCCGTCTGGCTGCCCTGGTGCGTTTTGGGGTTGCACTGGGCGCTACGTAGACGCAGCGTGTTACGAGCAGCCGTCGCTGGCGTGCCATTGGGGCTCACGATCCTTACCGGTCACCCGCCAGTATTGCTCTACGTTTGGTGCGCCAGTGCGGTATTCGTGATCTACGAGGTGGTGATTGGCTATGCGCCTCGAATAGTCAAGACGAGCCCGGTGCCGGAAGCGACACTGGTTCGGCCGATGCGTCCAGCGCTCGACAAGCTTCACCTATTGGCATTGGGCTTGCTCGCACACGTGTCCGGCCTGGCACTCAGCATGGTGCAACTGTGGCCAGCACTCCAGTTTGCGCCGCTCACCATTCGAGGTGCTGAGTCCTATGCCTTCCGTTCGGACGGATTCGCACCCCACGAACTGAGTGGCCTGGTGTTGCGCGAGGGGCTCGCTGGTGCACCGCCGTTATATCTCGGGGGGGCTGCGTTGGTTTGTGCAACTGCGGGCGTGCTCACCAGGCGCTTTCGGACACGGGGATACGCGCTTGCCCTTATCATCGGTGGGCTCCTGTTGTCGCTCGGTGGCGACACCGCGGTGTACTCGCTGGCACACCTTCTGGTGACCGGCTTCAATCTCATACGGGACCAGGAACCGGCGGTATTCCTATTCACTTTTGGAGTTGCCATCGCCGTTGCGCCTGGCGTTGTGTCGCTCTGCTCGCTCACCAAGCAAAGGCCGGTCTTCAGAACAACCTCGTGGATAACGGCATTGTTGGTAATCACTGGAGCGTGCGTCCTAACAGCTCTCCTGGCGATTGCCGCCTCGTCGGTAATGGTGACAGCTTCAGCGCAAGCTTCGTTGGTGAGCGATGCTGACGGGTTGATGTGGCTGTCGGTCGTCGTTGCTATGACTGCCAGCGTGCTTGAGGTGGCGCGGCAAACGTTGGAACTGCGGGTAATTGCACCTTGGTTGCTCGCTGGCCTCATTGGTCTTGATCTGGCTGGTGCTCACTCTCAGCAGGGCATTGAACCGGCCACTGGCGCAAGATTCCCGTCGTGGCCGATCATCTCGCTCCTGCAAGCCGGTTCTGAGGCACCGTTCAGAATTAGCAGTGAAGGCTTGCTGCCAGCGGACCGAAACGAGGGCCTCATAAACCACCTGCAGGACGTGGTTGGGAGCACGCCCTTGGAATATGGGCTGTTTGCCCAGATCGACGCCGCCGACACCAACAACCAGACCACCGAGTTGCAGTGATTTGCACTCCCCAATGTGCAGTACCTGGTGACCAAGTGGACGTTTCCTGCTGGCGCCCCGCTCACCCAGATCGGATCGCAGGGTGATTTGCACGTGTAGATGTTGAGGCCAGATTTGGCGTACCCAGGGCCGGGATGGTTCAGTGGGTGATTACCGCCTCGACAAGCACCTGGTGAGCTGTCGTAGGCTCGACCGGCATTCGTTCGGCAGTGGTGTTACCAGGGGAAACTTCGGTGCCGCCACTGCAAGCCGGTTCGGTTGACCAGGTGACTACAACGGAGAGTGCTAATGGTGATCTTCATATCGAGGTCAATGCGCAAGGTGCCGGCGTACTGGTCATCAGCCAGTTGTATTTTCCAGGATAGGAAGCCACGATCGACGGGCAGAAGGTGCCTATTCTATGGGCAGATGGCGCGATCAGTGCTCTGGCCATTCCGGCAGGGCACCATGTGGTTGAAACCTGGTTCGATCCGCCTTGGTCTTGAAGTGGTCTCAAGGTGACGCTCGCATGGACCTGTGTGGTGCTTTTGTGCCTATTCGCCCTGCTGGGACTTGCAGTGCTCACAACGCTGTCGCGCTGGAGTCGCCTGCCAACGACTAAGCCGTCTCCCACCACTCCACCTGTCCAAGCGGCCGATCAAGTGCTGTCACCGTAGCAGCGTGGGGTACACTCGCCTCCGTGCGTCAACGCGCGGCTCTGCCGGCGAGTGATGTGGTGCAGCGAAGGGAAATACTACCGCTTGGTTGCTGTTGCAGACCGCCTAGGTAAGTTGCCGCCGTACCTGTTTGTTCAGATCCGCCAGAAGGAGCGCGACGCTCGTGCTCGTGGGATCGACGTCATTAGCTTGGGCGTCGGCGATCCCGACAAGCCGACGCCGCAACATATCATAGATGCGCTCACCACCGCTGCTCACGATCCAGCCATGCACGTCTACCCGCCGGATGAGGAACGGGGGATGGCCGAATTCCGCCAGGCGGTCGCGACCTGGTACCACTCGAGGTTTGGTGTCACGGCCGACGCCAACCGCGAAGTGTTGGCGCTCATCGGCAGCAAAGAGGGTAACCACCACCTCGCGCTGGCGTTTATTAATCCTGGTGATATCGCGCTGATACCCGATCCAGCCTATCCTGCTTACGTTGCCAGCGCCGTGTTTGCTGGCGCGCAGGTGGTGCGGGTACCGATGTCTGTGGAACGGGGCTGGGTGCCCGACCTTGGTGCCATTCCAGCTGACCTTGCACAGCGTGCCAAAGTGCTCTGGCTAAACTATCCGAACAATCCCACCACTGCTGTGGCGAGCCCCGCGTTTTGGCGCGAGGCCAATGCCTGGGCGAAGGCCACTGACACCATCGTAGTGAACGACTGCCCATATAGCGAGATTGCATTCACCGAGCCGCGCCCGTCGAGCTTGCTGGCAGGTGGCGATCTGTCTGCTCCGGTAATCGAGTTCAATTCGCTGTCCAAGCCGTACAACATGACCGGCTGGCGCATCGGCATGGCTGTCGGCAACGCCTCCATCATCGCCGGTATCAGCAAGGTTAAGGAAAACACTGATTCTGGAGCTTTTGGCGCCGTCCAGCGCGCCGCAGTCGCTGCGCTCAGCGGACCCCAAGACAATATCGCTGCCATGATCGAGGTGTATCGCAAGCGGCGCGATCTAGTTGTCGCCACCTGGCGCAACGCTGGCTTGCCGCTGGAAGCGCCGGTGGCCACCTTCTACGTGTGGGCGCCAGTTCCCCAAGGACGAACATCACTCGAATTTGCCGGTGAGTTGCTGGAGCGCGCTGGCGTCGTCGTAACGCCGGGTATTGGCTACGGCGCGAACGGCGATAAGTACATCCGCATGTCGCTCACTATGAATGACGACCGGCTGGCGCTCGCCATGGAGCGCATACGCAAACTCGGGGCGCTCACCTAAGTTGCTCCGTCAAGAGCACGCCTGAAACCGGTGAGGCAATTGTACTCGTGGTCAACTTGACGGTGCACGTAGTAGAAAGCGTCATTGCACTGTGATTGCCGGTGACCCGACCAGGAGCCGCCACAGTGAATAGCCCTGCGAAAGGGATCGCGCGTGAATGAACCCGTCATCTCGTTGCGCATAGGGCTGCTGGGGTTTGGCACCGTTGGCGGCGGTGTCGCACGCTTCATCATCGAACAGAATTCCCGGATGCGCGCCCTGTTCGGCTTTGATATGCAGTTAGCGCGAGTATTGGTTCGCCTGCCACACAAGCAGCGACCGGTGGCACTGCCGCCAGGTCTCCTCACCGCACGGGCAGCCGACATCCTCGATGACCCCACCATTGACATCGTGGTGGAAGCTATGGGTGGAGAGGCGCCCGCACTGGACTATATGCGCACGGCCCTACAGCGGGGCAAACACCTGGTCACCGCTAACAAGGAAGTCATGGCCAAGTACGGCAGCGAGTTGGTAGCCATCGCTTTTGCGCACGACGTCGATATCTACTATGAGGCGAGCGTTGGCGGAGGATTGCCGCTCATCGGCCCCTTTAAGCGCGACTTACTGGCCAACCGGATCACCAGCATACGCGCCATTATCAACGGCACCACCAACTACATACTCACGCGCATGGCTAGTGAACATGTGAGCTTCCAGGCAGCGCTGGCAGAAGCGCAGTTGTTAGGCTATGCCGAGCCGGACCCATACAACGACGTGGCAGGTGTGGACGCTGTCTACAAAGTGGCGATTCTTGCAACCCTGGCCTTCCACAGCAAAGTCTTGCCCGAACAGGTGCATCGCGAGGGCATTAGCGAACTTGACGCCAAGGACTTCCGCTATGCCAATGACATGGGCTATGCCATTAAACTCCTGGCCATTGGGCGGGATCGCGGCGACGCACTTGAGGTGCGCGTCCACCCTGCACTCATTCCCATGACCCAACTGCTGGCCGACGTCAATGGCGTTTTCAACGCCGTGGAGCTGGAAGGCGACCTCGTCGGGCGCGTCCTCCTGTACGGGCGTGGCGCAGGCCGCGAACCGACGGCCAGCGCGATTGCCGGCGACCTCATCGACCTCGCGCGCAACATTAAAAAGGGCATAAGTAACCGCACAGCGGTGACGCTTGGGCCCGAACGTCCGGTCCTGTCGATGGCCGATATCGAAACGCGCTACTACATCCGGCTCAATGTCAAGGATCAGCCTGGCGTCCTCGCTGACGTGGCTGGCGTACTCAGCAAGCTGGCCATCAGCATCGCTGCCTTCGTTCAAAAGGAAGTGGATGAGGCGCGCCGCAGCGCCGAAATTGTAATCGTTACGCACCGCGCCAAGGAAGCTTCGATCCAGGAAGCAGTACGGGCGTTCGTTCAGCTTGACAGCGTGCTCGATGTTCCGGCGCTCCTGCGCATAGAAGACGGTGGAGCGTAAGGAGCGTCACGCAGGAAGGCCGTGCACTTGGAAGCGAATCGTGCCACTCCAAGTTTTGCCCGGCTCCAAGATGCGTGTACCCGAATCGACGCCTTGTGTCGACAGGTTAAAGGCGTCTGTCGTACAGGTGTATGGCTCGAAGCACACGGCCGGTAGCGCCGGTGGACCATACACGACGAGGTCACGAAACTGATCGTCCGACAAGACCTCGAGCCGGGCCCGGCTCGCCGCATCGGTGAGTGCGCATATCGTCCAACCATCGCGAATTGGTGTCATGCCGTACACGTTGTCGAATGACCGTTCGCCCAGTTTGGTCGGAGTCATGAGTGTGGTTTCGTCGGTCAGCGGCACGTGCCTGCCGGTCGGGATAAGGTGCTCGTCGAGTTCCCAACCAAATGCAGCAGGAGCACTAATGGTGCATTCCGCCCGCGAGCCCTCCGGCCCCAAGGGCACATTGAAATACGGGTGGATGCCATAACCAAACGGCATGGCCGCGGCACCCGTATTGGTCGCGGTCGCGGTGAGCGACATGCCCCATTCATCGAGCGCATATTCAAGCTCCAGACGAAAGGGAAATGGGTACGCGGCACTGCGAGGGTTGGATTGGCTGTCAATCGCGAGTGTCACGGCCGCAGCCTTATCGGTTCGCCGGCCCACCTCGGTGAACGGCTGGTCGATGACCAATCCGTGGATTGCGTGGCCGCTTTGGTTGGTAGGCAGTTTGGTCGTAATGCCGCCGAACGTGAAGCTCCCGTCACGAATGCGATTGGGAAAGGGAAACAGAATCGGTATGCCGTGCCGGGCCGGCCGCTCCTTGAGCACCTGAACTGAGTCCGGCGGAAAGAGGACCGAAACGAGCGGTCCATATTCCCTGGCCAGATGGAGTTCGACGCAGTTCGCTCCGACCTCCGGCAAAATCCGCGCCCAACTGCCGGAGGTATTGTCGCGCAGGACCACGCCGCCCAAAGGGCCGGTGCCAGCCTCTACCTGAAAACGCGCCATGTGCTCCCCTCGGTGATTCTCACTCGTCCAAAAACTTCCACGACGTGTGCCCATTGCCGCCCGTTGCTCGGTCGAGTGCGATCAAGAGTGGCACCATGCCGTCGATGATGCGCGCTTCGTGCAACGCTCCACAGTCGACCGGTCGGAAGCCCATGCTGGTAATAAGCATGCGCACCACATCCTTGCCTGCCGCATCATCACCGGCATACAGGACGTCGCGCACCTCGCCTTTGACGTTGCGAGGCGAGGCGATGGTAGCTGCAAAATTCGTCTTGAACGCCGCTACGACCCGAGCGTCGTGGCCGATTGCTGCCGCCGTGATTTCGGCGCCGGCTTGGCGGTTGTCTGCCAGGTGATCCAACGGATTGGTGATATCGATCACCACCTTGTCGCGCAGCATCTGAGCGTGTTCTTTACAGAACACTTCGACAGCAGCGTAGTTCTGGGCGAGGACGATCACCTCTGCCGGACTGAGTGCCGAGAACACATCAGTGACGGTGATGCCCTCTGGGACTCGTCGACGCGCCGTGTTAGGGTCTCGCGAACCGATCGCAACCTCATGTCCTAGCTTGTTCCAAACCGTCGCCAGCGCAACTGCCATCCTGCCGGAACCAACGATGCTAATAATCACGACGCGTCACCTTCCAACATGGCTTGTAGTCGACCGAACCTCAAGAGTGCGACACATCCGGTGTCGCAACCGAAGGTGCGGGCCCAGCCGCCACCACAGCAACGCCTTCCGGATGGAGGTTCGCGCGCGCTGCTTCAAGCGCCTCGCTTCTACTGACCTGGTTGATGCGTTCAGGTGCGCGTTCGATATAGTCCAAACCGAGCTGGTGGCGCTCAATGGTGTGCATCATGGAGAGCATGCCACCACTGGTTTCAAGGCGCAGCGCAAAGTTGCCAGTTTGCAAACTCTTCGAGTCGGCAATTTCAAGCTCAGTCGGGCCGTCAGCAAGAAACGCGCGCAACTCAGTGACCGTGGCGGCCACCGCCTCGTCGACGTCCTTGGGAGATACGCCGATGCGAGCCGCCCAGGGGCCAGGACCGTAACCGGCGTCGAACGACATGCTGGCGTAGTACGCTAACCCCCGGCGCTCCCGAATCTGCTCGCCAATGCGCCCGCCCATCCCCAATATACCAAGCGCTGTATTCGCCACGGTCAGCGCGAAATAGTCAGGATTCGAGCGCCGGATGCCGGCGTGACCAATGACCAGATCCGTTTGCGTTTTCCCTGGCACCTGCACGGTGTCGCGCACGGATGAGGGCAGTGGTGCTACATCTGGAATGGCGATGGATGGTGCGGCATGCTGTGCTGCCCACCCACCAAAGGCGCGCTCCAGCTTGTCCAGCAAGTCATCAGTGGCCAGGCCGCCGCTCGCGGCGATGACCACCCCGCCCATGCCGGAGTGCTGATTGCTAAACGAGAAGATGTGCCCGCGGCCAATCGCCGCGACTTCCTCAGGTGTCCCAAGTGGCCAGCGGTGGAAGGGATGAGCTGCTGGATAGGCAAGCTCCCGGAAGCGTCGCTCGGCGACAGCGCGGGTGTTCGTCGCTTGCTCCTTGGCAGCAGCGATCAACGGGCTCAGGACCGCCTGCACGTGCGCATCCGGGAACGATGCCTCGAGGAAGAGCTCGGCGAGCAATGCAATCCCGTCGTCAACGTGATCGAGGAGCATCTTCACGCTCAATTCGCTGAAGTGCTCCCCAGCTCCGCCACCGATGACGATGCCCCGCTGATCGGTGAAGGTCGCGAGTTGTTCATAGTCGCGCCGGCTCGACCCACGCACACGGAGCGCAGCGGTCGCCGACGCGAGGCCCCTGGCATCATCCGGATCGCTCGCTGAGCCTCCCGGAAACGACATGCTCAGGGTGAGCCACGGCGCTCCCTGTGACTCATGTATCAACACCACAATGCCATTGCTCAGCACGGTGCGATGGATGTTCCTGCTCGCTACGCGACTAGCGCGGACCGCTTCGGCAGGAACTCCGCTTGGCATTGATATCGCCGATTGGCTAATAGTTGGTGAGCTTACGCTTCGCGGACGCTCCTCCGACGGCACAAATACGCCTACGGTTCGGTTGTCGGGTCGGAGGTACTCCTGGCAAACGCGCAAAACATCGGCTGAGGTCACGGATCGCAGCCGAGCGACCAGCTCGGTATCGTCGACTGGGAGTCCGACCAGAAAACTTCGCCCGATGGCCGACGCCTGGCGACCCGCGCCCTCCGCGGCATACACCAATTGGGCCGCGGATTGCTCAATGGCGCTGTTGAGCTCCTCATCGCTGACTGGTTGGCCAGCCAGCGATGACACTTGATCGAACAGAATGACTTCTACTTCCGGGGCTAAGACGCCCGGACGCATCGTGGCTGACAGGGAGAACAGGCTCGGGTCGATTTCGATCCCAGCGGAAGCCGACGCGCTGCTGCACAAACCGCTCTCCACCAGCGTGCGCCGCAGTCGGGAACTGCGACCCAGGCCCCCGCCACCCCGCCCGAGCCCCTTGCCACCGGAAAGGATGGCATCAGCTACCGTGAGCGCTGGAATATCGGGATGAGCAGCCTCAGGAATGTGATAGGCGGCGAACAGGTAGCTCACCCCGCCGGGACGGCGGACCCACACCCGGTGCTCACCCTCCTGTGCCGGTTCGACGGTTTTGACGGTGCGAGATGGCTGTCCGGACGGAATCGAGCCAAAGTAGTGCTCGATGGCTTCAAGCGCAGAACCCGCCTCGAAGTCACCCGCCACGATGATCGTTGCGTTGGCAGGGTGATAGAAGCGTTGATAGTGGGCGTACAAGTCTTCCCGTGAGATGTGCTCCAAATCGGACTTCCAGCCGATCACGGGATGCCCATACGGGTGTACCTTGAACGCCGCTGCCATTGTTTCTTCGTACAGGTGGTATCCGGGATAGTTTTCACTTCCTTGGCGCTCGGAGATAATGACCGTACGCTCGCGCTCGACCTCCTTGGGATCCAGCAGCGCGTTCACCATGCGGTCAGACTCGATGCGAAAGGCAAGGTCGAGCTTGCCGGCCGGGAGAGTCTCGAAATACGCCGTCCCGTCGTGCCAGGTGAAAGCGTTGCGATTGCCACCATTAGCAGCCACTTCCCGGTGAACGGCCCCTTTAGGAAACGCTGGCGATCCATCAAACAGGAGGTGTTCTACCCAATGAGACAGGCCGGTATACCCCGTCACCTCATTGCGCGAACCGACGCGATAGAAGATGTACGACGAGACGACTGGGGCGGCATGGTCCTCTTTGAGAAACACCGTGAGGCCGTTAGGTAAGGTCTCGCGCAGGATTGGTGGAGCGTCCGTCCTCGTGGGGTGAGACATTGGCGATCCTTCTGTACCGGCGGCAAGTGGCTACTGGTACGAAAAGCATAGCGCACATGTGGATCGGCACACGAGACGTTTCAGGGTATCGCTAGGTGGCGTATCCGGTGAGCTCTACATACGCTTTGCCAGTGACGGGCACATCATTGCGATCACCCGATACGCCGGCATCGCCCTCCCAATACGTAACGCCACCAGCAGCTGGACCAACGAGCTCCTGATCACGCAGGATTGGAGTAATGGTCAAGGCGAGTTGGAGCGGCGGAAGCACCACTCGCCATCCTGACGGATACGTCGCTCCACTGCGGGGACTCGTCCAACTGCCGGCGGCGGAGGACGACATCTGGTCACTGGAAAGTGTGGTGGATGTGCCATCGGGTGCCACGTACGTGCCATACGAAAACGTGGGGCGGTTGTCTGAGCCCCGGTTGAACGACAGCATAATGTCGCTGCCGTCGTCGAGTTGGATGGCGTACCAATCCCAGCCGCCGGCGCTGCCAACAATAAAGTCACCCCACTGATGATCCATCCACGCCGTACCAGCGACTGGTTGCGCGATACCGTCAGTCAGACTGTTGGACAGCGTGCCGTTGGCGAGCACACGCGTGCGCGAGTAGTAATAGGTCGTTCCGGCCGGGCCCAGCGCAATCAAGCCGCTGCCCTGATGGAGCACCGCCGGTTTGTCAGCAACCAGATCAAGTGATAGGGCATAGCCGGGGAGATCTGCCTCCAGGCGGTCGTGACCCCGACTCCCCTGGAGCAGCCACGAACCAATGGACAAGCGAAATCCCGGTGCTCCTGTGGCTTGCTCCCCGGCGGATGTACGCTCCGAATACGAAAAGGTCTGACGAGTGGAGTCAGTTATGGCGAAGTGCGCCGCATAGCCAGGCGGCGTTCCTTGCCGTCGCGACTGGAAGAAGACCAGTTCGTACCCGTAGCGGTCGCCGCTAACCGTGTGCAGGTGGCCGGTGTAGTACCACCATTCCGTGAGCATGTTGTGGGGGGCCTCATCCTGGGGCAATGTAACGCCGGAAGGCGAGGATGTGTAGAACACTGGAGGTCGTGCGGTGGGCGCAATAGGGAACGTGATGGCTGGCTGTGCTGTCGCGCAGGCGCTCAACGCCGTCAGCGCCGGGACACCGAGTAGGAGAGTCCGACGAGAGATGGTACGGCTGCGCAACACTTGCAATCTAGGCACTTTCCACTGGAACGCTGGACTCTTCCTGACGCTGCACGCCAAACTTGCCCAGTCCTTTGGGGAGCCACCAGTTCCAATCGCCCAACAGGCGCATAGTGGCGGGAACGAGCACCATGCGAACAACAGTGGCGTCTAGAAATATGGCAAGGGCAACGCCGAGCCCTAGCGCCTTAATGAGCACGATACCGGCGAACATGAAGGAAGAACTCACGAGGATAACGATCGCTGCAGCACTCGTGATGATGCGGCCACTGCGCTTCACTCCTTCCGCCACCGCGAGAGCATTGCCCTGATCCTTCGCATAACTCTCCTGAATTCGCGTGAGCAGGAACACCTCATAGTCCATACTGATACCGAACAAGGTGCAAAACATCAGGATAGGTAAGGTCGCCTCGACGTAACCCAACTTCGAGAAGTGTAGAAGCGTTGTGAGATGCCCATCTTGGAACACGAAGACGAGCGCCCCGTAACTCGCTACGATGCTCAGGGTATTCATAATAATGGCTTTGATGGGTAATACCGCGCTGCGAAAGAGCAAAAAGAGGACGATATAGGTCGTGAACACGATAAAGAGTAGAGCGCGTGGGAAGCCGGCATACAGGGCAGAGACGACATCGTGTATTTCGGCTGTGGCACCATCAACACGTACCTGAGTGCCTGATGGCGGCGGCATGGCGCGAATCGCTGCAAGCAACGCCATAGAGTCTTCGGAAAGGGCGCCGGTTTTGCTGTATACCGTGAGGACCGTGGTGTCGCCACGCACCTCGGTGGCAAGCGCTGAGGCGGCATAAAAGTCAGAAACACGCTGCGGATGAGCAAATAATAACTGATATTGAGCGAGCGTAAGCCGTGGATCGAGCGTTGTTATGCTGTCCACCCGGCTCACGCGTGCATCAACTGCAATCTCATGCGAGTACCTGTAGAGCGACGCGAGATTGGGGGGCGCCAACACATCACCCGTCATTCTCAACACGACATACATTGGCGTCGTCTCTGTGGGCGGGTAATCAGCACGCAGGACGTCAAACGCCTGCCGGGACGGCACCCCGGCCGGGAGAATCGACGCATCGGGCGAACTCAGGCGTACGTGCAGGAATGGAGCGCCCAACGCAACGAGCAGGGCAAGAGCCGGGATGCCCAACAGTACCGGGTGGCGCATGACGCTGGTGGCCACCACGTCCCAAAAACGCGAGGGACCTCCTGCAACGGGCAAAACGCGCCACATGTTGATGCGTGGTCCGAGCAACGACAGCACTGCTGGCAGGGCTGTCAGTGCTGCGAGCACCGTGAAGGCGACGACCAGGCACCCACCAATGCCGACCGATCGTAAGAGCATAAAATTGAATGTAGTGAGGGCAGCAAGTCCAAGGCACACGGTGAGGCCGGAGAACGCAACCGCTCTTCCAGCGGTAGCCGCCGTTGCCGCCAGCGCTCGCTCGACGGCTGCGCGTACATCCGCCTTGCTCTCGCCCGAGACCTCATGCAGCTCTTCCCGGTAGCGGCTGACGATGAACAGGGAGTAATCAACACCAAGGCCGAGACCGATCATCGTGCACACGTTGAGCACAAAGATGGACATGTCGGTAGTGTGGGCAATGACGAAAATGACTCCAGACGCCACCGTAACCCCCATGCCGCCGACAATGACCGGAAGCACGGCAGCCACGACTGAGCGGAAAACCACCAGCAGTGCCAGAGCAGCGAAAGGAAGCGCGAGCAACTCGGCCCGATGGAGGTCGTCGGAACTTACGGATTCGATGTCGGCGTAAAACGCTGGCCCACCACCGACGCGCACAGTGAGGTCGGTGGGGCGGATGGCAGCGGTGATGCGCGCCACTGCCTTGGGCCCGGCATCAGCATCCGGGTCCAGCACCACCACCTCATACGCTGTATAGCCACTCCTCCCTTGCTGACGAGCATTGTCGGTGTGCCAGACAATCTGCTTGACGGCCGGATCCAGCTGCACCCTTGAGAGCGCAGTTCGTGCTGCTGCCGTAAAGCGCGGGTCGGCCACCGGGATCGTGTCACTCCACAGCACGATCTGCAGCACCTGACCGCTGAGGCCAAGGCGATCCGTGAGCCATT
>JANWJO010000234.1 GCA_025449435.1 Chloroflexota bacterium | reverse complement strand
GTCGAAGCGACCATTGCCCGCCTCGGACTTCAGCCGGTGGTGCACTGGCTCGGGCGGGTGTCCGATGCTGACCTTCCTGTACTTTACGGGAGTGCGCGAGCGCTCGCCTTCCCGTCAATCTAAGAGGGATTCGCGCTTCCACAGTTAGAAGCGATGGCGTGTGGCACACCGGTGGTTGCGCTCAACACCGGCCCACTGCCAGAAGTGTGCGGCACAGGTAGTGACGCAGCCGCCGTCCTCAGCGAGAACGAGCCGCGGGCCTTCGCGCGCGCACTGGCATCCGTGGTGGAACCAAGCACGTTCCGCGACGCCCTTATTGAGAAGGGGCTCGCCCGCTCCCGGCGGTTTACCTGGCAAACGTGTGCCGAGCAAACGCTGGCAATAGTACGCCGCGCCACTGGGTAACCCGCCAGCACATGAGTCGCTGCTACACTAATGGCGATGAGCGGCAAGCCACGAAATCTACTGATGCTAGCGCCACAGCTTCCCTACCCACCCGAACAAGGCGCAGCCCTGCGCAACTACAACATTCTGCGCTATCTGTCGCGGCGGCATGCTGTCACCCTCATTGCGTTCGACCAGCGTGGCCAGGGCGTGCCCGAGGCGTTGCGGTTGCTCTGCAAGGCCGTCGTTGCCGTGCCAGTGCCGCGCCGCACTTCCTTCACGCGCGCGATGCACACGCTGTTGCCGCAGCCCGACCTCGCCGTTCGCCTGCATTCCGGCGAGTTTGCAGACAAGGTACGGGCCGCCGCCGCCGTGGAGCCGTTTGACATCGTGCAGTGCGAGGCGTTGGAACTCTTTCCGTATGCGTCGCTTGGATACGGTCCTATCGTATTGGATGAACACAACGCCGAGTGGCGGTTACAGCAAACGGCGTTGCGCGCTGCGCTCCACGACCACCGTCTGGTCGCTGCTGGTTATTCACTGCTACAGGTGCAGAAGCTCCGCCGCTACGAGCGAACCGCGCTGCGCCGCGCAGCCCAAGTGGTGAGTGTTTCTGACGCCGATCGCAGCGACCTGGTTCGCCTCGCCCCAAAGGCGAATGTGACGGTCATCCCCAACGGAGTCGACACGGCCCTCTACGCTCCGCTGCTGAACGAACCTGAGGAGCCAGCGACCGTCTTTTTTGCCGGCAAGATGGACTTTCGGCCTAACATCGAAGGCGCGCTGTGGCTCGTGCGCGAGGTCATGCCCATGCTCTGGCAAACGCATCCAGAAGTTAAAGTGGTGCTCTTCGGTATGCAACCAACAGAGGCAGTGCAGCGGCTCGGTCAAGACGCCCGAGTGACCGTGACTGGTGCTGTCCCCGGCGTCGACGCCGAGAAGCGCGCCATGGCACGAGCGACCGTTGTCTGTGTGCCACTGTTATCCGGTGGGGGTACTCGCTTGAAGTTCCTGCATGGGCTGTCGATGGCCAAGGCGGTAGTCAGCACGGCACTTGGCGCGGGGGGCTTCGCACTTGAACCTGGCCGTCACGCGCTGATCGCCAGCACACCTGGCGAGTTCGCTGCGCGCATCGCCGATTGTCTATCGAGCCCACTGTTGCGCCGCCGGTTGGGCAACGCTGGTAGGCGATTGGCGGAGGAACGCTATGCCTGGTCGCACCTGCTGCCGGCGTTCGATGACGTCTACCGTGGGATCGTCCGTGGCTAGCGTTACCATCATCGCCACGGTGCGCAACGAAAGCGCGACGATCGAGCAATTGCTGTCGTCGATGTTTGCGCAGCACGTGCTCCCAGCAGAGATCATTATCGCAGATGCCGGTTCGACCGACGGTACGCGCGAACACCTGCGCGCCTGGTCGGAGCGGTTTCCGCTCCTCAGGGTGATCGAGGCGCCCGGCGCGGGCCGCTCGGCAGGGCGCAATCTGGCAATCCAGGCGGCCACGTCGGAATGGATCGCCTGCACCGATGGCGGCGTCTTGCTCGATGAGCACTGGCTGCAAGCTTTACTGCGCGGCGTAGACGAGGCGCGAGCGCAGGGCCAGCCAGTTGACGTCGTGTCGGGCTTCTTTTCGCTCGACGCCCGCACGGTCTTTGAGCTGGCATTAGGATGCGTCACACTGCCGGATGAACGGGAGTTGCACACCGATCGGTTCCTGCCATCAAGCCGCTCCGTCTTGTTTCGCAAAGCAGCGTGGCAGCGGGCTGGCGGCTACCCGGAATGGCTCGACGTGTGCGAAGACTTGCTGTTCGATTTGGAATTGCGCAAGTCGGGGGCATCCTTCAGGTTCGCTGGCGATGCGCTGGTGCATTTTCGTCCCCGGCGGTCCATTGGTGCCTATTTCTGGCAGTACTACACATACGCGCGGGGAGACGGAAAGTCACTGCTCTGGACCTTCCGGCATGCGGTGCGCTACCTCACGTATGCGTCGGCGGTGGTCCTGCTCCTGGGTGCGCTGGGCGGCCCGCGCCGGAAGACGATATTGGCATTAAGTGCGCTTGCGGGCGCTGGGATCATCTACATGCGCCAACCGTACATCCGGCTGTCCTCCCGCCGGCAGTCGCCCATGCAAGCGAGTGTGGTGGCGCGCGCCGGAGCCCTTGCTTTATTGCCCACATTGCGTTTTATTGGTGATGTGGCCAAAATGTGCGGCTACCCCGTAGGGCTCGCCTGGCGAGCGCAACATCGGTCGCCACAACAGTTCATGCCGCGTCCTGGCACGGCCAGCGAGCAGTGACGCGACTGCTGCCCGACCAACCGCCAGCTACGGTGCGCCAAGCAGCGTTTGCTGCTACCCGTCCTCAGCACGCCAACCCATCAACCCTATCGATCGTGGTCGTGCATCGCAACACGCCGGCTCTTCTGATGCAGTGCCTGGAGAAGCTGGAGGTTGTGCGCCAGGGCATGGCACTGGACGTGGTACTGGTAGACCAGGGCATGGTTCACGGGATTGACCGCCAAGTTGCTGCTCACTTCAGCTGGGTGCATGTGCTACTCGACCGGAGTGATCGCGGCTACGCCCGCTCCAACAATGTAGGCATGCTGTCTGCACAAGGTGCGTTTATCTTGCTCCTGAACCCCGATGTGCTGGTCGAGCCAGCGACCATTCCGGCAGCCCTCCAATGGCTCGTGGATCATCCCAGGGCAGGTTATGCGGGGGTCCGCCTAACGACGGTCGATGGACACCTCGATCGCGCCTGCCGGCGTTCATTTCCAGCTCCCTTAGTGTCACTGTTTCAAATAGCTGGGTTGACCCGCCTGTTTCCCCAGAGCCGGTATATCGCACGGTATAACCTGTCCTATCTTCCTGAGGATCAGCCGGCTCGCGTCGATGCTGTCGCCGGCGCCTTTATGCTGCTGCGCACGGCAGCCCTTGTGCAGGTTGGCCTACTCGATGAAACCTACTTCATGTATGGTGAGGACCTGGACCTGGCCATGCGGCTCCATGAAGGGGGTTGGGACGGCTGGTACTTGGGTCACCTTCGGGCGACCCATGATAAGGGAAGTTCCGGCTCACAGCGCAAGGGGCGCACGACCTATGAGTTCTATCGCGCGATGGCTATATTCTTCCGCCGGCACTATGCTGCTGCGACACCGCTGCCGGCGACCTGGCTCATCCTCGTGGCCATTCTCTGGCGGGGCATGGTAGCGCTCATTTTTGCCCAACTACGTTTGAGACGCAGCTAGCGAGCGTACCCGGTGACAAGAAGAGAACGAGTGACGGGAAAAGTGTGCCGCGGGAGGGACTTGAACCCTCACGTCCTTACGGACACATGGCCCTCAACCATGCCTGTCTGCCTATTCCAGCACCACGGCTCGGGATGCGTAGCGTACCATAGGCCCAGGGAGATGACAACACCGCGCCAGGCATATCGGGGAATGGCGTAGGAGGGGCTATCTGGGTGGCTACGTTGCGCGCAGCCTCGATCGCGACTCTGGGAAGTCACTCGGCGCTGCAAATCCTCAAGGGTGCCAAAGATGAAGGTTTTCGCACCATCGCCCTGTGCGCCGGTGGGGAGAGCGCATCGCTATACCGGCGCTATCAGTTCGTGGACGAGGTGCTCGACTTGCCTAGCTACGCCGCAATCCTCCGCCACCAGGACGAGTTGCTCGACGCAGGCGCCGTCTTCGTGCCGCACGGGAGCGTCGTGGCCCATCTTGGCGTCGAGCGCAACGCACAGCTCCGGCTACCGTACTTTGGCAACCGGCAGAGCCTCTACCACGAAACCGACCGTGGGCGGCAACGGCAGTGGCTCAGCGGGGCGGGCGTCCGGCTGCCCAAGGAGATACGCTCTGCGAGCGACATCGACTGCCCGGTCATCGTGAAATTTCACGGGGCACGTGGGGGCAGTGGCTATTTCTTTGCCCGTGATGCCAGCGACTTCCGTCAGCGAACGGCGTACCTGGATCCCAGCACGTTCACGGTGCAGGAGGCGCTGATTGGCGCTCCCGTGTATCTCCATTATTTCTTTTCGCCCATCGACCAGACATTGGAGTTCCTCGGCGCCGATATTCGATATGAAACAAACGTCGATTCATTGGGCCGTCTTCCGTCGGAAAATCAACGCGGCATCAGCGTCGAGCCCTCCTATGTCGTTGTGGGCAACTTGCCACTCGCGGTACGCGAGTCGATGCTGAGTCAAGCGTGCCAGTTAGGCGAGCAGGTGGTAGCTGAGTCCCGACGGCTGTGCCCACCCAAAGGCCTCTACGGTCCGTTTTGCTTGGAAGGGATCATTACGCCGGACGAGCAGTTTTCGGTGTTTGAGATCTCCGCGCGTATCGTCGCGGGGACCAACATCAACGTCCCGAGCTCGCCGTACGCAGACCTGCTCTATGGGGAGCCCATGTCGACGGGCCGGCGCATTGCCCGCGAAATACGCCGGGCTGCGGAACAAGGACGGCTTTCAGAAGTCATTGACTAACAGCGGACATGTGCGGCGTTGGACATGAGGGGGCGAGCATGAACGAACATCCAACCGTTGTCACCATTGGCATCAACTCGGCGCTGCAAATTCTCAAGGGTGCTCACGACGAGGGCTTTAGCACCATGTGCGTGTGCTACCCGCAACACGTCGAGCTGTATCGCCGCTATGCCTTCGTCGATCAAATCGAGCCAGTGACCCAATACGACAGCCTCTCTAGTGTTCTCAACAAGCTCGACCCCAATGCCTATCTCGTGATACCGCACAGTTCGTTTCTCAGCCGGCTACGCCCGGCGGGAATCGCGTCGTTGCCCGGGCCGTATTTCGGCAGCAGGGAGGCCGCTCAGTGGGAAGAAACGCGGGACCACCAACGCCAGTGGATGGCCCGTGCCCGTCTCAATCTACCCCGCCAATTCGGACACACTGACGAAATCGACACGCCCGTGGTCGTTAAGTCTGGCGGCGGCATGCGCAGTGAGAACTTCTTCGCTCGCAGCCAGCGCGAGTTCGAGCGGCGCTTGCGCGACTTCCGGCCTCAGGAGTACGTGATCCAGGAGTACATCATCGGTGTACCAATCATGCTCCATTACTTTGCCTCACCGCTGACGGGCCGTATTGAGTTTCTCGCCGCGGACCGTCGCTACGAAACAAACGTGGACTCACTTGGCCGCATTCCAACGCAGAATCAAGCGGGACTGATGATCGAACCGTCATTCGTGCGTGTCGGCAACGTGCCCGTGGCCATCCGTGAGTCGCTGCTTACCGAGGTCTACCGGATGGGCGAGGCGCTCGTGAGCGTTTCGAAGGAGCTGTTCCCGCCGCGTGGCTTGTATGGTCCGTTCTCCATTGAGGCGATTGTCACCCCAAGTCAGCAATTCTTCGCTCTCGAGCTGTCGGCATCGATTGTAGGCGGCACCAACCTGTTCATCGGTGGGTCGCCATATTCGGCGTTGTACTTTGACGAGCCGATGAGTATGGGCCGCCGGTGTGCTCGCGAAATCCGCTTGGCACAGCGGCAGGGCACGCTCAGTTCGGTCCTGACGATGCCGTTGCCTGCAATGGAACCTGCGCGGGTTTGAGTAACGTGTGGTGCCGGTTTCCTGCCCCAGACTTGGGGCAGGAAACCGGCACCTAGGCTAGCCGCGCAGCTTTTCGCGTCGCGCTATACCTTGGCCATCGTTTGCAAGGCCGTGTAGGCAGGGC
>JANWJO010000233.1 GCA_025449435.1 Chloroflexota bacterium | reverse complement strand
TGTTAACAACGCTATTCAGGCATCGCCACCACTGTTGTGGTGGTGGCTATTTGCGCTAGCCCTGAGTGCTGGTGTGTTCGAGGAGGTTGGCCGCTATTTCACCATTCGCTTCTTGATACGCGACAGCGAACGGACGTGGACGAATGCCCTCATGCTCGGCATTGGGCACGGGACGTTGGAGAGCGTGCTGCTCACTGGCGTGAGCGGACTGGTGCTGCTGGTGCAGCTCATCATCTTTGCTAACGGCGGGCTCACCGGCATCCCGGAAGTTCAGCGGGAAGCGCTGGCGCAGCAACTTGCCGAATCTGCGAGAATTCCCGCCTGGCTGATGCTCACAGCAGGTTGGGAACGGGTGAATGCGCTCGTGCTGCAGATTGCCTTTTCGGTCGTGGTATTGCAGGTGTTCCGCCGCAAGAGTCTCATCTGGTTGGGGTCTGCTATCGCCGGCCACACCGTTGTGGATGCTGTCGCCGTGTTGCTGCCGCAAGCTCTTGGAGGGCGATCGGCCAGTTCCATCGAGATCACTGAAGGCGTGCTCACCGTTTTTGCGCTGGTGGCCATCTGGGTGATCTGGAAGCTACGCGACAGCCCGCCTGCGCCAGCCGCCTGATCGCGTCACTTGGGGCGGGATTATGCAGATGCGACTTGCTTCCGGAGCGCGATGTAGGCTTCCCAGGTGTCGATATCGGGCAACCGCTGGCTGTTGACCACTACGGTAGCAATTTCGCATTGGCGGGCTCGCAACAGCTCACGTGCGCCAATGTCACCCTCGATGGCAAATAGGTCGGGCCAGATCGAGCGATCGAACAACACGGGATTGCCCATGCCGTCGGTGAACTGCGGTGCAACGATGGTTGGGCGGCCGGCCCGATACTTGCTGACCAGCCGGTTGATGAGGTCGGGCGAGAGGCCGAAGCTGTCGCCCAGGATAATCAGCGCAGCATCGATGCTGGCAGGCAGTGCCGCCAGCCCGGTGTGGATCGAGGTGCTCTGCCCCTGCGAGTAGCGCTCGTTCAGCACGAAGCGGGCCCTGCGCGGCTCGAGCGCCGGTTGTATGCGCTCGGCATTGGCGCCAAGGACGACAACGACGTCATCGAGCACCGATTGCTCGGCACTGTCCATCACGTGTTGGAGCAGCGGGCGGCTAGCCAGTTGAAGTAGTTGCTTGGGCTGACCGAGGCGGCGTGATGCGCCAGCTGCCAGAATAATGCCGGCCACCCCGAGATGCGGTGCCGCCGGGCTTGCAGTTGTATCTGGTTCAGAGGCGCTCATCGCGCTGCGCCTGGTTCAACAGCGCTTTCGCCAACTGGCATGACCATCGGTTCCGCTGCGTCGGTATCGCAGCCAACGGCGTTGGCGCTTGCCAGCGACGGAGTTAGGTCGCGAGTCATGCGTTGCTGGTTGTACAGCATGCCGCCGGGCCTGCCGTAACGCACGGCGATGAGTTCGGCTAGGATGCTCACGGCTACTTCTTCTGGCGTGCGTGCGCCGATATCCAGGCCAACCGGCCCGTGCACCCGCTCGATGTCCGCGACATCGACGCCGCTCTCCCGGAGGCGGCGCCGCTGTTGTTCGTGCGTGCGGCGGCTGCCAATGGCGCCAACGTAACGCGCCGGGCTGGCCAGTGCCACCTGTAGCGATGGGAGGTCAAACTTGGGGTCGTGGTTGAGCACGACCACGTAGGTCGACGCCATGAGCGTGACGTGCTTGGTGATGTCCGCCGGCCACACGCATAGGACGCGGTCGGCGTCGGGAAAGCGCGCAGCCTCGGCGAAGCGCTGCCGGCCATCGGCCACGATGGTGTGAAAGCCAACCCGTTTGGCCAGCGGCACCAACGCCATGGCGACCTGTGTGCCGCCGAATATGAGCAAGGTTGGCGCTGAAGTCTGCACATCAAAGAACACGCGCTGCGCCTGGCTCGCGTTGTCCGCCAGCGTTTCGACACCCGACTCGCTGGTTATCAACCGTTGCAGCGCCGCGCCGGTCACGGCCTGATCGAGTACGGCGTCGTTGAGGCTGCCGGTCACGCTGCCGTCAGGATGCACGAACACGCAGCGCTTCGGTCCAGTGGTGGCCAGGACGCTGACCAAGCAACCACCGCTTACCTGCTCTATGCTGCGCTGCAAGGCAGTGACCACGGCTGCCAAACGCGCATCGTCTAGCCAGTTGGGTTCGATCCACACGTCGATCTGGCCGCCGCAGGATAGTCCCACGGCAATGCCGTCCTCGTCGGCGATGCCAAAGTGGCGGGCCCTGGGCGTGCCGTCTTGGAGCACTGCTACTGCATCATCGAACACAGCGGCTTCGACGCAGCCCACGCTGATCGAGCCGGCAAAGGTGCCGTCCTCAGCTATAACCCTCTGGGCGCCCGCTGGGCGTGGCGATGAGCCGCTGACGGCGACCACTGTGGCTAGTGCAGCGCGTGTGCCCTGGCGCCGCCAGACGTCCAGCTGGGGTAAAGCCTCAAACATGTCCGCACCTCCTTGTGGGACGCGATCGTGGCGTTGCGGGTCGCCGCTGTGCACTGGTATGCCGCTACGTTCATCATGGCATGGTACGCCACCCTCAACCTGATCGACAAGAAAGTAGACGCTATTCTTCGTCCGGTTTGACGGGTGACTCTTGTTTGTCTACACTAGCCTCATTCGCGACGGATGCGTAGCAAGTGTTTCCGTGGCGATTCCTGTTCTACCAGCACATCGCTGTACTGGTTAGAAAGGAGCGATCACCTCCCCAGTGTCACTGGCTCCTCCTTGCACCCTCAGGCTGTGGGAAACGATAGCGTTTCGCCAGCAACATGTTGCCAAACAGGAAGGAACTTCCTTGGTTAAGCAAGAGGTCACGTTACGCATCAATGGTGCTACCAGCGCGCATAGCGTTGAACCGCGCACCCTCCTCGTACACCTACTGCGCGAGCAGGCATTTTTGACGGGCACCCATATTGGTTGTGATACCGGCCAGTGCGGCGCCTGTACCGTCCACCTGGATGGCGTGGCGGTCAAGTCATGCATGATCCTGGCCGTGCAGGCCGATGGCCACGCGGTCACCACCGTCGAGGGTCTGGCGACCAACGGGCACCTTCACCCGGTGCAGGAAGGTTTTTGGGAGAAGCACGGCCTGCAGTGCGGGTTTTGTACGCCGGGATTTCTTATGACAGCAGCGCAACTGCTGCAGGACAACCCCCATCCCACCGACGAGCAAATCCGGCAGGCGCTCGACGGCAACCTGTGCCGGTGTACCGGCTACCAGAACATCGTGGCCGCCATTCGCTATGCCGCTGACAAGGAATCCATGACGCCAGCGAGCGCGTAGAAAGGGTCGAGGAACAGCATGGCAGTTGCACCTCCCACCAAGATGTTCGGCGCGGCGGTCAAGCGCGTCGAGGACCCACGCCTGATCCAGGGTAAAGGTTCCTTCACCGATGACATCCACCTCACGCACGAAGCCTGTGCGGTGATCTTGCGCAGCCCGCACGCGCACGCGCGCATCCAGCGCATCGATACTACGGCGGCGCGCGCTGCCCCTGGCGTCGTGGCGATCTATACCGGAAAGGATCTGGAAGGCAAACTGGGTCCGCTGCCCTGTGCCTGGCTGGTGCCGGCGTCCAATCTGAAGACACCGGCCTACCCTGCCTTGGCCACGGATCGCGTGCGCCACGTTGGCGAAGGCGTGGCGCTGATCGTGGCCGAGACCACCGCCCAGGCGCGCGACGCTATGGACCTCATCGAGGTAACCTACGATCCGCTGCCGGTGATCCTCGATAATGAGAAAGCAACGCTCCCCGGCGCGCCGGTGCTGCACGACGAAGTGCCTAACAACATCGCGTTCACCTGGACGCTCAAAGGCGGGAACACTGACGAGGCGTTTCGCAATCCCGAGGTGTTGATCCGCCAGCGCTTGATCAACCAGCGGCTCCTGCCAACCGCCATCGAAACGCGCGGCGCAATTGCCGACTTTAATCAGGGTTCGGGCGACTTGACGGCCTGGATCACCAGTCAGAATCCGCACGTGCACCGGCTCTTACTGTCCTTCGTGACGGGGATTCCCGAGCACAAGATTCGCGTCATCGCCAAGGAAGTAGGCGGCGGGTTTGGCAGCAAGATTCCCCTCTATCCCGGCGAAGCGTTGGTGATCATGGCGTCACGCGACCTGGGCCGGCCGGTGCGCTGGATCGAGGACCGCTCGGAGAACTATGTCGCCACCACCCATGGGCGCGACCACATTCAAGATGTAGACCTAGCCGCCAAACGTGACGGCACCATCGTGGGCTTGCGCATCAAGGCGTGGGCGAGCCTCGGCGGCTACCTGTCCACCGTAGCGCCTGGTGTGCCGACCTGGCTGTTTGGTCTGATCGCCCAGGGCTGCTACGCCATCCCCAACACCGAGGTGGTGGTGCACGGCGTATTCACCAACAACACGCCCACCGACGCCTACCGTGGAGCAGGCCGTCCAGAAGCCACCTACCTGATCGAACGCATGGTGGACCTGCTGGCCGGCGAGCTCAAGCTCGACCCGGCCGACGTGCGCCGCAAGAACTTCATCCCCAAGGACAAGTTTCCGTTCACTACCGCCAGTGGCGGCCTGACCTACGATAGCGGCAACTATGAGGGCACGCTGAACAAGGCGCTCCAGATGATTGACTACCCAGCACTGCGCGCGCGGCAGGCCACCGCCCGCCAGCAAGGCCGCCTCATGGGCGTCGGCGTCTCGACCTATGTCGAGGTGTGTGGCCTGGCGCCGTCCGTCGCTGCTGGGGCGATGGGCTTCCAGGGCGGCCTGTGGGAGAGCGCCAACGTGCGCGTCCACCCCACCGGCAAGGTCACAGTGACCACGGGCGCTAATCCGCACGGCCAGGGTGAGGAAACCGCTTTTGCCCAGATCGTGGCCGACGAGCTCGGCGTGGCCATGCAAGATGTCGAGATCGTCCACGGTGACACAGCACAGATTCAGTTTGGCATGGGCACCTACGGCTCGCGCACGGCTACCGTGGGCGGTGCGGCCGTCACCTTGGCCTGCCGCAAAGTGCGCGACAAGGCTGTGAAGATTGCCGCCCACATGCTCGAGACAGCAGAAGGGAATGTCGAGTTTGCCGATGGCGCCTTCCGTATCAAGGGCAACGTCGCGGTGAGCAAGACACTGGCCGAAGTGGCCCTGCACAGCTACCTAGCTTGGAGCATGCCCTCCGGCGTCACCCCTGGCCTAGAGGAGGGCCATTTCTACGATCCTACCAACAACGTGTTCCCGTTCGGCTGCCACATCTGCGTGGTGGAGGTGGACCGCGATACCGGCCAGGTGGCGATCCAGCGCTACGTCGCGGTGGACGACTGCGGCCGGGTGATCAACCCGCTCCTGGTGGAAGGGCAACTGCACGGCGGCATCGCCCAAGGGATCGCCCAAGCGCTGTGGGAGCAGGCGGTGTACGATGAGAACGGTCAATTGCTGTCCGGCACGATGATGGACTACGCCCTGCCTAAAGCCAGCACGGTGCCCACCTTTGAGCTCGCCCGCACCGAGACGCCCTCCCCACACAACCCTATGGGCGTGAAGGGTATCGGCGAGGCCGGCACCATCGCTTCCACGCCAGCCGTGGTCAACGCCGTAATGGATGCCTTGTCACCGCTGGGCATCAAGCACTTGGATATGGCGCTCACACCCGAGAAGGTGTGGCGAGCCATCCAGCAGGCGAGCGGGCAGTAGAAGGAGAGGACGAGTAATGTATCCCGCGGCTTTCTCCTACGTGCGCGCCACATCGGTGGCAGATGCCGTGCGCCTGCTGACGGAACATGGTGACGACGCCAAGTTGCTAGCTGGTGGCCATTCGATCCTGCCGGCCATGTATCTTCGCCTGGCCAAGCCAGCGACCCTTATCTACATCGGCAGTGTGCCAGAGTTGAATAGCATCGCGCTCGATGGTGACACTCTGGTAATCGGCGCGGCCACGCCGCACCGGGCCATCGAGCGCTCAGTGCTGATAGCTGAGCACTGCCCGCTGCTGGCCAGCGTGGTGCCGCACATCGGCGACGTCCAGGTGCGGGCGCGCGGCACCATCGGCGGCAGCCTGGCCCACGCCGACCCGGCTGGCGATTGGCCAGCGGCGATCCTGGCGCTGGGTGCGGACCTGACCGTCGTGGGGCCCACTGGCCAGCGCACCATTCCCGCGGGAGCGTTCTTCCGCGACATCCTGACCACGGCGCTAGCCTCCAATGAGGTGCTGACGTCCATCCGGATTACCGACCCGGGCCGCGCAGGCGCCTACGAAAAGATGCACAATCCCGCTTCCGGCTATGCCATCGTTGGCGTGGCCGTGGCGGCGCGCGTTGCCCAAGGCGTGGTGCAACAGATCGGTATTGGCATCACCGGGGCAGCCGCCGTGCCATCACGCGCCGCCGCCGCCGAACAGGTCCTGATTGGCACGGCGCCCACGGCGGCAAGCATCGCCGCTGCCGGAGCCCGAGCAGCCGAGGGCCTTACCTGCCTGGGGGATATCCACGCGACGCCCACCTACCGCCAGCACATGGTCAGCGTGCTGACACAGCGCGCGCTTACCCAGGTTCTCGCCAGCTAAGGGGGCCCTGATATGAAGGTGGACGGCAGCTATCGCTTTGCCGCGCCCGTCGAACGCGTGTGGGCGCAACTGTTGGACCCTGCAGCGTTAGCTGCCGCCATACCCGGCTGCCAGAAGTTGGAGCCGCTCGGCAACGACGAGTATCTGGCAACTCTGAGCATTGGCATCGCCGCCTTCAAGGGTACCTATGCCGGTATAGTGTCGGTCACCAATAAACAGCCGGCCACTGCCTACGACCTCAACGTCGAAGGCAGTGGCCGGTCCGGCTTCGTCAAGGGCACCGGCCATATTACGCTCGTACCGGACACCACGACGACACCAACCGGCACCTTGGTCCAGGTGGATGGTGACGCGCAGGTGGGAGGGCCGGTGCTCACCGTGGGGAGCCGGCTGGTGCCTCCTACCGCCAGGATGCTCATGAACCAGTTCTTCGAGAATATGCAGAAACAGATGGAAGCGCCTGCCTAGACTTGACGCTAGTGAGTCGAGCCGCGAGTGCACGCCTCCACCAACGACGATAGGTTCACTGGCGTGCTTCTTCGTGCACATCGTGCCAGATTGCTTGCATCGCGGGCGATGACTCCAGCAACGTGTCGAGCGTGCCTTCGGCAACAACGCGGCCAGTATCGAGCAGCACTATCCGGGTGGCTGCGCGTAACGCAGCGTGGCTATGCGACACCGCGAGGCAGGTCAATCCTGCTTGCTCTTTGAGGCGGCTCCACAGCAGCCGCTCCGTATCGCCGTCGAGCCCACTGGAAACGTCGTCGATTAACAGCAACGACGCCTCCCGTACAAACATGCGCGCCGCTGCCAGCCGGAGCACTTGACCGCCGGACAGGCGAACTCCCCGTGGCCCCACCAAGGTTTCCAGGCCGTGCTCGAGCGTCGCCACATCGCGCTCCAGCACCGCCGCGTGCAGTGCCCGCTGTAGCAGTGCCGGCTCGTCAGGGAGCCCGAGCAGCACGTTGTCACGCAGCCGCTCGCTAAACAGCGTGGGGCTTTGCGGCGTGTAAGCAACGGCAGGCGGACGCAGCAACGTGGCAGGCGCCGCCACGCGCTGACCGTTCCAGGAGATGTCGCCAGCTTCGGCAGGCAGCAAACCCAGAATGGTCTGCAACAGGGTGGTCTTACCCGAGCCGATGCGTCCGGTTACCACCACGAGTTCCCCAGCACGCAGGCGCAGATCGATGGCATCGATCCCCTTGTCGGTGCCCGGGTAGTGGTAGGTCAAGCCACGTACCTCGAGCGTCGTGAGCCTTGACAGGGTCCCTGCGGCGGGCGAAGCGGGTTGGTCTGGCGGCAGCGTGATGAGGGCTGGTGGTGCGGCTGCTGGTGCCAGCGCCTCGAGGCGAGCTACCGACACGCCGGCCTGGCGATAGTCGAGGAGCCAGCGCGCAATTTCATCGCCGAACCAGGTGAGGGTCTGCAGGTAGGTGACGAACAGCGCGAAATCGCCCACAGTTATGCTGCCGGCTTGCATCAGGCGGCTGGCGACCAGCAGGATCACACCGGTGCCCAGGTTCACCAGGTTCATATTGAAGGCGTCGAGGATGCCGGTGAATAGGTGGTCGCGGAGTGCGGTTTGCCGCCTGTGCTCGTTAAGTGCCGACAAGCGGTCGAGCACGTGCGTGGCTGCCCCAGCCAGTTTGACGGCCTGGACCGCGACCAGCAGGCTCACCAGGAAGCTGGTGGATTGGGCTTGGGCATCGCGACTCTGAACGCGCAGGGCCACCAGCGGACGGCGTGCCTGATTCACGGCGATCACCACGATGGTCAAAGGCACGAACGCGCCGATCGTGAGTTCCACGCTGATGCGCAGCATGATCACCAAGGCGCTGATGAGCGCGACGGTCCGGCTAAACAGGTCGGTCCAGGCGTCGATTGACTCCACGACTTGCTTCACATCGTCGCGCAACCGGTCGAGCGCGGCGCCAGCGGAGAACGGCAACGTGGCGAAGCGTGGCGAGTAGATGATGGCACTGAGCATGTTGCGGCGCAGCATGGCCATGCCGCTCTGGAGCACGCTTCCCCAAAAGAACGAGAGACCGGCGCCGGCCAGCATGCCGCCCAGTTCCGTGAGGGCAAACAGGATGATGATCGCCGTCAGCGGTGCGTCCGCCACCGTGGCCGATCCGGTGAGGGTGTCGAAGAAGGCGCGCGTCACCAAGCCCAGCGGGATGGGCAGCCCGAACACGGCCAGGGAGCACAGGATCGCCGCAGCGAAGGTAAGGAGGTTGGCGCGCATCAGCCAGAAGACAATGCGATACGTTTTCACGCTGAGATCACCTCGCTCGTCATGGCGCGCCGCAAACTGGCATAGCGAGAAGAGGGATCGGCGGCCAGGCTGGTACGCGCGCCGTGTTCCACGATGCGACCGCCTTCCAGCACGATAAGGGTATCTGCGCGGTCGAGCGTGCTGAGGCGGTGCGCTATCACTATGCCCGTACGGCCGCGCAGCAGCAGGTCCGTGGTGCGCTCGATGCGCCGTTCAGTTGCAGGATCGAGGCGAGAGGTCGCTTCGTCCAAAATCACCACGCCAGGATCGCGCAGCAACACACGGGCAAACGCCAGCAACTGCGCTTCGCCCCCAGATAGGCCGCCGCCAGCCGCGTCGATTTGGCTATCGAGGCCCGCCGGCAACCGGTGTAACCAGGCCGTGAGCTCGAGCCGGTCGAGGACGTCGTACACCTGGCTGTCGGCGATGGCCGGATCAAACAGCGTCAGGTTGTCGCGGACACTGGCAGCGAATAGTTGCACTTCCTGACTCACCACACCGACCGTGTGGCATACCTGCGCCAGGTGGAACGTGCGCAAGTCCACATTATTCAGCCGCACCGTGCCCGACGTAGGGTCGGCCTGGCGGCACAGCAGGCGAGCGAGCGTGCTCTTGCCACTGCCGGTTCGCCCTAGGACACCTAGCACGCTGCCGGGCGCAACCTGGAAGGACACCTCGTGCAAGGCGCGGGTTGGGCCTCCGTTAGCGCCGGTCGCCGGATAACAAAACGACACGTTCTGGGCTTCGATGGCCGGAGCGCTCGCCGGCAACAGGGCGCCGGGACCATCCGCGATGGCTAGCTGGACCGTGAACAGTTCCCGGATGCGTGCAACGCTGGCGGCTGCCCGCTGGAGGTCACGTGCCTGCTGGCTGATCTGGCCGATCGGTGTGCGCAGCATCGTGGTGTATTGGAACACCAAGTACACCGTGCCGATAGTCATGGCCCCGGCCCGAAACAGGTTGGCTGTGTACACCAGCACCGCGGCGGAGGCAATGGTGAACACCAGGGCGGTCGCGGTCCACACCAGGCTTCCCGTGAGGAAACTCAAGCGGCCGAAGTGCACCGTTGCCCACAGCAAACGAGCGATGCTGTGCAGGACGTAGGGTTGAGCGCCGGAAGTATGGATATCAACTTGGCCCGCCAGGCGCTCTTCCAGAAAGCCGGATAGTTCCGCGCTGGCCTGCCGGCTCGCCCGCGCGATGTGTACTCCAGGATCGCGGAACGCATTGAGCACGGCAAACGCCACCGCGCTGAAGCCAAGCATCAGCAGGCCGATACGCCAGTCAATCTGGAACAGCAATACCAGGATGCCAGCCAGCAGCAGGACATTGCCAATGAGCTGCAGCGTGAAGCGCGAGAAAAAGTTGGCCAGCACCGTGACATCGCCATCCAAGCGCTCCGCGAGCTCGCCAGGCGCGTGCAGGTGGTGAAAGGCAAGGTCTAGGTCCAGGCAGTGCCTGGTGAGGTCGCGGCGCAGCGCGTTGGTGGCGCGCCATCCCAGGTCTTCGGCGCAGTAATCCTCGCCCACGCTCACTACCTGGGTGAGCACTGCGAGCGCCAGATATATCCCGGCGAAGGCGATGAGCGTCGCCAGATCTTGGGCCCGTTGCGCTCCGTCGATGAAGGCGCGCACCACCTGGGGTTGGATAAGGTTGAGCGCGATGAGCGTGCCAAGCAGCGCAGCCAGCACGAGTGCTCGTGGCCAGTTGGGTAGGAGATAGGCGCCCAACAAGTGCCGGTACGGTGATCGCAACACAGAGGATTTCGACCTTTCCAGAGCGTGAGCAGGCAGCAACACGCTGGTCCGCTCGGTACGCGCAACGCAGATCGCACACCAACAGTGGTTACGAAGCCAAGGAGGCTCTGTGCGATCTGCAGGCAAACGCAGCCCATCTGCGGCGTTTACCGGATGCGGCGTGGGGACGCAGTCTCTGCGCGCGGCGAGCAGGCAGCCGTAAATCTAATGCTTGGGGTGCGGGCAACCCACCTGGTGAGTGCTCTGGATGGTGCGCCTGGGGTGGCCGTTACGCTCCATATCGAGCGCGCAGCGCCTTTAGCGCACGGTGGTGAACAACCTGCGCGTGCGAAGAGGGGTCCCGAGTGTGAATGGTGTCATGCCGGTCCGTCCTTCCCCTCCCGCCCGGAGGCGTGTGCAGCGAAATACGTCAGGAGACGTGTAGAGTGTGCCTGCAAGAGTATGGCATGAGATGGTGGCCGGCGCAAGGCGCCGGA
>JANWJO010000232.1 GCA_025449435.1 Chloroflexota bacterium | reverse complement strand
TCGGGAGTGGCACATCGGCGAGAACGTGGGTGGCGTGCTGCCCAATGGTCTGGTGATCTGGGATATCCAGGCGGGGGCAGCCCGGTTGGTGATCAACACCTCAGGCTACGTCGGCATCGGCACCACCGCTCCCCAGCAAGTGCTGGATGTGGCGGGGACCGTGCGCTGCACCGGCGTGCTGCTGGGCGGGAATATGATCCTGCCACCACCAGGTTCAGGTCTGCTCTCCAATGGCTCGCCAGCTCGCACCATCGTCGATGCCAATGGCTGCTATTACGCCCCCTAGTGCATCATTCGTACGGCACACCTGGGCATCATCGTTGATCGACGGTTCCCTCCCGGCGTCGAAAGGGCACCACCATGGCAACCTCCTGGACTGATCCAACGTTGGGTTCGTCGGTACGTGTTCGCGCGACGCACATCAACGAGCTGCGCAGCGTGGTCAACCAAAACCGCACCGCAGCGAGTCTGGCGGTCTATGCTTGGACGGATAGTCCCACCTGGTATGGCACCCGCATTCGGGCTGTCCACTTTACCGAACTGCGTAACGCTATCCAAGACCTTTGGAATCATGCATCTATGGGCACGATCGGCGCCTGGAGCGCCGGATCCGCTCCCGGTGCTGGTCGCCAAATCAGTGCTCGGGACACGACTGACCTGCGCAACTGGATCGGTCAATATCAGGCGAAGACCGGTTACTCCTACGGTCCGCTCATACCCGTCACGGGCGCGATACGCGGCTTGCACCTTCCGGCCGGTGGCACCCAAGGAGACTTGACTAGCCAACAGCGTGGTGCCGCAACGCAGTTCAATCCGGGAACGGTGGTTGTACTCAGTTCGTTCGTAGCCCCAGGCTTTCCGAACTTCGTGAGCTACCTGAAGGCGATATCGCCCAATGTGGAAATCCTGTGCCGTTACTATCCGACCAGTTATCCGCCTTTAGGCTATAGCACCTTCGAGGGCTACAGCAACTGGCAGGATTATGCAGGGAAGGGTGCGACCGGTTCTGTAATGACTGGCATCGAACTCGCTCAAGCCATTGTCAATGCTTACGACCAGGCGCAGGCGCTGGGAGTATCGATTTCGCAATGGTATCCCGGCAACGAGCCGGAGATTGAATGGGTGCCTGGCGATGCCAACGCCACCTTTACTCCACACACCTGGGATGACCTTAACTATTACTACCGTGATGTCTATTACCAGGTGCAGCAACTCAAAGGTGAGCGATTAATACAACTCTACCCTCCAGCCTTCGCTACGTTTTCCTCCGTCGGTGTGAGTAACTACTACGCCGACGGGTCCGTCACGCTCGCCAAACTCAGCGCGGGTGGCCCTATCGTGGTGCAGAGCGACTACCTGTGGTCGCCATCCACGCCGCCGACCTATACGTGGCAACCAGGGGACCGTGGTTTCGATCACGTCCAGAGCATGATCGAGTACTACACCAACGGGTCGAGCGTGGGGCGGGTGAATTGGCATTGTTACTTCTGGCCGGGGCGGCAGGCGACTCAAACATCGTACAACTACTTCCCAAGTTGGCTGCAATCGGACATAGGCAGCGGCTTTCTGACGCGCATCACCGAGTACGCCTGGATTCCGGACTGCTTCAAGTACGATAGCGGTTGCATCGGGTGCGAGATGGAGTTCAACGCTAACCTTGACTGCACGTCTGGACCATGTGCGCCACCGGCCGCTTCAATCTCAGCCTGGGGCGATTACAACGATTTCCTCGTTAATCAAACGTCCGCTGGTGGCGCTGCACTCTGGATTCTGGGTACCGGTGATGGCGGGTTTACAGATTTCGGAGCCGTTGACCAGACAGGCGCCACACGCCCCTGGTTCACCAATCTCATTACCCTGCTCAATCAAGGCGCATGAGAGATGCGCCTCACCTCGTTACGCCTGACACGTACACCTGTTCCGACCACGCACTAACGTGCGACGTCCCGCTGGAAAGAAGGCCATGCAGGCGCGATTGCGGCAATTGTGCTGGGTGCTCTGTCTGGCTCTGCCCACCTTCGTCCACACACCAGCAACCTATGCCGAAATCGCAACGCCCGATAGGTGGGCACCGTTCGCGCCGCTCCCGATCCCTGTGAACAGTCCGGTGCTGGTCACCGGCCCGGATGGTCGCATCTACGCTATTGGCGGCATGAGTGGGATGAATCCGGTGGCTACTGTCCAGGCCTACACCCCGACCATTGATAGCTGGCAGGTCGTCGCGCCGCTGCCGTCACCGCGCACTGCCTTCGCTGCTACCGCCGATGTGAATGGCCTGCTTTACGTGTTTGGTGGGACCTCCTGTTTCGAGCAGGGATGTAGTACGACGGAGATCGATACCTATAGCCCAGCTACCAATGTATGGAGCGTGACTGGCCAGATGCCAGCAGATGCGGTCGGCATAAGCGCCACCAGCGCTCCTGACGGCACCATCTATTACCTCGGGCTGTTCAGGGACCGTGCGACGCCTTCGGTGGACACTTACGACCCTGCGACAAACAAGTGGCAAGCAACCGCCCCTCCGCCACCAATACATCGCAACGTTGCTGCAACGTTAGGACCCGATGGCCTGCTGTACGTCGTGGATGGCGCTGGCATGGTCAATGGCTCAACGGTCAACACATACAATCCGGTAACCAACCAGTGGCGCATCGCGGCAGCCACCCCCGATGCGCAATCTGGCTTTGTAGTGGTATTTGGTCCAGATGGTCTGCTCTACGTCATCGGTGGTTACGTGGCGCACGAGGTTATCTCTCCATCTCGAGAGGTAAACGCTTACGATCCAACCATCGGACGCTGGACCCCCGACACTCCACTGCCTGTAGACATTCCGTATCTGGCGGGTGCGGTGGGTCCCGATGGCCGCATCTATGTCGTTGGCAGCCAAGAACAAGCTGGTGAAGCATCGACCTATGCCAACGAAGTACTCACACCCGCCTGCCAGTACGTGCTCGGCTTCCATACGCTGTATACGGACCTTCCCAGCATCGTGGGCAGTTGCTTAGACAACGAGCAGCACAACCCGGCCAACGGCGATGCCCTCCAGCACACCACCGGTGGGTTGTTCGTGTGGCGCAGAGCGGATAATTGGACCGCTTTCACCGACGGCTACCACACCTGGGTCAACGGACCACACGGCCTCCAAGAGCGGCTCAATACGGAGCGCTTCCCCTGGGAGACCAGTGCTGACAGCGTGCCGGTGGGTACCTATACCTGGATACCACCAGTGCCGGCCGCTCAGGCAGAAACTCCGCCCAACACGTGGGAACCCTTTGCACCCCTGCCGGTTGACCGCGATCAAGCCGTGCTGGTCACCGGCCAGGACGGCCGTCTCTATGCGTTAGGCGGTGTTACCTCAGCAGGCACGGTGGCGAACGTCGAAGCCTACACCGCCGCCACCGATAGCTGGACCGAGCGCGCTCCCCTGCCCACCCCCCGTGCACTGTTTGTCGCTACCACCGGCCCGACGGGCCTCATCTACGTCATCGGCGGCTCGACCTGTGGACGGCTGTCCTGCTATCCCACCACCGAAATCGATGCCTACGACCCAGCCCACGACACCTGGCGGGTGGCTGGCTTGCTGCCAGAACTGGCAACGGGCATTTCGGCAGCGACCGGGCCGGATGGCCGCCTCTACTACCTTGGCATCTTTGGCACCGTCAACGCCACGTCTAACCCCCCGCCCTCGCTGGAAGTCTTCAACCCAGCGACGCGCCAGTGGTTGGCAGCAGCGGCTGCGCCGCCGCTAACGCATAGCGCGGTCACCACCTTTGGCGCCAACGGGTTGCTCTATGTGATTGATGGGGGAACGCCAAACAGCAGCATGAAGGTCTGGGCCTATGACCCAGCCACCGACTCCTGGCAGTTCGTGGCCAGCGGTGGCGTCTCGCGGGATGGGTTCGCAGCGGTGGCTGCCCCAGATGGCCGGCTGTACGTGTTTGGTGGCGCGACCTCGCTCTCGTATGCCTCGCCTGCGCACCTGACCACGACGGTGACCAGCTTGACGCCCATGACCGGAACATGGGCACCTTTGCCGCCGCTCCTCACCGCCCTGGGGAATGTCTCCGCAACCGTGGGTCCAGACGGGCGCCTGTACGTGAGCGGGAATACCGCGCTGTATGCCTACGGCGCCACCGCGAACGAGGTGTTCACCCCACCCTGCCAGTATGTGCTGGGGTTTCAGCACCTGTACGCCCTACTGCCCGACACGATCGGCAGTTGCCTGGACGACGAACAGCACAACCCCACCAACGGCGATGCGCTCCAGTACACCACCGGTGGCTTGCTGGTCTGGCGAAAAGCCGATAACTTCACGGCCTTCACCGATGGCTACCACACCTGGGTCAACGGTCCGTATGGCGTGCAGGAGCGCCTAAACACCCAGCGCTTCCCCTGGGAAAGCAACCCTGACCACCTGCCACTCGCCTCGTGACCGCAGGGTGATTCCCGAGCGAAGCAGGAGCTTGCAGCCATCGCTGCACCGCTCAAACGGCGCCTAGCGGGTACGCTACCCAACCAGAGACAGACCTGAGGAAGGGACACGACCGGTGAGCGAGCGCTGGGCGACGTTTGATTGCTATGGCACCCTGATCGACTGGAATGGCGGCGTGCGTTCCGCCCTCCACGCGCTGTGGCCCACCGCCAGCACCGAGCGCCTGCTCACCCGCTACCACGCTGTCGAACCGCTGGTGCAGGAAGGCCAGTCGCTAGCCTACCGCGAGGTGCTGTCGCGCTGCCTGCGGGCCATCGCCGCTATCGAAGGTCTGCCACTGACCTGGGCGCAAGACTATACACTGGCCGAATCGCTGCCCAGCTGGCCAGCATTCCCAGAGGTTCCCGCCGAACTCCTAACGTTACGTCAACAAGGTTGGCGGCTTGCCATCCTGTCCAACACCGACCCCGACTTGCTGGCTGCCTCGCTGCTCCAGATCCGCACGCACATCGACCTCACGATCACCGCAGCCGACGCTGGGTCGTACAAGCCAGCCCACGGCCACTGGCAGCGCTTTTACGAGCGCAGCGGCGCCAGCCCAGCCCGCCACGTACACGTGGCCGCAAGCCTGTTTCACGACGTCGCCCCCACGCACGAGCTCGGCATCCCCTGCGTGTGGATTAACAGGCTGGGCGAACACACCCACCTGCCACACGCGAGCAAGCTAACGAGCCTGCACGGCCTGGCCGCCACACTGGCGCTACTGGTACCTGAGGCATGATTGCCGGGAGAGCACGTAGTCCTGGCCAGCGCGTTCCAGCAACACCACTTCGGTGGGCTCGCCGCGCACCAGCACCGGTACATGGTCGTGGACCCGCAACACGCCGCTAGACGTGCGCAACGCGCCTTGCAATGCCCGCGTGGCGCTGGTGATGACCACGGCCACCCCACCTGGCACGACCACCCGTGCCAGCTCAGCCAGCATCCCAGCGTAGAAGGCTTGTGGATCGCCGCCAGGAATCGCCAGTTGCTTGCCAAACGGTGGGTTGGTGAGCACCACATCCACCGTGCCACTCTCTAACGGGAGAGAAAGCGCATCCCAGGTGCGCAGGTCGGCGCTCAACCCGGCCGTTTGTAGATTGCTGCGCGCCACACGCACCGCCGCTGGCGACACATCCCCGCCGATCAGCGCCGCATACGACGCTACGCGCGCGCGTTCGATGAGCAGCGTGCCGGCGCCACAGAACGGGTCGAGCACCCGGTCAGTCGCGCGCGGCGCGCTCAGCAGCGCCATGGCTCGTGCTACGGGCGGCTTGAGCGACGCCGGGATCGACGTAAATGCCTCCGGCCGCTGGCGCATGCTGGCGTCGCTCAAACGGATACCCAGCAGCGCCGTGTCGCCGACCATGCTCAGCCAGAATTCGATACCCGCGGCATCTTCTACTTGCCGCCAATTCGGCAGGCGCTGACGCAACGCGCGTTCCACCGTTTGCTGGGCATCCACCCGGCGGTAGGCACGCTCGCCAGCCATACGCGCCACCACGCGAAAGGTATGGGTCACGCGGCGATGCTGGTGCAGGAACAGCGCCAGTGCAGGATCGAGATAGCGGCTGGTGAGCACCGCCGCCGACAGGTCGCCCAGGCCGGCACTCTCGCGCCGGATCAACCGTCCGCGTGCGGCCAGCAGGAACACGTCTTCCACCGTGTGCAGCGCCAGCCAGCCAGCCAGCTCGTCCGGCGTGTGGAACTCCAGGAGGGACGTACGCTCATCGAAGGCTCGCCACACGGCGGTTGGCACGGCACCGGAAATGCTCCGGCGTACTTCATCGCTCGCCACGCCTTCCAGGCCGGGAGTTACGTGCAGCACCACGCGCATATCGGTTGCGGGGCGGATGGGTGGCCGCTCCACCTGCTCACGCTCCCGGCTGGTGGGGCGGCGAGGTTGCGCTGTGCGGCGACCTGCTACGGGTGCTTGTTCGCCTGATCTGGCGGGTCTGCCGCGCACACTGCCACCTTCCCTGCCGT
>JANWJO010000231.1 GCA_025449435.1 Chloroflexota bacterium | reverse complement strand
CTGCCCATGCTCACGACCACGGCGACTCCGCAGGCGGAGCCTGCACCCGGCCATTGAGCGCCAACCGGCCAGCCAAACCTCGCCGTTTGGGAGAGTTCGGCGGTCCAGCGATCTGGAAGATGCTCCTCGGCGCAGGGGCAGCGCTTACCGCGTATGCGTTGGCGTTCGAGCCACGTTGGGTACACGTGTATACCCTGCCGGTGCTCGTGCCCGGGTTGTCAGCTTTTCTGCAAGGGTTGCGCATCCTGCATGTGTCCGACTTGCACTTTGTGCCTCACCGCCGGTCCATGCGCGACACGTTGCGCACTATTGAGCGGTTTTGCAACGCCTCCCCGCCGGACCTGATAGCCATCACCGGTGACTTCGTGGAGTGGGATGACGATATCGAGCAGTGCGCAGCCTTGCTAGCAGGCTTGCGCTCGCGCCTGGGCGCCTTCGCCGTTCTGGGAAATCACGACTATGGCAATGCATTCGATCCGCACACTAACGCCGACAACACGCTGATGTCGGCGCTGGCTGAGCTAGCTGGCCTGCCATTCGCGGTGATCGACCAACGTAGGTATAAGCCAAATGGCAACAACGTGGAGCACATTGTGGACGGTCTGGCCACGATAGGCATTCGCGTGCTCCGCAACGAAGCGGCGCCGTTGATGCATCAAGGCCAGCGCTTCTGGCTGTGCGGCATGGATGAACCGCACCAGCGCCGGCAGACGAACGCGGCGTTCCAAGCGGTGCCAGAGGATGAGCCGTGTATCTTGCTGGCACACTCGCCAGAAGTGCTTGAGTTGCGGTTGGCCCGGCAACCGTTGCTGACCCTGGTTGGTCATGCTCACGGCGGGCAGGTGTGTCTGCCACTGTTACCGCCCCCCGTCACCCACACGCGCGTCCACTTGCCGCGCTATCGCGGGACTATCCAGACCGAACAGGGCCTCATGCACCTCACCACTGGAGTTGGGGCGTCGGTACCCCTACGGATCGGCTGCCGGCCGGAGGCTGTGCTGCTGGAGTTAGGCGCTTCCGCGCTGGCCGGACCTGCCCCAGTACCGACAGCGCCGGGGATGACCACGCTCGGCTCCCGCTGACGAGCTAACCTCGGCGCTGCAGCCGTGCGTCGCGCTGGGTCCGGCGCTGGACAGCACCGTGGTACCGGCGGACCTCATCTGACGTGACCGGCAACACCGGCGGCACACTGGTCGGGCGCCCATCTGTGCCTAGCCCCACCAGAATGAGGTAGGCAGACGCCACGTGCCAGCGTTCGCCGCTCTGCAAATCTTCAGCTTCGACGCGCACGCCCACCTCGAGCGAGGTGTGCCAGGTGCAGTTGACTGAAGCTTTCACCGTGAGGAGATTGCCGATGTACACCGGATGCAGGAAGCTCATGTCATCCAGGCGGGCGGTGACCACCGGGCCGCGCACATGCCGCCGGGCGGCTACGCCCGCCGCGGTGTCGATGAGCTTGAGCACTTCGCCGCCGTGCACGTTGCCCATGGGGTTCGCGTCGGATGGCAGCATAAGGCTGGACATCGTGATAGCGGATTCGGCGACGGGCCTGCCACTGCTGGAGAGTGAATCGTCGTGTGAACGTGTACGATCAGTCATCCAAGCAGCCGGTGGTAAATCGCCTCCCACTCGGCGTCGGAGGCAAAATAGATCGTAATCCGGCCGCCACGCCGGGTACGCGCCAGCCGCACGCGCGAGCCCAGGGATGCGCACAGCGCCGTCTCGAACCGCTCCAGATCAGGGTCACGTGCAGGCGCGGCCGGCGGCGGCAGCGCCTCGGCGGGCGCGGCGGCCAACTGGCGGGCCAGATCTTCAGTCTGGCGCACGGAGAGACCGCGCTCGATGACGTCTTGAAGCAGCCGGTCCTGCACCGCCTCGTCACCGGCGCCTAGCATGGCACGCGCGTGCCCCTCCGATATCAGGCCCTCCTGGAGGGCTTGACGCACGTGTACGGGTGCGCGCAGCAGGCGCAAGGCATTGGCGACGCTGGTCCGGGCCTTGCCCACGCGCTGGGCCACGTCATCCTGGGTGAGGCCGAACATGTCGATCAAGTGTTGGTAGGCGGCCGCGTCTTCCAGCGCGTTCAGATCGGCCCGCTGGATATTCTCAATCAAGGCCAGTTCGACGAGCTGCTGATCACTCGACTCCTTGACAACGGCTGGCACGACCTCGAGGCCGGCTAGGGTCGCGGCACGCCAGCGCCGCTCGCCAGCGATGAGGCGGTAGCGCGCTGGTTCGGCCGGCCCGCGGGGCAACTCGGTGACAAGCAAGGGTTGCAATACGCCGTGCACGCGGATGGACTGCGCAAGTTCATCGATGCCATCAAGGTTAACCCGGGGCTGGTGCGGGTTTGGCTCGATCGCGCGCAACGGCAGCGCGAGCAAGCCTTGCGGGCGCTCGTCGGGCAACAGTGCAGCGAGACCTTTACCTAGTCCGGAAGGCCGTGGCACGTTCGTTCCCTTGTGGCGCGATCGCTCGATCCGTGGACGGGCGGATCACCCTCGCCTCGCAGGTGATACTACCACCGTTCGAAGCGTATCCCGTGCCGGCGTCCACTGGCTCGCTTCCGAGACGACCGGCGCGGCCAGCCGTTCAGGTATACTAGGGGCACTACATGGGAGTTCGTGCTCGCCAGCTACACAGAGGGGGGAGGGAATGCCACAAGCCCCAGGCGAGGCCGGGCATATGCTCCCACGCCGCCTCGCATCCGGCGCGATCCGCTAAACACCAAGCGTCCTTTTTTCTCGGGTACGCAGTCACGTTCCCCGTAGGCTTCGAGCAGCGGTACGTGATTCTGCACGCTGTATGACCTGAAATGTGGCACTGGTAAAGTTGGCGATTGCCGCCAAACTCTGCGCTGCACCTATGCAAGTGGTTCTCGCCGTACCGCAAAGGAGAGAAGTGATGGCGACAGTACGCAAGCCAGTTCGCCAGGACTCGACTGAAGTCGCCGACTCCAACTACCAATTGCGCCTGGCCACGGAGGCCGACTGTGACCGCATCTATGAAAGCATCGGCAACTCGCTGGCTCGCCCCAAAGGGAAGACGCCACGCAAAAGTTACATCGATGCGGCACGCCGCAACGAACTCCTGATGCTGGAACGCTTCGACGCGCGGGAGCAGCAATGGCATTTGGAAGGCATGCTCGAGTGGTACACCCGTGTCGATGGTACGGTGACCGTCAAGGACGCGGGCACGTATGGCAACGAGCCCGACCCCGCGGTGGTGAAGCGGCTCATGCGCGAGTTGATCCAGCTGCAGTCACCCACCGAAATTCACGTCAAGACCAAGGATGCGCAAAAGGACTGGCAACAGATCTTCTTGCAGTCGGCTGGGTTCAACCTGGTCGGTCGGGAGTATTCGCGGCCCAACTGGGTCTACATCTGGTCGTGGAAGCCAGGCCAGACGCGCGTGACCCCGCTGCCACCGCTGGCCGCGCCGGCTTAGGACAGCCAGCGGCGCATCGTAGGCACTGTGGGATACTACACAGCATGGCCTTGGCAGAACGTGTCCGTCTGATTGGCGGGTTGGATTGCCACGTATTGGACCGCAGCAAGGCATAGCCTATGCTTGCCAGGCGGTTTGGACAGCGAACTCACCAAGGAGCGTGGTCATATGTACGCTGGGCTGCCCCCGATGCACACGAACGGGCGTGATCTGGGTCGTGTGACGCGTATTCGCGTCATCGGTGTTGGTGGCGGGGGGAACAACGCCGTCAACCGGATGATGGAAGCCGGCTTGTCCGGCGTTGACTTCATCGCTCTCAACACCGATGCGCAGGTACTCGCCATCTCCACCGCCCCTCAGAAACTTCACTTGGGTTCCAACCTCACGCGTGGCCTGGGTGCCGGTGGCGATCCCGGCCGCGGCGAAGCGGCGGCGGAGGAGAGTGTCGATCAGATACGCGAGCTGGTAGCTGGCGTCGACATGGTGTTCGTCACCGCGGGCATGGGTGGTGGCACTGGGACAGGTGGCGCACCGGTCGTGGCGCGGCTGGCCCGCGAGGCCGGGGCGCTGACCGTTGGCGTGGTCACCCAGCCATTCACCTTCGAGGGCGCCAAGCGCAAGCAGGCGGCCCAGCGAGGCATCGAACGGTTGAGTGAGCACGTCGATGCGCTCATTTGCATCCCCAACGATCGCTTGCTCAAGGCAACCGACCGCAAGACCACTATCGCTGATGCCTTCCGCCTGGCCGACGATGTGCTACGCCAGGGCGTGCAGGGCATTTCCGACATCATCACCATTCCGGGGCTTATCAACGTCGATTTTGCTGATGTAAAGGCCATCATTGCCGACTCCGGCACCGCTATGATGGCGATCGGCCGCGCCCGGGGCGACAACCGCCTGGTCGATGCGACCAACCAGGCCATTGCCAGCCCGTTGCTCGACGCCTCCATCGACGGCGCCAGTGGCGTGCTGTTCAACGTGTCGGGCGGACCAGACCTCACCATCTTTGAGGTCAACGCTGCAGCCGAGATCATCCAGCGCGTCGTTCATCCCGACGCCCAAATTATCTTCGGCGCGGTGATCGATGAGACGCGCCGCAGCGACGAGGTGCAACTCACCATCATCGCCACCGGGTTTGATACTGTCCGATCGACCATCTCCTCAATGCGCGGCTCGTCCTATGCGGCGGCAACGCGGGCGGCTCCAGCCGTCCCTGAACCGAGCTACCAGACGCAGCCCGCAGCAGAGCCACCCGTGTACCCCACACCGGCGAGCGACGAGAGCCGGCTGCCACGTGGGTATGAGGCGCCGGAGCCAGTGATCGATCGTGATCCCAACGTACAGGCGCCACGTCCTGACACCCGGCCCGGTGCCCGGCGGCCGGACGAGCCGCGGCGCGGCGACGCTATCGACATCCCGGCATTCCTCAAACGCCGGCGGGGGTAACGCGTTGGTCCGGAATCCGGGGCACGCGACGCCCCACGGCGACCATGCTGGCGCCGGAGCCCCTTCGCACATTCATTTCCAGGACCTGTTGCTGCGCTCGTGTAAAACCGGTGCGAATGGGCTGTTGCTCACTGAACTCGAACAGGCGGGCCGCCGTGCCGCGGCTGAAGGCGGCCCTATCGAGCGCGTGCTCAGCACCGTCCGGTCGGCTGCCGCCGATGTGAGCGATGTGCTCGACGGCTCCATGGAAGATTCGGCGCAACGCTTGCAGGCCGAGCGCCGGCTGCGCCGGGTGGTCGAGGACCTCACTCAGGCGATCATCGTCGCATTCGCCCAGCAGAGTGCCAAGCGCATCACCACCCTTGAGGAACTGGATGCATCGCTGGCGACGCGGGTCAAGCAGCTCACCGCTATCCAGCAGGTGAATAGCGCCGCCAACAGTAGTCTTGACCTCAGCCGGGTGCTTGAGCTCACCGTCCAGGCAGTGCAGCACGTCACGAGCAGCGACTTGTGTAGCGTGTACCTATACGACGACCGGCGCAACGACCTGGTGTTGCGCTCCAGCACGGGGCTCTCCCAACGGGTGATCGGCCGGGCACGCATGCTGCTCGGCGAAGGCATCACTGGTTGGGCGGCACAAACCGGCAAGCCCGTCGCCGTGGCGGATGCGTGGGCCGACCCTCACTTCAAATACATCCCTGGCTCGGATGAAGAGCCGTACCGCTCGATGTTGTCAGTGCCGATCATCCTGTTCACCGTGCACAAGTTAGTCGGCGTGCTCAACTTGCAAACCAAGGCCGCTCGCGAGTGGTCAAACGATGAGACGTCGTTTGTGGAGACGGTGGCCGGCCAGGTGGCCATGGCCATCGAGAACGCGCGCCTGTACCGCCAGACCGACGATGAGCTGCGCCAGAAAGTGGAGCAACTTACCACCCTGCAGCGGGTGTCGGCGCTGGTGGCGTCGAGTCTTGACGTCAAGATGGTGATGGATTCCATCGCCAGCCATTTGCGCGACTTGGGTAACGCCGATATGTCGGCACTGTTTGCCTATGATCCCAGCCAGAACGACTTTCACATCGTGGCCAGCCGGGGACTCAGCAAGCTGTACCGCGAAGTGGTACGCGTCCCCATGCACCACGGCGTGGTGAGCGAGGCGGTCAAGACGCGCAACCCGGTGATCGTTGACGACGCGTTGGTGGACGACCGTCTCTCGACCTCGCGCGAGGAGATCGAACGCGAAGGGTACCGCTCGCTGCTCGCGATTCCGCTCATCACACGGCGCGGCGCCCTCGGGGTCGCGGTGCTGTATACAGCGCTGCCCCACCGCTTCGCTGCTGAGGACGCCAGCCTGCTGTCGGCCTTCACCAATGAAGCCGCCATCGCGCTGGAGAACGCCAAGCTGTACGAGGAAGTGCGGCAGGGATTGGACGAGAAGAGCACGCTGCTCGCCGAGATGCACCATCGGGTGAAAAACAACTTGCAAACCATCGCCGCACTGCTGTCGATGCAGCAACGCCGGGCCAAGGTGGAAAGCGAGCGGACGGCGCTGGCGGAGAGTGTGGCGCGTATCCAGAGCATCGCCGCGATTCACGACTTGCTGTCGCACAAGGATATTGGCGTGGCGCGAGTGCGCGATGTGGTGCAGCAGGTGGTCACCAGCGTCACGTCGGCGCTCAGCGCCGTAGAGGTGACGGTACACTTCGCGCCGGGAGGGGAGCAGGCGCAGATGGCCTCCAAGGAGGCGACTGTGCTCGCGCTGGCGATCAACGAACTGGTCACCAACTGCGTGCAGCACGGGTTCGCAGGTCGCGAGCGCGGGTCGATCACGGTGGCGATCACCGAGGGAACAGGCTCGGTGACGGTCATGATTGCCGACGACGGGCGCGGGCTCGCACCGGACTTCCGGCTAGAGACGCAGAGCGGCCTGGGCATGCAGATCGTGCGGACGCTGGTCGAAAACGATTTGCACGGGCACTTCCAGCTCACGTCGAATCACGGTGCCGTAGCGACGCTCCGCTTCCCGGTGTCGCCGCTCACGCGGCAGGCGCAAGCCGAGTCAGTCGCGATGGGGTACGAACGCTAAGCTGTTACGGGCGTGGCTCGGTTACCGGTACACGGACAAGGTCAGTATGCGTGTTTGTTGATGATGTGACGATTGTGGTGGCAGCCGGCTTCGGCGGCGATGGTTCAGTGCACTTCCGGCGGGAGCGCTTTATCCCGCTGGGCGGCCCGGACGGAGGTGATGGCGGCCGGGGCGGGTCGGTGTATCTGGTGGCCGATGCCAACCAGAATACCTTGGCGCGCTTCGTGCATGAGCGCCGCTTCCGGGCTGGCCGGGGCGGCCACGGCGAAGGCAACCTGCGCCACGGCAAAAAGGGGCGCGACCTGGTGCTCCATGTGCCACCCGGTACGACGGTGCGAGACGCGGCCAGCGGCGGCATCGTGGCCGATATCGTGACCGTGGGCGAACGGGTGCAGATTGCGCGCGGCGGCCGGGGTGGGCTGGGCAATTCGCATTTCGCTACGGCTACCCACCAGGCGCCTAAGGTGGCCGACCGCGGCGAACCCGGCGAGCAGCGGGAACTGCACCTCGAGCTACGGCTCATTGCGGAAGTAGGGTTGGTTGGCTTGCCCAACGCCGGCAAATCGACCTTGCTAGCGGCCATCACGCGCGCCAACCCCAAGATCGGCGCCTATCCGTTCACCACCCTGGAGCCAAACCTGGGCGTGGCGTCGGTGGGCGACCGGCAGATCGTGATTGCCGACATCCCGGGGCTCATCGAGGGAGCGCATCGGGGTGCAGGGTTGGGGCATGAGTTCTTGCGGCACATCGACCGCACTCGCATCCTGTTGCACCTGGTCGATGGCTCTGGGCAGGAAGGACGTGACCCTGTTGACGATGTGCGGGTGATTGAGCAGGAACTCGAGGAGCATAACCCCGAGTTGCTCCAACGCGAGCGCACGCTCGTGATCGCCAAGGCCGACTTGCCCGCCACGCGGGATAACGCAGCGCGGCTGCGTGCCGCGTTTGCCGGCAAGGGCGACGTGTACATGGTGTCAGCGGCGACCCACGAGGGCCTCGCGCCATTGCTGCAACGTGTGGCCGCGCAGCTTGCCGAATTGCCGCCGATCACCGCCGAGTCGCCGGAGCCAGTGGAGACGCCACCGCAGATCCTGGCTCAAGCTGTGGACAGTGAGCAAGTACGCGTGACCGGCACGCTCATCGAGCGGCTGCTATACCAGACGGACTGGGACAACCTCGAGTCGATCGAACGGTTGCGCCGAAGGCTCGTGCGTGAGCGTGTGCCCACGCTGGCAGCGCGGGCCGGGGTGGCGACAGGTCAAGTACTCATGGGACCTACAGTTTGGTCGGTTGCTCCAGGAGACGTACAGTTCTTGCGCGTGGAGAATGCCCCGAGCGAACTCGTGTAGGGGGTATGGCGGCCCTGCCACGTGGCACAGACGGAGAAGCATGCGCGTGGCCCTGGACAAACGAGTACCCATAGTTGTCGACACCGAGCAGTGGCGAGCGAGCACCTTGCGACACCGTCACGCGGAGTTGCTGGCCAGGCGTGCCCAAGTCACCGCGCAGGCGCAGCGCGCTGGCTGGCCGCCAATCAGTGCCTTCGTGCTCGGTCTATTGTTTCTTATCGGGATTACGAGCTCGCTGACACTCGTGCTGTTCACCTCGCCGGAAGTGCCGATGTTTCGCATGTCGTTCTTGCTCACTTCGGGATTGGGCATCTGGGGATTGGTAGGTCTAGCGGCCCTGGCCATGCGGCGTGACGCGCAACGGCAGAAGTTTGCGCTGGCCGTGGCCGACTCCTTCCGGCAGGGATTGCTCGCGGCCGCCTGCATCGAACTCAATCTGGCCACACGCATGCTCGACTTGTGGACGCCGATGCTAAGCATCGTGCTGGTGATCGTGTTCACCGGCTTTGAGGTCATTACGGTGGCCAAGCGAGCGCCGGGCGGCTTGGAGCCTTAGGCGGGGACCGGCTCGCCGGCTAAGACGTCTTCCATCTCGGCCCAGTTATGGCCGACAGCCACATCCACCTTGAGCGGTACGTCCAGCTTCATGGCTCCCTCCATCACCGAGCGGACCAATGGGATGAGCGTGTCGAGCTGGCTGGGCGGCGTCTCGAAGACCAGTTCGTCGTGGACCTGGAGCAGCATCTTGGTGGGCAGCAGTTGCTCCAGAAAGATGCGATGCAACCGCACCATCGCGATTTTGATGATGTCAGCAGCACTGCCCTGCACTGGAGCGTTGACGGCGGCGCGTTCGGCGGCCGCGCGCAACTCTCGCGCGCCTGATTGCAGTTCGTTCATCTGGCGACGGCGGCCAGCGAT
>JANWJO010000230.1 GCA_025449435.1 Chloroflexota bacterium | reverse complement strand
ATCCCGCGCGAGGGGCCCGTCATCATCGCGCTGAACCATATCGCCTGGACGGACATCCCGCTGATGTCGCTGCGGGTGCCGCGCATCACGCACTATATGGCGAAGATTGAGCTGTTCAACATCTTTCTGCTCGGCGGCATTCTGCGCCTGGCGGGATCGTTCCCCGTGCGTCGGGGCGAGGGCGACCGCGAGTCCATCCGCAACGCCGAGCAGTTACTCAAGCAGGGCGAGGCGCTGGTGGTCTTTCCGGAGGGGCACCGCAGCCGCTCGGGGCAATTACAGGCGGGGCATCCAGGGACGGCGTATCTGGCGCTGCGCACCGGCGCTCCCGTCGTGCCCGTCGCCATCTTCGGCACCCAGCACACCCTCAAGGGCCTGCGCTACGGACCGTTCGCGCCGCGCGTGACGGTGCGCTATGGCAAGCCGGTGCGCTTCGAAGGGCTGGACGGCAAGCGCAATCGCGAGACGCTGGCCCGCGCCGCCGATCAGATCATGCGCGGCATCGCGGCGCAGTTGCCGCCGGAGTATCGCGGCCCCTACGCGGACCTGGACTCGACGGAGATCGTGGCAGGGCGCACGAAGGTTGCGGAGGCGGAGGCGTCGGCGGAAGACGCGCGGCCATGAATGGCCGGCGCACGGGATGGAGTAGCAGAATGGCGGAGCATGAGACCCCCCAGGACGCGCTGACTATCATTGAGGCTGGACCGCAACACGTGGACCGCGTCACGCCGCTCTTCGTGGGCTATCGCGAGTTCTATCGCGGGGCGCCGGAGACGGAGCGCTCGCGCGCGTTCCTCACGGCGATGCTGGAGACAGGCCAGTCGGTGATCTTCCTGGCGCTGCGCACGGAGACGGCGGTCGGGTTCATCCAGATGTTCCGCACGTATTCCACCGGCGCCCTACGGCATACCTGGATCCTCAACGATCTCTTCGTGGAGCCCAACGCGCGGCGGCAAGGGGTCGGTCGCGCGCTGATGGAGTACGCGCGGGACTACGCGATGAGGGACGGAGCGGCCCGGCTGACGCTGCGCACGGAGGTGACGAACGCGACGGCGCAGGCACTCTACGAGTCGCTGGGCTGGCTCCGCGACGAGGCGTTCTTCACGTATCACCTGCCGCTGTAACGTCCTCGATCTTCACCGCTTGACAGACGACAGCGCGCCGGTATCAGGGAGCTACGGACGTGGACCCGCCGCGCGCGGGCGGGCAATTCTGACCGTGAGGCAAGTGGCCGACTTGTTGTAGCCAAGCTACGCGACTCTGCGACGAGGTAAGGCGGTTTTCCTGGGCCTTCACTCACACCGGAGATGCACCTTGGAGGATGCTTTACATGGGAGCAATCGGGATGAGGACGTTGCTGGTATGCGCGAGTGTGGCTGTCTTCGAGATGGCGATACTCACTGTCGGAATGGCGGTGAATCTGTACGACTGGAAGTGGATAGTCACTGGCAACGTTCTCGTTCTCGTTCTCACTTTCGTCATTGGTGGCACACTCGGAGCTGTCTTAGATCTTGACACGGATCCTTGAACAAGGTAGCCCAGCACGGCGCCACGATACTATTATGTCTACAACGCGCATGGGGACGTGGTGAGACCTACACCGACGGGCAGGCCACCCCCTGGACCACGCGGACCTACGCCTACAGCTTCTGTACCGGGACGACCGGGACGCTGCCCTGCCTGGAGACGGACACCGTCAGCCAGTTCGACAACTACTTCGTGCTCGCCAGTCGCCAGTTCTATGACCGCGACGGCCGGCTGGTGGAGACACGTAAGCCCGGACCGGATCCGTCGCATGATGTGGTGAGCTTCACCACCTACAATGACGCCGCCGACACCACCTTCACCAGCCAGGCCTGCGAGGTGGCCGCGCTCACGAGCAGCAACGGGGGACGCTCCACGACGACGCTCTCCGGCTACGTGCAGCCAGCGGCGAGCGGGACCACCAGCGGCGCGTATGTGGACTACACGCAGAGCGCCTCCCCCTGCCACAGCGCGCTGGGGGTGACGACCTACACCGACGCGCTGGGCCGCACGGTGGCGACCGACGACGCGGCGGGGACCGGCGTCGGCAGCGGGGGCAGCGGGACGGGCTGCGTGGTGATCCAGGGCGGGACGGCGCATCACACCGCCTGCACCGTCTACAACGCCGTGCAATCCGGCACGGCTGGCCTGCCCCCCAGCGACAGCGAGTGGTACCTGCAGGCGCAGTCCGTGGACGCCAATCTGCACCAGAGTGCCGTCTACACCGACGCGCGCGGCAAAGCCGCCTACACCCAGCGCTTCACCGGCTCCGGGCAGTTGCCGGGCAGCGGCGTGAGCAGCTACGCGCTGACCAGCGAGCAGTATGACGCGACCGGGACGCTGCGCCGCACGACCGCGCCGAATGGCAGCGTCAGCAGCGTGGCCACCGATGCGCTCTCACGCACGACCGCCATCGTCGACCCGGACCTGGGCAGTTGGAGCTATAGCTACGACGCCAATGGCAACCTGCTACAATCCAGCGATCCCCGCGGGGCCAGCGGCGGCACGATCGACGCCGGCTACGTCGGCCTCAACCGCCAGCTCTGGCGCAACACCGCCAACAGCGGCGCCAACGCCTATGTCACCTACACCTACGACAGCGTGGCGGGGGGCAACGCGGGCGTGGGACGGCTGACGGGGGAGAGCTTCAATCCCGGCACAACCGACGCGGGGAGCTACGCCTCCGTCTACGACGCGCGCGGCCAGCAGACCAAGCGCACGATCACGCTGGGTGGCGTGGCGTACCCGCTGAGCACCCAGTACAACGACGCCGGCCTCATGACGCGCTTCACCTACAGTGACAGCGAAGTCCTCGCCGTCGCCTACACCAACAGCGGCTGGCTCTCCGCCTTCGGCTCGACCCCGGCGGGCAAGGGGCAGACGCTGCTGGCGAGTAGCTACACCTACACGGGCGCGGCCGGCTTCTCCGGCGTCGCCACCGGAGCCACCATTGCCGGAGGGTACTACACCTACGCCGCCAGCTACGACAACGATCTGCGCCTCTCCAACGCCACCTACAAGCTCAAGAGCAGCGGCGCGACGGAGTACAGTGCCAGCCGGAGCTACGACGGCGTGGGCAACGTCGTCTCCACCGCGACGACCCTCACGACGGGCACGGACAATCAGGCCTTCTGCTACGACGAGCAGAACCGGCTCGTCTGGGCCAGCGCGGCGACGGGAACGCCGCCGTGTGGGGGCAGCCTCACCGGCGGCACGCTGACGAGCGCGCAGTACACCGCCAGCTACGCCTATGACACGCTGGGCCGGCTGACCTCCGCGCCGCTGGGAGCGTACACCTACGGCGACGCCTCCCACCAGGACGCCGCCACCGCCGTCGGGACCACCTACTCCGCCAGCTACGACGCCGCCGGCGACATGACGTGCCGCGCGCCGACCAACACCGTCACGTGCGCGGGCACGCCGACGGGCGCGGTCATGACCTACGACAACGAGCGGCGGCTGGCCACCTGGCAGAATACGCCGTCCAACCCCACCAGCACGGCGGCGTATTGGTACGACGGCGAGGGGCAGCGGGTCGCCCAGACGCTCAACGGCGTGACCACCTACTCCGTCGGCAGCGACGAGGAGATCACCGGCTCCACGCTGCTCAAGTACTACCACATCCCCGGCTTGCCCGTCCTCGGCATGATCACCGGCGTCACCCGGACGTATCTCGCCAGCGATGGCCTCGGCTCGGAGACGGTGGATCTCTGCTACAACGGCAGCGTGCTGGCCACGGCGCTGTATGGGCCGTATGGCGTCGGGCGCTCCGCGACGGGGACGATGCCGACCAGCAAGGGGTACACCGGCCAACGGCAGGACAGCGGCAGTGGGCTGGACTATTACGGGGCGCGGTATTATGATGGGGCTATCGGGCAGTTCACCAGCGCGGACACGGTCCAGGGGCTGAACCGCTACGCCTACGTGGGCGGCAACCCGGAGACGGCGACCGATCCGACGGGGAAGCAGCGGTGTGATGATACAGGCGCGTGCGGCACGTTAGGCGGCGGGTCAACCGACTGCAATAGCCCAACTTCCTGCATTACGCCTGCGCCAACACCATGCACTAGTAGTGCGGCGCCAGGCTGTGCGCCTCAGACGCCACCGCCTCCCCCACCACCGCCTGCTCCGCCCTGCACTGGCACGGCATGCAGTACTCCGGGTACGAACTGTGTTTCGCTATACGCCTGTACACAGGGCCACATCATGTTGCAAATTGGACATGGCGCGTTGTGCAACGACACGGTCTATTGCACAGTGGGCCAAGGCAAATCGGGAGGCCTGTTCTCACTCGTCAACGAGCTCAACGGTACCGGAGGCCTGATTCTCATGGGGAAGAAGGGCTTAGAATACCTCCTCGGCTTGCTCGACACGATCAAGTCCAAAGGTGACGATTGGTTCAATGCGCAGTTAGCAGCTAACGGCGTACTCGCGTCAGTGTCCGCTTTAGCCATGGCAGACCCCTTTACCGCGATTGTGGGCATTCTGGGTGTCTCCGTCACAGGTGGCGCTATTGCCCATCTTATCGTCGAGCAGACCAAATTCAACAACATGATCGACAATACGCGCTCGCTTGTTAGCAACGAGCTTGAACCAGCGCTCGACGCGCATCCGAATTGGAGCAATTATGAGTTCATCGTAGGAGAGGGACCACCAAACTCAGGTTGGCAGAATCAATCCTTCTCGATTGATGCCTATGCGCCTGAGTAACTGCTGAGCAAATCTAGCCGTGTATGGGGGCCAAGCGAGCAGATGTGAGCGTGTTGACAGACGACCGCCCAAACGATTCAGTGTGTGGCGGGTAGTCCTTCGGAGCGGAGCGCTCATCGGTTGCTGGCGATAGGGAGCAGATGATGCGCCTGAGAGTAACACGCAACTAGGTGACACGCGAATATAGGCCAGTTTGTGTGGCTGCTTAATTGTTGTCATAGCCAGACGTGGGAGAGGTGTGACCCATGTGCGCCTTTTTGCCTCCACCGTTTCCAGGAGTGGCTCTTCCTGATCAAGCGCCACTCCTTTGGTTTGCCACTCCTGT
>JANWJO010000229.1 GCA_025449435.1 Chloroflexota bacterium | reverse complement strand
GCCGATGTGTATCGCGACGTCACCCGCGCCACCTCGACGCCGATCCACACCGGCGAGCAGATCTATTTGCGCCAGAACTTCAAGCAGTTGATCGAGACCCACGCTGTGAGCATTGTCGGCCCAGACCCCTGCGACATCGGCGGCATCGCCGAACTCAAATGGGTGGCGGAATACGCCGATCTGCACGGCATCCTGATCGCCCCGCACGGCACTGGCGACGGCGTGATCGGCCTGGCGGCGCTCGTCCAGGTCTGCGCCACCCTGCCGGACAACTACATCGCCTTCGAGTACCCCGTGGGCAATCCGTCGTGGTGGTACGACATCGTGGAGGGGCTCCCCACCCCCATCGTCAAGGACAGCTTCATCAAGGTGTGGGACCGCCCCGGCATTGGTGTGGACCTCATCCCCGACAAAGCGCGGGCCTACCTCACGCCCGAAGATAGCGACTTCTTCGAATAAAGTAAACGGACCTCACCCCCCGCGCCTCTCTACCCCCAGTCAGCCCCGCCAGGGGGAACACTAAGGGGTGGAGTTTCCAGCTACCTCCGCAGTAAACGTCGCCGGCATCAACGTCTTGGGGGCCAGCGCCGATACCACCAGCACTGCCCGCTGCACCGCTGTGCCAATGCCGGTAATGCGCAGGGAGCCCATATTCTTCGCATCCATGGACATCGTCTCCACCTGCGTGGTGGCACCATACAGCACCACGCGCACCACAAAGCGCTGCGCCACGGCATTGTCGGTGTGCAGCCAGCCGCTGGCAGTCCAGCCCGCATAGCCGCTCGTGGCATCGTCGAAGCCGACCTCCGGTATGCGCACATCTGCCAGGGCAAACCCGGGGCCGGTGTACGCCTCGTCCGTCACGTACTCAAAGCGCAGCAGGATGCGCTTGCCGGCAAACGGTGCGAGGTCGGCCGAGCCATCCAGCCATTCCGGTGCACCAGTCCCCGACGTGCTGCTGGTGCCGGTGTACCCGTTGCCATAGTTCTGGCCATTGGGGTTGGCGGTGGTCGTGTAGCGTCCGGGCAAGGTTTGCCAGGTGACGCCGTTGTCGGTCGAGGCCTCCACATAGGCATAGTCGTAGGTGTCCTCGATGTTCATCCAGTAGCGAAAGTCTAGACGCGCCGTCGAGACGTCGCGCAAGTCCACTGCTCGTGTGAGCGTCGCATCCATCGAGTCGGCACGGTTGCTCCACCACACCTCCATCTGCTGGGGGAATGACGCTGATATGAGTGGCGTCGTGCGCGCGCCGTTGACCGTCACGTTCTCCGCCTGGCCGGACAGCGGAAGGTCCAGGTAGCGCGCCGCGTATTCGCGTACGCTGGTGGTGTCTGGGATGTCGAGCGACAGTACACCGGCCTCAGGCGCTGCCTTGGCCGTGACGTTGGCATAGGCGTAGCGGCCGCCGGCTACGCTGGCGTCATTCAACAAGTTGGCCACGGTCCAATCGCTGAACACCGCGTCCAGGGTCTCGGGCGGTGTCCGCGATGCTAAGAAGGCGGCAACGTCCGGCAAGTCTGCGTAATTGCTGGCGAGCAAGGCTTGTAATGCTTGTGCCCCACCAAAGTGGCCCGACAGATACGTCAGAAACAAGAAGGCGGCGCCGTAGTGCGGCACGGCCAGCGTCGCATCTGACGCCCAGGCGTTGAGTTGCACATCTGGTGCGCCCAGAAACTCATTCACTTCTGTGCCCGGCGGGTATCCGTTCAACTGCTGCGCCAGCACCGACATCCCCTCGTTCATCCAGCTATCGTCGTGTGGCCGCCGGCCATAGTGAATGAGGTGTTGCAGTTCGTGCGCTACCGTCGAATCGAAGGCGGGTGTGCCAGGGTGTTCGGCCGCCACATTGATGTACACGGCGTTGCGCTGGTTGCTGAAGGGCACCGCCCAGCGTGGATACTGGTCGGTCGCTGAGAAATAGCCGCCAACGCCCGGAATGTTCGCCAGCACCAGCGCGATATGCGCATCACTGCCCACCGGTGGCACGGGTGGCGGACCGAAGAACTGCACATCCGTCGGGTAGATGTGGCCCTCGAAAGCATCGTCAGCGCGCTGCAAATCGGCTTGATCGATAGTCATCCCCTCTTGGACGAACAGCATGGCGTGCGGGCTCACCAGCCGTAAGGTGGCCTGGATGGTCTTGTAGTTCTTTGCCAGTTGGTCGGCGATGTACCAGGTAGAAGAGGTACCCACCACCGGCGTGGAGCTTGGTGTCGCCACCACCGTGGCCGCTGGCGCGTGTCCCAATAGTCGGGCAGCCAGCGACACCAGGTCACGCGGCGGTGTCGGCGCGTCCAGTTCAGTCAGCGTGGCCTGGTCCGGCGGTGCTGCCGTTGCCGCCGCATTCACAGTGGAGGTTGTGGCCGTGCTCACACTCGTGCTCGTCGCTGTCGCAACAAGCGACGGCAACGGCGTTGGTGTCGATGTTGGCGGCGTTGGCGTCACCGTGGGTGCAGCCGTGCTCGTGGCTAAAGATAGGGTGGGCGCAGCGGCCGTGGCCAGCGCTGTAGGAATGCTGGCAGCCGTTGGTGTGGAGGTTGCCACTGCCGCCTGGCCGTTCGCGCACCCCACTAGCAACCAGCACGCCAGCATCGCTGCAAAAAAGCCCCTCCCCGCAGGGGAGGGGTTGGGGAGGGGAGACCAACTTCCTCCTCCTCCATCACCTTCGGCACTACCCGCCCCACATCGGGCACGCGCCGCGCTACCTGCAGGATCACGGCCACGTGCGCCACCACGCCTTCGGTGTCGCCGTGCGCAGCATTAGACACGCAACTGATGCCCAGCACTTTCATGCCCAGCGACCGCGCCACAATGGTTTCCGATGCGGTGGACATCCCTACGGCGTCCACGCCGATGGCGCGCAAAAAGCGCAACTCCGCCGGTGTCTCAAAGCTCGGACCCGACACCATGCCATACACGCCTTCGACCAGCGCTACGCCAAGTTCGCTCGCCGCTCGCAGCGCTGCCTGCTGCAGCGCCGGATCGTAGGCGTCGCCCATCGACACAAACCGCTCCTGCTGGCCACGTTGCGGGCCTCGCAGCGGGTTGGACCCGGTGAGCGCCAAAAAGTTCACGTGGTCAGTAATCAGCATCAAGTCGCCCACGCGGAACTGCGGGTTAACGCCGCCCGACGCGTTGGTGAGCAATAACGATTGGCACCCGAGCGCGTGCAGCAGCCGTACCAGCACGGTTGAGGTAAACGGATCGTGCCCTTCGTAGCCATGCAGCCGGCCCTGTGCCACGGCCACCGGAGTACGCCCCAGCCAGCCTTGAATCAGATTGCCCGAGTGCCCCGCCACACTTGGAGCGGGCAGCCCGGGCAATTCCGCATAGGCGTGGACCGTACGCTCACGCAGGCTGTCGACGAAAGCTTGAAAGCCCGACCCTAGGATCACACCCCAGCGTGCCTGCACGTCGGGCCGGCGCACCAGGTTAGCGAGCGCCGTTTCGTCTATCGCCGTCATTGCTCATCGTCGTTGGGCGCAGCCGCCACGGCATTGGCATACACCAACGTCGTGGCCACGTTTGCGTGGCCCAGCAGCGCCTGGACATCGCGAATCTCGACGCCGTCGTTGAGCTTCACTGCCGCTGCGGAGTGCCGGAGCAAGCGCGGCGAAATGCCGGTGATGCCAACTCGCTCTGCTGCTTGCTTGATAATGAGCCAGAACCCCTGGCGTGTCAGCCGGTGGCCGCGGTGGTTGAGGAACAGCGCGTCATCGGCGGGATGCTCACCTTGCAACACCCGGCGGGCATCGCGCACATAGCCATCGATAATGGCGGCCGTAGTGAGGTCCGGCGACACATAGCGGTTGTGGCTCGTCGTGCGCACCGTCACCACGTGATCGGGGGCAACGTCGGCGAGATTGAGGGCTACGAGCTCGCTGGCCTGGATGCCGGTCGAGCTCAGCAGCGCCAGCATGGCGTGGTCACGCTGGAGCATCGCCGCTTCCAGGGTGTTGTGCGTCGGTCCGGCGCGAGCGCCTTCTACTAGCTGCCGCAACTGTTCTCCGGATATCACCCGAGGGGGCTTCTTGATTGGTGTCGGGCTAGTTAGGCGTTGGGCCGGGTTGCGCTCAATGACCTTGGTATGCAGCAGGTATTTATAGAGCGCTCGTACGGCCGCGATCTTGCGCGCTCGCGAGGCGGCGCTGTCATAGCGCATCTCCAGGTCTCGCTTGTACTCCACAAGGTCGATCGGCTCGACGGCGAACGTAGTAAACCCGTGCGCCGTGAGATAGTGCACCAGTTGTTCCAAGTCGATCCGATACGCGGCGATGGTATTGAAGCGTGCGGCGGGTCGCCCGTTCTCGTGGCTCGATTCGAGTGACCGCAAGAACGCATCGACCGCCTCGCGCACCATACACTCCATTTCGTTTTCGTTGCAATGCCAATGCCTGCTGGCGCCCAAGTGATGCGCCAAGCAGGAAGCACAATTCACGCCAAGAGCACGAGCTAGAATGCCGGAAGTCCCCAACCCCCGTTGTAGTCGTTATTCGATGGTCCCGCCATTCTATCAGTGTCGCCAGCCGCGTCAAGCGCCTTTGTGCCAACAGTACTGAGCGTTATGTCGCGCTGATTATCGGAATATGGCAAGACAGCGCTAGAACTCACGACCCACCTGTCGTCCCCCCTGGCGGCGAGGACGTTGCCCCGGGTTGATGGTGCCCCGCCGCTGGCCCGTCGTATCTGCTCCCTCCCCGTAACGGGGAGAGGGGGGGCCGCTTTCTACTCCGGCAGCAAAAAGCCGAAATCACACCCTAAGTGCGCCTGTTGCACGTGATCCAAAAACAGCCGCCGGTACCCCCGGCTATATGCCAGTGCTGGCGTGCGCAGCGCCGAACGCCGCTGAGCCAGCGTCGCGTCATCCACCAGCACGTCGATGCGGCGGTGCGGCACATCCAACTCGATGACATCGCCGGTTTGCACCAGGGCCAGCGGCCCGCCCACCGCTGCCTCCGGGCTGACATGCAGCACAATCGTCCCAAACGCCGTCCCGCTCATCCGCGCATCGGATATCCGCACCATGTCGCGCACGCCCTGCCGCAGCAGAGCCGTCGGGAGCGGCATGTTCCCCACCTCCGGCATTCCCGGGCCACCAACCGGCCCCGCGTACTGCAACACGAGCACATCATCTGGCCGGATGTTCAACGCCGCGTCGTTGAGCCGCGCTTGCAAGTCAGCTGGTGAGCTAAACACCACAGCACGTCCCCGGTGGGTGAGTAACGCCGGCGAAGCTGCGGCCGTCTTGATGAGTGCGCCGTCCGGCGCCAGGTTGCCAAACACCGCTGCCAGCCCACTTTCAGTCGCCCGCGGTGCATCCAGCGCCGCGATTACATCGCGCCGCCGTTCCGCCTTGCGTGCCCCGCGCAACGCCTCACCCAGCGTGTTTCCGCCCACGGTTGTCGCGTCTAGGTGGAGCAACGGCTCCAATTCCTTCAATAGCGCAGGCATGCCGCCCGCGTCGAAGAAGGCTTGCATCTGGAACTCGCCGCTCGGCTTCAGATTGGCCAGCAGTGGCGTGCTCCGGCTGATGGCATCGAACGTTGCCGGGGTCAGCCGGATGCCGCGCCGCCCTGCTATCGCTGTGAGGTGGATCACGGCGTTGGTCGAGCCACCCAACGCGCACACCGCGCGAATGGCGTTAGTAAACGCCTCTTCGGTCATGATGCTCGACGGACGCATTCCTTCCACGGCCAGTGCCACCGCCCGCGCACCGGTGGCCTCGGCCATCTGCATGCGCCGCGAATCTGGGGCGGGGATTGCCGCTGCCCCCGGCAAGGTCATCCCCATCGCCTCAGCGGCGCATGCCATCGTGCTCGCGGTGCCCATGACCATGCAATGCCCAGCGCTCGGAATCAACGCGCCTTCCAGGCCATCCAGTTGCTCGTCCGTGACGGTCCCAGCGCGATACTCCGTCCAGTAGCGACGGCAATCCGTACACGCCCCCAGCGTGCGACCTTCGTACTGGCCATCCAGCATCGGTCCACCTGGCAGCAAGATAGCGGGCACGTCAGCGCTGGCCGCCGCCATCAGTTGCGCCGGAATCGTCTTATCGCAACTGCCCAACAACACCACGGCATCCATGGGCTGGGCTGTAATCATCTCCTCGGTATCCATCGCCATCAGGTTGCGGAAGAGCATGGCCGTCGGGTCCAGGAACGTCTCGCCCAATGAAATGGTGGGGAACTCGCGCGGCAGACCGCCCGCTTGGAATACGCCACGCTTGACCGCCTCGGCAAGTTGCCGGAAGTGACCGTGGCAGTGGTTCAGCTCACTCCAGGTTTGGGCGATACCAATAACCGGCCGGCTGAGCGCGTCGTTGCTCAGTCCCATGCCCTTGGCAAATGCTCGGCGCAAGAACCGGCTAAACCCCTGGTCTCCATAGCTCGTCAAATGTCCACTCAGGCCCTGTGGTCGCTCAGCCATCCGATACCCGCTTTCGTTTGACGAACCCAACCCCCGCCCCT
>JANWJO010000228.1 GCA_025449435.1 Chloroflexota bacterium | reverse complement strand
GCGGTGCGCCTCGTCGCCGAGCGTATCCCTGCCCGCTTCAAGCTCGATCCGGTGGCCGATGTACAAGTGCTTTCGCCGGTGCTGCGCGGCGCCGCAGGCGTACTCGCCCTCAATACGGCCCTGCAACAGGCGCTCAACGCCCGCAACGTGACTAGTGGCGTGTCATGGGGAGGGGCGGCATTTGCCCTTGGTGACAAGGTGATGCAAGTGCGCAACAACTACGATCGAGGGGTGTACAACGGCGACATCGGCATCGTGACGGCCGTCGACGCTGAGGAGCGCACCGTGGAGGTGTCGTTCGATATTGGGGCGGAGACCCGCACCTGCTTCTACGAACAGCGCGACCTGGATGAACTGATGCTGGCCTACGCAGCCACGGTGCATAAGGCGCAGGGCTCTGAGTACCCAGCCATTGTGCTGTTGCTGCTGCACAGCCACGGCCTCATGCTGCGTCGGGACCTGCTGTACACCGCGGTCACGCGCGCAAAGCATCTGTGTGTCATCGTGGGCAGCCTTTCGGCAATCGCACGCGCAGTTGCCACCAACGATCCAGAAGCCCGCAATACCTGGCTGAAGGAGCGCCTGCAGGTGTTCAATCCGCTGCGGTTGAGCTTGTAGTGGTCCGCCGCGACTCGCCGCTATGCGCGAGCTGGTGCAGCGTGATCACCGCGGCTACGCTCCACGCTTGCGCGATACAGCCACCTGGCTTGTGTGGCCACGCACCATCGAACACTTCGGAAATAGACCCGGCGCCGGCTTCGCTCAGGTGGGATACCAGTGGCTTGAGCAGCGCTCGAATCGCGTTTAGGTCACCAAAGCACGCGTAATGCGCTCGACCGTAGGCGCCGAGGAGCCAGGGCCATACCGTGCCTTGATGGTAGGCGGTATCGCGAGTCAGCCCATCACCCGCGTATACCGGACGGTAGCTGGGAGAGGAGGGCGCAAGCGTTCGCAATCCCATTGGGGTCAACAGTTCTCGACTTACGACGTCGAGCACCGAGCGCCAGCGATCTTGCTCCAGCACTTTATACGGCAGCGACAGCGCCAACAGTTGATTGGGTCGCAACGCGAGGTCGTCACCATCGGGACCATCGACGACGTCGAACAGGTAGCCACCTGATTTGTACCAGAAGCGCTCGTTGAAGGCCTTGGCACACACCTCGGCGGCGTGGACGTACACATCCGACGGCTTGCCGAGCTGTACCGCCCAATTGGCTAACGTGGACAGCGCGTTGTACCACAGGGCGTTGAGCTCCACGGGTTTACCTATGCGCGGCGTGACCACCAGATCGCCGACCTTGGCATCCATCCAGGTCACTTGCTGGCCCGCAATCCCAGCACGCAGCAAGCCGTCACGCCGATCGACGCTGATGCCAAACTCGGTGCCGAGCAAATAGTGGTCGATCACGCGACCTAACACGGGAAACAGGCGGTCCACGAACTCGTTGTCGCCGGTTTCCCGAGCGTATTCAGCGGCCGCATGGATCATCCAGAGCGACGCGTCGGCGGCGCCGTGCTGCGGCGCTTCACCTTCATCTGGAAACCGGTTGGGCAGTAATCCGTTTAGCTGGTAGCCTGCCCAGGCCATGAGCACCTGCCGGCACTCCTCTGTCCGGCCAGTGGCGAGCAGCAAGCCCGGCAGTGCGATCATCGTGTCTCGGCCCCAGTCGGTAAACCAGGGATAGCCAGCGAGCACGGACGGGACGCCCGCCGCCCGTTGAACCACAAACTGGTCGGCGGCCAGGACCAACTGCTTGAACAACTCGTCATCATCAGCGCTGGCTTGCTTCACGAGTTGGCGACGTCGCTCAACCTCGGCTTCGCGCGTCCAATTCGCCATTACGTGTGGCCGGTCCGCGTCTTCAAATGCGCACACCAAACGCACGGTCGATCCGGCCGTTACCGGAACGGCAAACCGACCTGGCCGGAACAAGTCCTCACTGCCGTCAAAGCCGCGGGCTACCTCTTCACCCAGCCAGAATTGGTAGTGCCAGGCCGGGTCCTCGGCGTAAGCAGCCCCGGCGACGTAGAGATGGATAGCTTTGCCCGGCGCCACCTCGACGCTCACCGCATCGCGGCCAGGCACTTGCGTCCAAAGCTCTCCGGACGCTTGTTGCAGCGCGTGGTGGCTGCGCCACGCCAGGAGTGGAGTCAACTCGAGTGTCGTGTGCGATGGGACGGCGTCAAACCGGTACTCGATGACCGTGGCATTTACTTCGCGTGGCATCCACAGGCGGCGCTCGACCACGAGCTGCTCAGCCGCATACTCCCACACAGGCAGGCCGTATTCCAGCCAGAAACGCTGTAACACTGGCGGTCCGCTGGGCGCCTCGGCGCCGTCTTTATACTGCTGGCGGTCGAGGCGTACGGCCTGGCCGGGGCTGAGCACTGCCTCCTCCAGGCGAGCCACGCACACGCGACGATCGTTGGGCACCTGCACGGCCGCGGTGAGCACTGCATGGTAGCGACGGGTGGGTACGGACAGCGTGCCAAACGCATAGCCGCCGATGCTATTGGTGACCAGCCATTCGCGCGTCCGTGCCAGACCACCGTCACGGCAATCTGCGCGATCAAAGGCGATCACGATGTGGCTACCTCGGCTGCCAGGTTCAGGCTCGCCAGATCGCCTGACGTGAGCCGGACATCCAGCGCCGCCACGGAGTCCTGTAGCTCACTACTGGTGAGCGGCCCAATGAGCGGGAACAGCAGTGGCGACTGTGCAAGCACCCATGCCAGGGCCACTTGATTCGCGGAGCAACCGTGCCGGTGAGCAATCTGCTTCGCACGCTCATAGCGTTGCCAGTTGTCGTTGCTGTCGTACACCCGCAGGATGTCTGGGTCCGTGACGCTACCTTGCTCATAGCGCCCGGTGAAGAACCCACGCGCTTGCGAGGACCACGATAGGAGTGGCATGCCGTGATCGCGATGCCACGCGACGTCAGCCGGACCCGCCATCACGCAGCCTGCCCAGATCGGCTCCCTGGCTCGCGCCAGGCTGACGTTGGGACTGCTCGCGGAAAACGGCACAAGCCCGTGGGCATTGGCATACTCGTTGGCCTCTTCCAACCGTTGCACACTCCAGTTAGAGCCACCGAACGCGCGAATGCGTCCCGCAGCGTGATGGGCGTTCAAGCACTCCACCAGCGGACCCACTGGAACCGCCGGGTCGTCGCGATGCAGCAGATACAGGTCGATGACCTCTGTCCGCAACCGGTCGAGACTCGTTTGGAGGTCCTGGTCAATGCAGGCGGGCGTGACGCGTCGGGGTTCTCCCGGTGCCGGGTGTGCTCCTTTGCTGACAAGCACCACATGGTTGCGCTGGCCGGTGCGCTCCAGCCAGCGCCCGATCGTTTCTTCGCTGCGTCCGCCACCATACACACGAGCGGTATCGATGGCGTTGCCACCCAATTGGAGATACGCCTCGATGAGGCTGCCCCAGCGTTCGAGATCGGCATCACTCTGCGCTTGGAATGCCACTGAGCCGAGGATGAGGCGAGAAACGGGTTCGGAAATACCGGGAATGTGTGCGTACAGCACCTGACGAAGTCCTTTCCGCGAGTTACAACCATGCTGCGTGCTGGTCGCGCCGCCGTCAATGCTGACCAATTTGTGGGAGCGTCACTGCCAGTCGATCAACGGTTGCGCATGGTGCCCTTAACTGTAGAGCGAACGAAAGGCGGCGTGCAATGGCTACGACTCAGCAGGAACGGGAGACGGTTGAGGGCTTGAGCGACCAGAAGCTGCTCGTACACAACCTCGGCTTTGTGCGGCTGGTCGATGTGATGGGCGACGATGCGGCGATCGTGCAGGCGGCGCGCATCAGCTATGGGCCGGGCACCAAGTCGGTGCGACGCGATCGCGGCCTCATCCGCTATCTCATGCGCCACCGCCACACCACCCCTTTTGAAATGGTCGAGTTAAAGTTTCATATCAAGGCGCCGCTGTTCGTGGAGCGGCAGTGGTTCCGGCACCGCACGGCTTCGATCAATTCGATCAGTGGTCGCTACTCGGAGATGCCGGAGGAGTTTTACCTACCGGATGCCACAGCAATTCGCCCCCAAAGCACCACCAACCGGCAGGGACGTAGCGACACACCCGTCGCCAGCGACCTTGCCGGCGAGATCATTGATCAGCTGAACAGCGATCAGCATCAAGTTTTCCATACCTATCAGGAGCACTTGCAACACGGTGTGGCTCGTGAGCTGGCACGAATTAACCTGCCACTCTCGCTGTACACCGAGTGGTATTGGAAGGTCAACCTGCACAACTGTTTCCACTTCCTTTCGCTGCGTCTCGACGACCACGCCCAGGAGGAGATTCGCGACTACGCGGTGCAGGTCGCTCGCTGCGTGCGCGCCGTCGCACCGATCGCGTACGGGGCCTTCGAGGACTACATGTTGCACGCTCAGACCTTTTCGGCCCAGGAGTTGGGCGTCATCCGCAAGCTCATCGCCCACGAAGCGCTGACAGCTGCCGATCTGGATCACGGTGTGACGTGGAAAGCCGAGTTCGAGGACAAGTTGGGCATGACGTTGCCATCTGCGGGCTCAGGTGATCAACTCACCACCGGCAGCGACAGCGGCCCGGAGGTGTAGCGTGCACGGCAAATGCCGGTACGCTGTACCATTGGCGCCGTGCCAGAAAGGAACCATCGTCGGTGTCGCAACCCACTCGAATCGTGCTCATCGGGGCCGGCAGCAACATGCAAGGCGCCCACATTCCTCGGCTCATCAACCGGCCAGAGGTGCAGATCGTTGGAGTCGTCGAGCCGTTCCAACCAGCCATGGACAAGGCTGTGGAGCGCTACCCCGCCCTCGCCACCACACCTGTGTTTACCGACCTTGCCCCAGCGCTCTCGGCGCTGCGGCCGGACGCGGTCGTCATCAGTACGCCGCACAGCATGCATCACCAGCAGATCGTGGACTCGCTGCGGGCAGGCGCCCACGTGCTGTGTGAGAAACCTTTGGTGTGCTCGGTTGCTGAGGCGGAGTCGGTCATTCGCGAACGCGACACCGCTCACAAGGTCGTGCTGGTGTCCTATCAGCGGCACTACCAGCGCGCCTTCTTGACGATGAAAGCCGCCATCGATCGCGGCATTATCGGCACCATCACCGGCATCGATGCCGTCCAGAGCCAGAACTGGTACGAGTTCCAAAAGAAGAACGACCGCTGGCGGATCCACAAAGAACTGTCTGGTGGTGGGCAGCTCAACGACTCTGGGAGCCACATTGTTGACATCTTGCTGTACGTGACCAATCTGGTCCCGACACAGGTGTTCTCGCTGCAACAAAATCTTGATCTCGCGGTCGACGTGAACAACTCGATGGCGATCGCCTTCTCTAACGGGGCACACGGCACGCTCAGCATCATCGGCCACGCGCCGTTTGCCGGCCTGATGGTGATCGAGGACATCACGATCTACGGTTCCGAGGGGGCCATTTTTTACCGGCAAGTCGGCCAGCAAACGGCCTCAGTGCCGTTTCTGGAAGTGCGCCGGTTCGACAGCGCCACGCCCATCGACATCACGGGCGTGGCAATGCCATCAACGCCCGACGACAACTTCCTAGCGGCAGTGCGCGAGGGGGCTCCAGTGATGTCCCCGGCCGAGTGTGGCTTGCGGGTGATGCAGCTCTCCGAGGCTGCTTGGCAATCGGCTGCAACTGGCTTACCAGCGTTGGTGGCCACGCGCTAAAGTATTGATGCCTGGCGTGATCGTTGCGTTCCCGGTGATACCAACCGGTGGCGCAACCGTCTGTGTGCTAGCCGTACAAACCGGCGGTCGCCTCCAGCGAGCATTCGCCTGGCCTAGACTATCAGGAAATGGTTCATGTCGTTGTGTTTCGGTAGCGCGATAAGCCGCCTGGCTCGGCTCCTGTTCGCTACCGCCATGCTTGCCGTATCGTTGCTGGGTTCAGCGCCAGCGCAGCCAGCCCACGCCGATGCGGCCAGCGCGTTCACAGGCTGGGTGCTCGACGCCTATCCTTCCATGTCATCAAGTGACATGGTGGCAGCACTCCATCGCATGCAAGCGGCCGGTGCCAACGTCTTGTGGATCGGGCACAACAACCCTGTTGGCACCGACCCTAACGCCAAGGAGGTGGCGCTGAGTTACGCGGTATTCCAGGCAGCAACCAACATCTCCGACCCCCAATACGCCAACGCGCAAAGCATCCTCGCCGCTCAATACCGGTTGCTCAAGGCAGCGCGCACGGTGGGCATCAAGGTAGTTCTGCCGATCAGTTACCGGACACAAATGGGGCCGGAGTGGTCATCTCAACACCCTGGCAGCTTACGTCTGGGTCCCGACGGCAAGCCGCTGAATTTTGGCGGCCTGGATGGCGCTCCCTACGACAGCTTGTTTCAAGCCGATATGCTGGCGTATTACCAATGGATCGACCGCAGCTTTGTGCAGCCCTATCGCGACGTCTTGCAAATGGTGATGCTGTCCAACGAGCCCACCGGTGTGGACTATTCAGGGTCGGCCAACTCGGTGTTTTATAGCCGCTACGGCTACCACTTCGCCGATGTAGGGAACGACACCGGGAGGCAAACCCAGCTCGGCTATTTCCAATCCCATGTGATGAGCGACTTCGCGATTTGGGCCGCCAATCAATGGATGGTGCTCGATCCCACGATGACGGTCACCATTGCCTTTGATGGCTCGCCAGCCCGCAATAGCCAGGAGGGCCCGCCCCTGGAGCCAATCTTTAGCAACACGCCATCTAACTTCGTGCCTACCTGGGATACCAACTTGCGCAACGGCTCACCCAGCGACGCCCTCAACGATTCGGACCTCACTACGCTCGACTTGCTGCTGGGCACGCTCGGCCATCTTTCGGCCAAATACAACCGGCCGTACTGGCTGTGGTCCAGCGGCAACAGTTGGGGTTTGGGCCAGGGGAGCAGCGACCCCAGTACGATCGCTGACGCTGTGGTGAACCTACGCATGGACGCCGACTTGTCGCGCGAGGAAGGTGGCCTGCTGCGTGGCATCGCGGTGTGGGCCTATAACGTGCGCGGACAGGGCCTGTACAACGATAGCTATACGCCGGTGTATAACCCCGACGCGTTGTTCAGCGCTGTGTCGGCCAACTTTGAAAGCGTTCGCCAGATCATGCTGGGTCCCAGTGGCCCTGGACCCAGTGTGCTGGTGCTGGCGCCACACGCGATGCCGGACCGCCTGATTGGCTCGACGCGGCTCACTGATATCTGGTCGTTTCGTGGCTATAACTTCGGCGACTTGGTGTCGCTGGCGCGTTCCGGTGCGCCCACCGCCGTGGTCGCTTCGCTAAGCGGTGAACACATGGCGAACGTGCAGTTGCTGGTGGTGCTAGCGCGCGATCCCAACGATTACACCAGTTCAGATGAGGCGGCCATCAAGGCCTTTCGCGCACGCGGTGGCACACTAGTGGACAGCTTGCCAGTGGAAACGGCACGGCGCTACAGCGCGCAATGGGTGGCGCCAGCCAATGCGCCCGAGTATTATTTCTCCGATACATACACGGCCAACAACGTGGGGCCGGTGGGCGCTTTGGGTGATCCACGCCTCGCCAACAGCTTTGTGTTTGCCGGCCCCAGCGAGTTGCTCGCCTATGGTGGCACCTCCTTTGATCCGAGCGTTAAGATGCGCGCCTACCCGAACTTGCCGTTCGCGGCGACACTCACCGACTATGACGCCTCCAATACCAAACAACAGCAACTGCTCATCGGCCCAGGCCTCGCCACCGTCGATACCACCCGCCGGACCTACGGCATCGTGTCCCTGTTGCCTTCGTCACCCGACATGCCGCACGACAAGCGCTATTTCTCGGCGACCGGTTTTCGCATCAATAGCGACGTCATCTGGGACTACTTCAACCATCGGGGTGGATTGCGCACGTTTGGGTACCCAACGAGCCGCCTTGTCCTGTTTGAGGGGTTCCCGACCCAGTTTTTCCAGCGGCTAATCGTACAGGTGTATCCGGATGGGTCGCCACACACCTTGAATTTGCTCGACTCCGGCTTGTTGCCCTACAAATCGTTCAACGGTTCAGCATTCCCGGCGGTCAATGCTGCGTTGATCGCCAGCGCGCCCACCCCGAGCAGCCCGACCTATGCGACCGATGCCGTGGCGTGGACGCTCGCGCACGCTCCCGACACCTGGAACGGACTCTCGGTCAATTTTGGCTCGACGTTCCTGCACACCACGACACTAGCCGACGCGTTTCCGGATGGCGGTGGTGACCCAGCGCTCGTGCCACTGCTCAACCTGGAGCTTTGGGGTCTGCCAACCAGTAGACCGGCGTTCGACCCTAGCAACCACAATTTCGTGTACCTGCGCTTTCAACGAGGCGTGATGCACTACGACACTGGTTGCAACTGCACGCAGGGCATCTTGCTCGCCGACTACCTCAAAGCATTGCTCATCAATACCAACGTGCCGCCGGACCTGGAGCAAGAAGCCGTGAACTCCAGGTTCTTGGGGCAATACACGCCAGCCAAGCAAAACTGGCTGCGCGATTCCTCGGTGCTACCAGGAACCGATCTCACCGACGCCTTCGAGCAGGGGTGAGCGTATAACCGCAGCCCCATCCCCCCGTCGCCCAAAGGGCACCCGCCCCCTTCTCACAGGGAAGGGAGCAGCTACGACGACTTCGTGCCCTAATGCCGGAAGTGACGGAGGCCAGAGGAGGTGACGAGCGCAATACCGCGTGCGTCGCAGGCGTCGATGGTTTCTTGGTCGCGGATCGAGCCGCCGGGGTGCATGATGGCGGTGACGCCAGCGTCGATGCCCACCTGAGCACCATCGGGGAATGGGAAGAAGCCGTCGGTAGCCATAACGGCGCTTTGTGCCCGCCGCCCAGCTTGCTCGACGGCGATGCGCGCGGCGAGCACCCGGCTCTGCTGCCCGGCGCCAATGCCCACGACAGCCCGATTGTGGACAAGGACGACACAGTTGGACTTGACATGTTTGCACGCCCGGAATGCAAACAGCAAGTCGCGCAACTCCGCCTCGGTGGGCTGCCGTTGCGACGCCACGTGGACGCTCATTTCGCTGTCCATCACGCTGTCACGAGTTTGGAGGAGCACGCCACCCGACACCCATTTGAACTCGGAGGCCGCTAGATCGAAGCCCGCGTGGTTGGGTTGGGTTGACGGCGCGTCTGCCGTAGCCTGCAGCACGATGAACTGGCCCTGCTTCTTACGCTTGAGAATGGCCAGCGCCTTCTCATCGTAGCCTGTGGCAATGATGGCGTCGAAGTTCAGCGGACGGATCTCCCGTGCCGTCGCTTCATCTACCGTTTGGTTGATACCGATCACGCCGCCATAGGCTGCCACCGGATCGCCAGCAAGCGCTAGGCGGAAAGCTTCCACTTGCGATGCGTGGCTGGCCAGACCGCACGGATTAGTGTGTTTCACGATTGCCACGGTAGGCGCAGCGAAATCGGTACAGGCATCTAACGCAGCCTGTAGGTCTAAAAGATTGTTGAACGAGACTTCCTTGCCATTGAGTTGCTCAGCGCCAGTGAGTCCGTGTCTGAGACCATCGCGCGATGGCACCTGATACCAGGCGGCGTGCTGATGTGGATTCTCGCCGTAGCGCAAGTCGCGCACCTTGACCAACCGCAACTGAACTTCTTGTGGGAACATCTGTTCTGGCTGTTGGATCATCCAATCCGCGATGGCTGCATCGTAGGCCGTGGTGATGGCGAACGCCTCGGCGGCGAGACGCCGTCGCTGTGCGGCGGTTACGCCAGCTTCGGAATTCAACGAAGCGAGCACTTCGTCGTACTGGTCCGGACTGGACACGATGATCACGCGGTAAAAGTTCTTGGCAGCCGCGCGCATTAAGGCGACGCCACCAATGTCTATCTTCT
>JANWJO010000227.1 GCA_025449435.1 Chloroflexota bacterium | reverse complement strand
GTACAACTGTCACTCGCACGATGGATAGCATCGCTGTCTTGGGTATCGCGTTCTTTGCGTTGTATCGCTAGTGCACGGTAAAGGAGTCGCTTTCACGTGCATGTGTCACTGGGGACCTATACCGCTCTGTTGCAGCACTACCTGCGTGGGTTTCGCATGGAAGCCGCTCTCCTCGGGCTGTTGCTCTTCGGTAGCATTACGCTGAGCATCGCGACGCCACAGGTCGTGCGCTACTTCATCGACACGGCGCGCACTGGTGGAGCTATGGGGCTCCTCCTCGCGGCAGCCATTGCCTATGTTGGCGTCGCGTTCATCGGCCAGGGCATCGCTATCGTCGAAGCTTACGTGGCCGAGAATCTGGCGTGGGATGCGACCAATGAGTTGCGTGCCGACCTCGCCTTGCACGTCTTGAAACTCGACCGCTCGTTCCATTCGTCGCGGACCCCAGGGGAACTCATCGAGCGCTTGGATGGCGACGTGACGCAACTGGCCAACTTCTTCTCCCGTTTCCTCGTGTACGTGGTCGGCAACGTGCTGCTGGTCATCGGTGTCGTGGTGGCGGTGTTCACCGTTCACTGGCTCATCGGTGTCGCTACGGCTATCTTCGTCGTGATCGCGCTGTACGTGCTCATCACCGCTCGCTCCATCGCCTTGCGGCAGTGGGTGGCCGTACGTCAAATCAGCGCCGAGTTCTCTGGATTCCTGGCGGAGCGGCTCAATGCCCTCGAAGACATCCGGGCTAACGGCGCGGTTGCGTATGTCTTGCGGCGGATGACGCTCATCTATCGCCGCTGGTTTCCGTTGACGTTGCGCAGCGAGTGGGGGTGGAGTGCCACCGACGGTGTAACCCAGGTCATGTTTACGTTGGGCATGGTGGTCGCACTTGCCCTGGTCGCTCACCTGTACGCCCAAGGCGCTATCAGCATCGGCGCTGCCTACCTGGTGTTCCAGTACACGGACATGCTCAGCCGCCCACTGCAGCAGATCCGCTCCCAGGTGCAAGACCTCCAACGCGCCTCCGCCAGCATCGTTCGCTTTCAAGGGCTGCTGAGCATCCGGGCCAAGGTCGTGGACGGCGAGCTTCCACTCTCGCTTTCCGAAGCACCGGACGTGGCATTTCAGCACGTGTCATTTGCCTACGAGACGGACGTGCCCGTCTTGAAGGATGTGAGCTTTCGCGTCCCGGCAGGCAGTGTGCTGGGCGTTATTGGGCACACCGGCAGCGGCAAAACCACGCTCACCCGGTTGCTGCTGCGCATGCACGATCCCGACGCCGGTTCGATCACCATCGACGGGCATGACATCCGGCAGTTTCAACTGGCGTGGTTGCGCCGCCAGGTGGGCGTTGTGACCCAGGAAGTGCAGCTGTTTCGCGCCAGCGTGCGTGACAACCTTGCCGTGTTCGACCCCGCCATACGTGACGAGCACATCGAGACGGTACTTCGTGACGTGGGGTTAGGGGCTTGGCTGTCGAGCTTGCCAAATGGGTTAGATAGCGAACTTGCAACTGGAAGCAACAGTTTGAGTGCCGGTGAAGGCCAGTTGCTCGCGTTCGCCCGCGTGTTCTTGCGCCAGCCGCATGTGGTGTTGCTCGACGAGGCCACCTCGCGCCTCGATCCTGCCACCGAACGCCTGATTGCCCAGGCCACCGACCGCTTGCTGCAAGGCCGGACCGCCATCATTATCGCGCACCGGCTCGCCACGCTAGAACGCGCCGACCACATCTTGCTAGTGGACGGTGGGGTGGTCACCGAGTTCGGCGAGCGCACACTGCTGGCCAGCGATCCGTCCTCGCGCTACGCGCAACTCCGGCAGCTTGGATTGGAGGCCGCACTCGCATGACCATGCGATCGGGTCCTAACCCTGCCACTGGCTGGCTGGTTCGCCGCATTCTACTCTACCGACCTGTGCTGTATCTCGTAGATTTGGTGGGATTCTTCACCTTCTACGCGTTCCCACTGGCTGCCGGCCTGGTAGCCAAGGCATTTTTCGATACGCTCACCAGCAGCGCTGGCGCCGGGTGGAATATCCCCACCTTGCTCGCACTGTTGGTAGCTGCTGCGGTGACGCGTGGCGTGTTTCTCGTTACCGGTATCACCGTACACTCGCTGTTCATGTTCTCTGTGGAGTGTCTCCTCCAGCGCAACCTACTCACGGCCATTTTGGAGCGGCCAGGGGCGATTGGCCTGGTGACCAGCGTGGGTGACGCGCTGAGTCGCTTTCGCGACGACAGTGACCAGATACAAAACTTCTTCGACACCACCATTGACGTGGCCGGCACCACGGTTTTTGGCGCTGTGGCCATTGGCATCCTGATGACGATTAGCCCGACGGTCACCCTGACGGTGTTTCTCCCCCTGGCGGGTGTGGCCGTGTTTGTGCAGTTCGCTTCCAAGAAGCTGCATCAGTTCCGCCGCGCCAGCCGCACTGCCGGCGGCAAGGTGACCAGCGCGCTCGGCGAGATTTTGGAGGCCGTCCAAGCCATCCAGCTCGCCGGGACCGAAGAACACGCTGTTGCGTACATCCGGCGACTCAACGCGGACCGGCAGCGCTATGCAGTGCGTGACCAAGTGCTGTCACAGGTACTCGACAGTGTGTTCTCCAATGTCGTCACACTGGGAACTGGCCTGATCCTGTTGCTCGTGGCAGCCGGGTTGCGTGCCGGTACGTTTACGGTGGGCGATTTCGCGCTATTCGTCTCCTATCTGGCGTATACCACCGACGTCACCAAGTGGTTTGGTCGCTTGCTGGCCCGCTTCCAGCAAATTGGCGTGTCCTTCCAGCGCCAGCTCGAGTTGATGCCAGGAGAGCCGCAAAGTTCCCTCGTCCGACATCAAGCACTTCAGTTGCACGGACCGCTCGCTCCGCTGCCGGCTGTTATGAAAAGTCCGGCGGATGAACTGAGCCGCATGGACGTGCGCGATCTTACCTACCGCTACGGCACGAGCGGTCGCGGCGTTGCTGGCATCTCGTTTACGCTGCAACGAGGCACCTTTACCGTGATCGCCGGGCGCATCGGCTCCGGCAAGACCACGTTGCTGCGCGCACTGTTGGGCTTGCTGCCGCCGGATGGCGGCGAGGTGTCGTGGAACGGCAGGCCCATTGAGGATCCTGCACACTTTTTCGTACCGCCGCATAGCGCGTACACGCCGCAAATACCCCGCCTGTTCAGTGAGACGTTGCGGGACAACATCCTGATGGGCTTGCCCAACGACGAGGAAGCCGTCGAGCGTGCGGTGGCTGCCGCCGTCCTCGCGCCGGACATCGACACCCTCGCCGCTGGCCTGGATACGCCGGTAGGGACGCGCGGCGTGAAGCTCTCGGGTGGGCAAGTTCAACGGGCAGCAGCAGCCAGGATGTTCGTGCGCGATGCCGAGCTATTGGTGGTTGACGACCTATCCAGTGCTCTGGACGTTGAGACTGAACGCTTGCTGTGGGATCGTTTATTTAGTCGCCAAGGCGTCACCTGCCTGGCGGTTTCGCACCGGCGGGTCGCCTTGCAGCGTGCCGACCAGATCATCGTGCTCAAGGATGGTGCCATCGATGCCGTGGGTACGCTCGCCGAATTGTTGCCGGTGAGCCAAGAACTGCAATTGCTGTGGGATGCCGCCCAGTGGCCGGCAGAGGCCGCCGCTTCAACGCCAGCCACGGCACTCTAGCCGCGCGCTTCCAGCCAGGCTACTGTTTCATCAAGGGCCTCACCGAGCGACCAATGTGGCTTATACCCGGTCGTAGCGGTCAGCCGGGTGAGGTCGTACATCCGGTGGCGGGCAAATGGAGCCTTGTCTGGCCACGCTGCCAGATACTCTGCGATTGGCATCGACTTGGCGCGCAACGGCACACGGATGCGTTCAGCCACCATCTCGTAGTACACACGCGTGGTGACGCACTGCGGACTGGTGCAGTTATACACCTGGCCGAAACTGGCCGGGTTGCCCGCCAGGTGCGCTATGGCATCGCCTACTTCGCGATGAAAGACGGGTTGGATGAGCAACAACCCTTCACCGAGCAGTGTGAGTCCCTCACCTGCGCGCAGGTGCTGGAGCAATGTAGGGTCGCGTCCTTCTACCGAGCCGGTGCCGAGTTCCTTGCCCGCACCCATGATGTGTGGCGGCCGTAGCGCGGTAAATGGGAATTTGCTTGCTTGCCAGGCGCTTTGAAGTGCCGCCTCGCATGCGAGCTTTCCCACGCCGTACGAACGTTCTGTCTCTTTTGGATAGTCCTCGCCAATGGGAAATGGGCCGGCAATACTCGGGGCATACACGAAGTCGGTGCTGATGAACACGTAGTGTCCGGTCAGTGTCGCGAACGTGGCAATGGCGTCATCCACGTCCGGCTGGAAATACGCGGCGCAATCGACGACCAGGTCAAAGGTCACGCCCGCTGACGCGGCGGCCAGCGCACCAGGTTGTTTGCGGTCCACCTGAATGAACGGCACACTGTCCGGGGCTGGCCGGTGATGCCCACGGCCCATGACGGTCGTCGCCCAGCCGGCCGCGCTAAGCTGGCTCACGATAGCTGTGCCGAGAAAGCCAGCGCCGCCGATCACCAGCGCGCTTTGTACCATTACGAACCCCCAGTCATTGCTGTGCCTTCTCGCCCAACCCTGTAACCACTACCGGCGTGCTCACGCTAGTAGCCAATGGCATAGCCGTCACGGCGTGGATCGGCCGCCCCAGCCAGTGTTCCCGTGGACGGATCCACCTGGATCATCACTTCACTGCCTGTTCCGTCCCACGGTCCCAGCAACTGGACCGGATGGCCACGTTGCCGCAACCCGTCCACGATATCCTCCGGGAAACGCGCTTCCAGTGTGAGCGCGTCGTCGCACACGTGTGGCACCGTGGACTCGGTGGGACTCTGCAGGTGGCGCCAGCGCGGCGCTTCCACGGCTTCCGCGACGGTCATGCCAAACTCCAGCACGTGCGTTATCACTTGCAGGTTGGTCTGCACTTGCGTGTCGGCGCCAGGCGTGCCGCACACCAGCACTAGATGGCCGTCTTTGAACACCATCACGGGGTTCATCGTATGGCGAACCCGCTTCCCTGGTTGCAAGCAGTCGGCATGGCTCGGATCCAGATGCCAGTAGGTCATGCGGTTATTCAGCAGGATGCCGGTGTTGCCAGCCACCAGGCTGGAGCCAAAGCCCGACTGCAAGCTTTGCAGTTGACACACGGCGTTGCCTTCGCCATCCACCACCGCAAAGCACGTGGTGTCTTCCTGAGCGGAGCGGGCCTTGAGGGGCGAGCGGCCGCCGCGCGGCCCCGCCTGATAGGCCCACGGATCACCGGCTTCCACCGATGTGGCGGCGTGTTCCGGGTGAATCAGGCGTGCGCGTTCTCGCGCGTACTCCTTCGACAACAGTCCCTGGATCGGCACATCGACCCACTGCGGGTCGGCCATGTACGCCTCACGATCCGCGAAGGCGAGCTTCTTCGCTTCGACCATGAGATGGATGCTCTCTGGCACATTGCAGCCTAGTTGCCTAAGGTCGAACTGCTCGACCAGGTTCAGTTCCTGCAGCAACACGTGGCCGCTGGAGTTGGGCGGCGCCTCGAATACGTTCCACTGGCGGTAGTCGATGGCAATAGGGTCCACCCATTCCGGTTGGTAGCGTGCCAGGTCGGCGTAGGTGAGCAAGCCGTCGAACTGCTCGCTCACCTTGGCAATGGCCCGCGCCACGGGGCCGCGATAGAAGTAGTCGGGACCCTCAGTGGCGAGCTGCCGCAAGGTGACTGCTAGATCTCGCTGAACGATGGTTTGCCCCGCTCGCAGCGGCGTCCCATCTGGGGCGAAGATAGCCGCGGATGGAGCGAACTGCCGGAGTTCAGAGTCGTCGCGTAGGGACTGCGCAAGCTTATAGCTCACGGGGTAGCCGTTGTCAGCCAGACCGATGGCTGGAGCGAAGCACTCCAGTGCGCTCAGCCGGCCGTGCCGGCCATGCGCCGCGAACCACCCAGCCACGAGGCCGGGTACCGACACACTGCGGATGCCTTTCATCGGAATGCCGGTGTGCGCGTAGGCGGCGAGCGTTGCATTCTGGGGGGCAGGTCCAGTGGCGTTGACCACTTCGACGCGACCGAGCGCGTGCGAGTACAACATGAGAAATCCGTCGCCACCCACCCCGGACATGTTGGGCTCAACGACGTTGAGTGCTGCGGCCACTGCCAGGGCGGCATCGACAGCGTTGCCACCGCGCTGCAGGATGGTCACACCAGCCTGGCTCGCCAGCGGGTGCCCGCTGCTCACCATGCCGTTGCGGCTCATCACCACCGGGCGGTGAGCTTCAAATGCCTGTCCGTGCGGTCCACTGCGCATGGTTCGCCGTCACCCTTCAGTTATGCCTTCCCAAGATTCCTGGCTGGCACGATGATACAAGCCACTACGCACTCTGCTGCCACGCGTGCAGTTGTTTCTTTTTCCTGGTGCGTAGCCGGCCCACTGCCGAGCGGTCGGAGACCCACAGCGTCGGAAATACCACGGTGAGCCTGGCGATTTCCAGCAGCGCCATGTCGTAGTTCACGCGCCAGCCCCGGAAGTTCGTCCATATATCGTCACGGTTGGCACGCAAGGGTAACCCAGACGCTTGCAAACGATCCATTGCTGCGTCGAACTCGTCACGAGAGATACTGATGGGGTCGGTGGGCTTGACATTCGTGGCATCGGGGAGGCCGAGGAACGTGGCGATAGCGCCAAGAGCGAGATAGCCGCTGCGAATGCAAAACGGCGCCTCCCTGCTCTTGGGCACGTCGATCGCCGACAGCATGAGCGATGCGGTATCCAGCACGGTACCGGCTGCCGCGACCCACGACCGCCGGCCCACAGGCGACCGGAAGAATGGCAGGATGCCGAGCGACGTGTGCGTCTCCTCCACCTCGGAAAACCACAACTCCCACTGACTCCACAGCGCACTTAGGTCACTCAAGGAGTTTTGCCTGTTGGCGCGCTCCAGGAGATCCAGCGCAGATGGCGGCGAGCCAGCCCGCGTTTCTAGCATCGTCACCGCGATCTCCCGGCGGGAGAATGCCTGATAGATGGTGGGCAAGTACGAAATTAAGAGGGCGACCAGGATGAGGCCAAATGCTGCCTCGGAGAACGAGACGATGGCTTCCGGAAACGACTGTGCCGGTGTCGTCCCCAATGTGAGGAGGGATGAGCCGGACATTTCGAACGCCTGGCTGAATGTTCCCGTGCCGAGCGACCAATACATGGCGGTGTACCCTGCACCACACAGGATGAGCCAGACCAGCGGCATGCACAGCAGGGCCACCGGTGCGAAGTACGCCATACGCCGGTCGATGCGGTCGTAATCGGACACGTGCCGCAGCGAGAAGTCGAACCAGGCGCGCAGGACGCGGTAAATCCAGCGCGTGATGCGATCAAGTTCGCCGCGCGGCACTACCAGCGTGCGCACCGCAGACCGCAACGCTATCACCGTGAGGAGCGCACCAGCCAGAAAGGCCAGCAGGTGGCCGCCAACGTCCAGTGGCACCGGCTTCCCGGCCCCCTTTTATTCCGCTCGCCCCTGCCGGCGGAGACGGCACAACCTAACCCGCCCCATAATCGGTTTCGGGAGCAGCGTACCTGATGTCCAAGTCCGGCGTATCGAGCGCCACATGGTCGAGCTCCCTGGACCGCATGGCGTACGCCAGGATGCCGGTCGTGAGCAGCGTCCGCTCGATTGGATAGGCTGGCTGACCGTCGAGTACCAGCGTCTCGATCTGGCGGACGAGGAAGGCGAAGTGGCCGAACGGCTCCTGCGGTTCCAGCCAGACGTTGGTGGCCTCGACGGCGCCGTTGCGGTTAGCGGCGAAGGCAAACTGTTCGGTCGCGCCGCTCAGTTGCAGTACCGCCGCACGTAGCCCATCGCGATACTCGATAAGGATGGCCGCGGGTTCCTTAACACGCTCACTGAGCCCCTTGTACGGCACGTTGGACAGCGTGGCGAGCGCTGCTTTGAGCAGTTCTTCACTCCAAGCTCCTTTCGAGCCGCCACGCCACACCGCATCGCCTTCCAAACACTGGACGGAGCGCACGCCTGTTTCTCCGCCAGTGCGCCGCTCGACCATGCACTGCACCATCTCCAGGGCATGGAATCCGTAGGAGTCGAGATCGCTGTACCCAACGCCGAGCGCCTGCGTCACGGGATCACCCAGGCTCCAATGCATGGCCGGCTTTCTCCACGCCAGGGGCAGGGACGAGCCGTCCAGCATGGGAATCCCCAGCCGTTTCGCGGTGCGCACCATGTACTGCGCATCGTCAAATGACCACGACAAGTGCTTGTCGGTGAAGATAGGGATGAAGCGCTGCCGCGACGCCATGGTGGAAACGGCAGCGTCAAAGAACCGCCGGCGCGGATACATGTGCTGCCCCGCCGTGTTGTACGGGTAGTTCCCGTGCTCGCCCACGAGCACCGCCCCATCGACCAGTGGTCCATTGCCGCCCAACGTGAGCGCCTCGCCAATCGTGCCGTACACCGGCACGCGGTATTTAGCTTCTAACGCTCGCCCGATGTCAGTGTCGGGCGTCTGATCCAGATACAGCGACGCCACCTCCAGGCGGGGCTCTTGTGGCACGCCATCGAGCAGATACCCTTCGAGCATCTTGCCCACGATCACGTCGGCGTGGGAACGCGGCCGGTATTCGGTGACAATGGCGGCGACTCGGGGACGGATCAAACGGACACCTCGGTCTCTGCATGGCGCGGCTCAAACCGATGCGGCGAAAACGCATCGATTGGCAACGGCGACTTACCCTGCGTCACCAGGCCCGCCACTGCGTCGATGGTAGCAGGTGCGCTCATGATGCCGGTCATATAGTGCCCGGATGCCACAAACAAGCCGTCGGTGACCTTGCCAACGACTGGGAGGAAGTCGGGCGTCAGGGGACGAAGTCCCGCCCACGCCTCCGCGAACGTCGCGTACTTGAGGGCGGGCATGACCGCTGTGGCCATTGCGAGGATGGCTTGCACGCTGCCCGCGGTCGTGCGCTTGTCAAAACCAGCGTTTTCTACTGTGCCGCCGGCGATGATCCGCCCGGTGGATCGGGCCACGAGGGTCATGCCTGGCACGCTTATGAGGTGATGAAACTGGGGCGGACGGCTGTGCAACGCCAGGATCTGTCCCTTCGCCGGCGTAACCGGCAGCGGAAACCGGCTGTCGAGCAACCCCGACCAAGCGCCAGCAGCGTTGATGACTGCCCCGGCCGGTAACAACGTCCCTGCCAGTCGGACGCCGGTCACGGTGCTGGTGGTCCCGAGTACGCCGGTCACCGACTGACCGCTCAGAATATGGACACCACGACGTGCCGCTGCCATGGCCAGAGCTAACGTCAACTGCGTGTTATCGACCAGCGCGTGCCCTGGGAACAGCAGCGCCGACGACACCGCTGGCGCCAGGGCGGGCTCGAGCGCGCGAGCTTGGTCGCCGGTGAGGAGCTCGGTGACGATACCCGCACTGGACTGCTGCTCCTGGCTGGCGAGCAGCGCTGCATCCTCATCGTCGCCGCGAGCCACCACAAGGCGGCCGGGTGCCCGGTATTCGGGCGTGATGCCCGACTCGTGAGCAACCTCGTTCACAAAGGCCGGATACCGCTTGTGGCTCGTGAGCCAGTGTGACAGCAGCGGCGCACCACCATCGCGGCCGGCAGAAGGCGCAATGCCGCCGGCCGCCGCACTCGACGCTTCTGCTCCGGGCGCGCTGCGTTCCACCAGTGTCACCTGGAGGCCCTGTTGAGCCAGACGCCAGGCGATGCCGCAGCCGAAGATGCCGCCTCCCACCACCACGATGTCGTTGAGCACCAACGTAACCCTCTCATTTTCCGGCAGGAGTACCACTGTGCCGTATTGCAACATCTCGGTGCGTGGTTGTCGAGAGAGTGAGGCCGTGCTGATGCTATGCTTGGGCCGGTGCTGGCAAGGTGTCGCCGATAGCGGCGCGCTGATGCGAGAGGCACATGAAGGCGCTTAGCGCGCTGGTAACGAGAGCACACAAGGCAGTCATGACAAGTAACGCCGAGCACGACATTGATCCACGCCTGGTCCTCATAACGAGAGAGCCGTTTAACGCCGAGTTGCCGCTCCAGAGGCAGGCCGGCGTGATTACTCCCACTTCGCTGTTTTATGTCCGGTCACACTTTGCAGTGCCGAACCTGACGCAGGACAGCTGGCGGCTGCGTGTTGGTGGGGCCGTGGAACATGCCCTCGAGCTGACCTTCGACGCCCTGCGTTCGCTTTCCAGCAAGTCCATCACCGTAACCACGGAATGCGCCGGTAATGGCCGGAGCAACTTCTCACCGAATGCAGAGGGCGAGCCGTGGCAACACGGAGCGGTCAGCACGGCGGAGTGGACCGGCGTGCCGCTGCGCGACGTGCTGGCGCTCGCCCAACCGCGTGCCAGTGCAGTGGAAGCGCTCATCCGTGGCGCTGATAGCGGGCACGTGGGGGCCGCTGGCAAGACGCTCACCTACGAGCGTTCGCTTACACTCGCACAGGCGACACATGCCGACGTGCTGCTGGCGTACGCGATGAACGGAGATGACCTGCCACCAGAGCACGGTTATCCCGTGCGGCTCATTGTGCCTGGCTGGTATGGCATGGCGTCGGTGAAGTGGGTGGCGTCCATCGATCTCATCGAGCAACCGTTCACCGGGTTCTATCAGCAAGATCGCTACATCATGGCTCACCCGGAGCGTGGTGAGACGGCGACAACGCCCTTGCAGGCGATGGCGGTGCGCGCGCTGGTGACCTACCCAACGAACGGTTCGACCGTGACGGCAGGAACGCAAACGATTCGCGGTGTCGCCTGGTCTGGTGCCGCGCCGGTTGCCGGCGTGGATCTGAGCCTGGATGGCGGCGCATCCTGGCTGGTGGCCACCATCGTGTCGGACGGCGGGCCGTACGCATGGCGCCGCTGGGAGTATCGGTGGAACGCCCAACCTGGCATTGCTACCATCCACGTACGCGCCAAAGATGAAGCCGGACGCGTACAGCCAGTAGAAGCTGACTGGAACCGCCTGGGCTATTGCAATAACGCCATCGTCCCGCAGAAGGTGACCGTCATCTAGGCGGTTCGCACGTGAGCGCTTGAGCTGTTTGCGTTACCCCCCAGGTATCCCCCAGCTGGGCTATCTGGCAGACACGCTCGCTGGTCCGGTATGTACCCGGTACCGAAGTCCCAATCGCACAGGGGTTTGCCGGTGCATTTGCGATGTTTGTAACACGCGATGCCAGCACGCAACGCTTGGTGAACGACCAGAGGGATGCACGTGGGACAAGCCGGCCAGTCCGTCCTCGATTACTGGCCGTGGATCATCATACTGCCCAACGTGCTTTGTCTCGTCCTTGCTTTTCGAGGGGTAAGGCTGAGGCATCCCGGCGCAAGGCCATTATTGCTGGTGGCATTCACCGCGATCGGGTGGTCGCTGGTGTATGCGGTGAGCCTGACCAGTGGGCCAGCTGTGTTCGGCAGCTACCTGCCACTGCTGAAGTTTGTGTTCATTGGCCCGATGCCGCTCTTCTGGCTCGTATTCGCGATTCGCTATGCGCGACCCTTCGATCGCATTCCCACCGGCATCGTTGCATTGTTGGCGGTGGTGCCGGTAGTGACGATGGTCCTCGGTGCGCTCGGTGACCCTCTGCACCTCATATTCCTCGCGTTCGACTACCACCGGCTGGGTACCCTGTACGTGGTACACCGCATCTTTGGGCCGTGGTTCTATGTGCAAGCCGTCACTTCGGTCGTGTATGTGACGGTGGGCGCCATCTTGTTAGCACGCGCAACCATGCGGAAGCAGTCGATTTACCGCCATCAAGTCGTCATGGTGCTGATTGCGGTTGCCTTCCCCGCGATCGCTGCGATCCTCACCGGTCGGGCGCCGAATCTCACCCACGACATTGACCTGTCGCCGGGAGCGTTCACTATTGCTAGTCTTATTTTTGCCACGAGCCTCCTGCGCTTGCGCTTGCTGGAGCTCACCCCCATCGCGCGCGACTTCGTAGTCGACAAGATGCTCGATGGCATTGTGGTCGTTGATGCGGCCGGCCGGGTGAACGACATGAACCCTGCAGCCAGCGCCATGCTTGGTGTGAAGCCGGGCGCCGCGGTTGGCGGCGATAGCTTTACGCTCCTCGCATCGGCGTTCGCCGGTCTGGCCAGTGGTCTTCCCAAACCGGGCCAGGCGATGTTGGTAAGCGCTCAGGTGGGCGCACGGTTCTGGCGCCTGGAAGTGCAGTGCCGGTTGTTAGAAGCGACGTCCGGCACGGTGTTAGGGTCGGTCTACTTGCTCCGCAACGTGGAACGCAGTGAATACCGCTTTCGCTCGCTGTTTGAGTTCAATGCCGATGCAGTGCTCGCCGTGGACGGCAACGGCCTCATTTCCGACGCCAACTCGACGGCGGTCAGCCTATTCGGCTTTCCGGTTTCGATGCTCGTGGGAATGCCCTGGCAACACTTGCTCGCCCCAGAGGATCGCGAGCAGGTGGCCGCCCAGCTGCAGGATCCCACACTTGCGCGCGAGGCGTACGTCGAGACCGTTGCCTACCCCGCCGGTGGCGGCCGGGTAGCGCTTTCACTATCGAGTATCCCATTTCTGCGAGGCAGTGAGGTGGCCGGGCAATACATTCTGGCTCGCGACGTCACTGAACGGCGCAATGCCACGGCTCGCTTGCAATACATCGCCCAGCACGACGGCCTGACCGGCTTACCCAACCGGTCGCTATTTCTTGAGCAGTTGCAGACGTCACTGGCGGAAGCAGGCCATGCGGGGCGGGAAGTGGCGATTTTGTTCCTGGACTGCAATGGGTTCAAGCGGGTAAACGACCAGTTTGGACACTCCGCGGGCGATCAACTCCTGGTGGCATTTGCCCGTTCGCTGAGGGATTCGGTGCGCACGGCCGATTTTGTGGCACGCTTGGGCGGCGATGAGTTTACGGTACTCGTCGAGGGTGTCGACCTGGAACGGCATATCTCGGCGCTCGTTGAGCGTATCCACCGAGCACTCATGTCACCGTTTCATGTCGAAGGATACGCGGTAGCGGTCGGTGCCAGCATCGGAATCGCCATCAGCAATGGCATTAACATGCCGGCGCCAGAGGTATTGCGCAACGCCGATAACGCGATGTACCAGGCCAAGCTACTCAACCTGCCCTATGTGATCCATCGTGCGGTGGCAGGCATCTCAGATGCGCCGGTCAATCTCGCGGTCGACGGTAGCCATATCCTAGAGGCGCTTCAACGGCAAGAGTTCCAGTTGTTTTATCAGCCGATCGTGCATCTGCGCACGGGCGAGATCGTGGGCCTAGAAGCTTTGGTCCGGTGGCGACATCCCCGTCGCGGGCTGTTGCCTCCAGCGGCCTTCCTGGCGCAAGCACTGCGCAGCAAGTGGAATAGTCAGTTCACCGATTGGATTTTCTTCCAGGCATGCCGTGACGCCGCGGCGTGCTCGGCCGGGGTGGGCGGCCGGACATTGTTTATGACGATCAACGTGGCCGAAAAACAGTTGGAAGAACCTTCAGTTGTCCGGAGTCTCAGCGAAGCCATGCAACAGGCCGGCGTTTTACCTTCGAACATTATTCTGGAAGTCAATGCTGGTGTTCTGCATACGCCCTCGGCCACCGTACAGGTAGCGCTTGCTGAGGCACGTGCGCTGGGTGTCCGCGTGGCTATCGACGGATTTGCACGGGGGATCTTTACCGCCTCATTGTTTGAAGGTAGTAACCTGTCGATGCTCAAGATCGCTGGATCGCTGACTGCTGATGTTGCCACCAATTCCGTTGACCACGCGTTGATACGCGCCATCCTGGCATTTGCTGGTGACTTGCATATTGACGTGGTGGCCGAGGGTGTGGAATCGGAACCGCTCGCACAGGCGCTCAGAGCCCTTGGCTGCGAGCTTGCCCAGGGGTTCATGCTGTACGAGCCGATGAGCTTTGGCATGGTGCAAGAACTTATCCGCTACGGTAGCGGTGCCAAACAGCCAGACGCTCATATGGGTGAGTCAACCAACGAACTCGTCCAGGCCGGTTCGGGCCCCGCACTGTTGGAGGCGTAGGACTCTTCCTGCTCCGTGGAGTGTCCCCTGCCGCCCCTCCTGGCCCTACGTTTACTCGCATCATTGTGGGTTGCTTGTCTGGCGGGACCTGGGTACGGACCCCTGCTCCACCTGTGGGTAACGACTGGCTCGGTTACGCGGTTGACTTTTGACATGGCATTTGACCTGTAGGTCGCCTACACTGTCCACAGCGACCACGGATCGTTCACACCAGAAAGAGTGCTCGCACCTTGCCTATTGCGTATCGCCTCGCCGCCTTTGCTCCGCGCACGTTGGCATGGGAGCGGCAAGAACTGCCTGAAGAGCCGCCACCCCACTTTCTGCTGGTGCGCACGTCCTCGACGCTCATCAGCACCGGCACGGAACTCGCCAACTGGACCGGCATCACCGCCGACCGAGCGACTATGGGATCCGACTGGACGCAACACCCGTATCGCCCAGGCTATTCGCTGGCCGGTACGGTCATAGCTGCTGGCCCGGATACTGAAGGTTTCGCCGTAGGGCAGCGCGTCACGGCATCTGGCCCCCACGCATCACATGCGCTGCTCGATGCGCGGCGCACCGCCGCAATTCCTGATGCGGTGAGCGATGCTGCCGCAACCTTTAGCACCCTCGGGCCTATCGTCCTCAATGGCATTCGCCGAGCCACTGTTGCTCTGGGTGACTCGACAGCGATCGTCGGCCTGGGTCTCATTGGGCAACTTGCTGGGCGGCTGGCACATCTCAACGGCGCGCGGCCAGTGGTTGGCGTTGACCCGATCGCCGTGCGGCGTGAACGGGCCATTCAACTTGGGTTTAGCTCAGCTTGGCCCGCCGCCGCCGACGCGTTGTCGCCGGTGGTGGATACGGGTGCGGTCGGCGGCGGATATCGGGTGGTGATCGAGGCCACGGGGATTCCCGACGCGCTTCGAGATGCTTTGCATCTGGCTGCACCCGAAGCGCGGGTGATTGCACTGGGCAGCACGCGCGGAACGGTGGCGAGCTTTGACTTGTATCGAGACGTCCACCTCAAGGGTGTGCATCTCATCGGCGCACACCTGCGCACGCACCCAGAGGTTGCTACCCACGAAAATCCATGGACGGAGCTGGCCAATCGGCTGCTCACCTTGCGGCTGATCGCCAGTGGCGACCTACCCGTCGAGCAACTCTTTTCTCACCGTGTCCTGGCAACACAGGCACTGGGCATGTACGCTCTCCTGGCTGATCGCCGCCAGGAAGCGATGGGGGTCGTGTTGGATTGGGCCGGCCTTAACTGGGACGGTGCTGGTCCAATGCCTCTTGCCTGAGTTGCAGGCCAAGTCCTGGTCGGTCTGGCAGCGTGATCCAGCCTTCAGTTATGTCGAGAGGCACCACCGCGTGCGCCATGCTGTACGGGCCAGGGTAACTTTCGACGATGAGCCCCTCTGGGATCGACGCGACGCAGTGCTGGCCGATGTGTTCGGTGCCGTGGGGCGCCAGTGGGAGGTGGTGGGCCGTGGCGAGGGCAGCAATCTTGCGCCACTCGGTTAGCCCGCCGCAGTTCACCGGGTCTGCCTGGCAGATGTCGAGCGCACCCGCTTCCATGAGTGTACGAAATCCCCACCGAGACGTTTCCATCTCGCCCGTTGCCACGGGAAAATCGAGCGCGGCACACACTTCGGTGCCGCCGCGTACATCAGTGTGGGGTACAGGCTCCTCGAGCCAGAAGGGGTCAAAGCGTTCCACCGCTCGACCGAACCGTATCGCCTGGGGTGCCCGCCATGCGTGGTTACCATCGACCATGAGCTTGCACTGTGGACCAATCGTTTCGCGCACCACGCGCACACGCTCGACGTCCTCGGCAAGCGTCACGCCCGGCCAGCCCACCTTCATCTTGATAGCGCGATACCCCATCCCCAGATAGCGTTCCGTTTCGGCCACCAAGTCGTGGAGTGTCTTGCTCTCCGCATAAAAGTGGCCGCCGGAGTAGATTTCGACTCGTTGCCGGTCGCCGCCGAGGAGCTTCCACACCGGCTGTCCCAATAGCTTGCCCTTAAGGTCCCATAGCGCGATATCGATCCTGCCCAACGTTTGCATGAATTCACCGCCCACGGTGGTATGCCGGCTGCGAAACATCTTGTCCCACAGGTGTTCGATCAGGAGGGGATCCTCACCCACCAGGAGTGGCTTGAATGTATTTTGGATGGTCGCTCGATTGGCTCCAGATGGGCACTGTCCAATGATGCCTGTGTCGGTGACTACCTCGGTGAGGCCAAAGCCGATGCGCGGCCCGGAAGCAATCGTAGAATCCCAAAAGTGATGCGGGTTGGGGCCAAAGTCGAACGCTGTGCTGCGAACATCGACAATATGCATGTGCCCTCTCCTTGGTTGCCTGAAGATGCGGTGTGGCGAACACCTGCGGGCTATTCTTCTCGGTGCGGACTTGTGCGTCAAGACCGGTTGCCAGATGACTCGGTGGGTGTTTACTTGGTTGAAGGACAGCGCCATATCCTTGCGCGCGGTTTCTGGCTGGTGACCGAGCGCCGGGGTAGCGTCGTGAGGCGACGGCCCGCCTGGTGGACGCCGCCGCTTTTGAGCCAGGTGCTACTCAAACAGCTGGTTGCCCGCGCTGAATGCTTTGCGCGCTATATGTGTGTAGCCGAGATCCATTTGGAGGGCGATGGACGGCACACCATCGCGGTGCAATGCCTCGTGCCGGATGCGGTGCCGCTGGGGTTAATGCGTAGGTGCGAAGCCCTGCAGGACTCGTTGCGCACCCACCTCGCGTTATTGTGGAGTGGCGCCATTCGTTGCTGGCAAGAAGAAGGCTGGCTGCCCGACGTTGGTGGAAGAGTGTATCTGCCGTGGGAACTGTACGACCCCTTCTGCTCGCACAACGTTGTCGTCGATACGGTGGGAAGGTGCTACCTTGTCGATGCCGGCTGTACGGCGCTGTTTCATTGCAGGCGCAGCCCGCTCGCTCGCATCCACGCCGCGATCATGTGCTGGTCTCTGCGCCGGCACATCCGGCGTTTGGGCGGCAACGAATGACTGACGCCATAGACAAAGAACTGCCTTGAGCGTGCATACGCCGCAGAGTCAGCACCGTCCCCAAATCGCCGTACGCTTGTCAGTGGCTGCGGTCCGCAAAGCTACTGGCGTAGCACTGCCGCGAGCGGCCGTGCAGGCGGCGTTTCGCCTATTTGGCGCCGCCACGCCAATTGCGCAGCTCAGCTTACTCTGGCAAACCGTCGGGACGCGAGACCCCAGTATGCAGCGCTTGCGTTCCCGCGCCGTGCGTAGCATTGCCGACTACCGCGCCATCATAAACCTCCGGCCCGACCTGGCGCGCACCATGAAGCTCGATTTCACCATCCTTCTCGGCCTGTATCGCGAGGCTATTGGGATCTCGTGCGCGCAAGCGGTGAGCCACGGGCTGGTCGAGACATATTGCCTGCTGTCGGCGCTGGTGGACGCCTATGACGATCTGATCGATGCGCCGGATGCACGGTCGTCACCACTCGCCGAAGACGACTTCCGCACTGGGCGACTCAGCAGCTTGCGCGCCGCGCTCGTCGAGCACCTGCAGCACCTGAGTGCGTCACAGCCAGGAGCAGCACGCTTACCCGACGATCTGGCGCGGTTCGAGGCCCAAGCCTGGCAAGCCCATCAATCGCTCGACCTTGGTTCCGGGCTCGACGCGGCCCTTGAGGACGTAGCGCGGGCACGCGCCGCTACCTCAGGGCTACTGCTGCGCTTCGCCGCGCACCTATGGAGCGTGCTCCTGGATCTGCCGGGCGACTTGGCACAATCCAGCGAGGATGCCGCCGCCACGTTCGGCCTGATTGCGCAATTTGCGGACGACGTGATCGACTGGACCGCCGATGACGGCCGGGCACAAAACTTGCTCGGAGCAGCCCTGCGGGAGTTTCCGGACGAACTCAGCCGCGCGCGGGAACTGGCCCAAGCGAGGGCTGGCTGGTCGCTACCAGTGGCAACGCTCGCGAAGGCCGCGCCCCAAACCATGCGACGCCTGGCCAAGGCTCGGCGGGAGGCAAGTACCTATCCATCCGACGCAAAGTTTGACAGCCTGCGCCAATTTGGCGACGACGTCTACGACGGACTGCTGCCGCGCTTGCCGGCCATCAACTACTGTGCGCTGGACGCCGTGCGCCAGGACGTACAGGATGTCTTACTCGATACCCGCTAGCTACGCGGTCGCACCCTGGCGCGGACCGATGGATACGACCACGTAGTCGCGGTCCACCGTGACCTCAAACGTCTCGGCCACGTAGGGACCGGGCAAGCGACCTCCGCTGGCCTCCAGCAACGCCGCCCCGCCTAGGACGCTGGCTTCATAGTTGCGCACCCGCACGTGCCGAGGGTCAAACCACGATTGGCCGGTGCGTACGTCGTACTCCCAGCCGTGCCAGGGGCAACGCAGAATCTCACCGGCCCGGCTGTAGCGGTATTCGCCCGGCCGGTCCGACTCGACAAACCCCGCCAGGCGTCCCTGGCACAACGGCCCGGCCTGGTGCGGGCAACGGTTCAGCAGCGCGAAGTACTCCCCGTTGACGTTGAACACGCCAATCGCCCGACCGGCGATGTCAACGATCTTGCGTCCACCAGGGGGGATTTCATCGACGGTTGCCACCACGTACGAAGTCATGACGCTTGTGCCTGGTTCTGTTGCTTCCAGCCCGCTATCGCAGTTTGTACAGGGTCTTCGCGTTGCCCGCCATAATGTCGCGCTCCAGTTGCTCGCTGAGCTTGACAGGTATGGCCTCGTCTGGCGAGTCGAAGTCCCAGTGGGGGTAATCGGTGGCGAACATGAGCTTGTCGCTCATATTCAACTGTTCGAGCAACGTGTGGAAGTCCGTTGCGTTCGCAGGCTCTTCCATAGGTTGCGTCGTGGCCCAGAAATGGCGGCGCACGTAATTCGAGGGTGGCTCCTTGAGATGAGGGATCTCGGCTCCCATACGCTGCCAGGCGCGGTCCATGCGCCACATGAGCGCCGGCAACCAGCCAAAGCCGCCCTCGATCAAGACAACCTTGAGCGTGGGGAAGCGATCAAACACTCCTTCAAATACCAGGCTCACCACCTGGTTTTCCAGCGACGGCGGCATGCCCGCGTGGTCTTCGTAGTAGAAGGACGGCCAGCCTACGCCGGTGATCGCTGTGCCTGCCGAGCCGCCGAAGTGGACGCCGAGAGGCAGGTCGTGTTCGACCAGCGCCTCGTAGATCTTCCAATATTTTTGGTGCCCAAGCAGCTTTGGGGTTCTTGCGACGACCAGCGCCTGCACAAAGCCAGGATGTTGCGCGGCGCGGTGAATTTCTTTCGCCGCCAGCTCGCCATCGTCATAGGGCATGACAATCGACGCGCGCAGCCGGGGCTCGGGGTCGAGCCAGTCGGCGATCTGCCAGTCATTGGCCGCCGAACTCAACGCCGCCGCGTAGGCTAGGTTTAGCTGGCTGCCTGCACCGCCCAGCGGGTTGAGAACGCCGTACTCGATACCCCAGGTGTCGAGGAGCTGGAACCGCAGGAAGTCCAGATCGGCTCCCGGCGGCATGCCGGAGGGTGGGAACGAGTCGCTGCGCGCCGCGAAGATGTTGGCGCGCGGGTAATAGGCGCCGGTCACGCCGCGCGGGCCAAACTGGTCGTGGTATTGGCGCCACTTCTCTGGCAGGAACCGGCTGTACACCGCGTTGTTGGGTGTCGCATTATGGATGTCGCAGTCGACGACAGCAAGGCCCGTCCGTTTGCGAGAGACGGCCTGCTCGCGAGTCAAGACGGCCACCGGCGTTCCTCCTTGCTCCTGCACCGAGATCGACGGCAATCGCTCTCCCTACATTGTATAGCGCAGCGGCTGCCGTGGTGTTGGGTCAATAGTTGCAGCCCGTTAGCGGTACCACTCCGCTGCATTGTCATGCAAGATGCGTTGCTGGGCAGCTGGTGGCAGCAGTCGCAACACGTCTTGGAGGTCGTGGTCGTGATGCCAGTGCGGGTAGTCCGATGAGTACATGAGCATATGTTCGGCGTCGAGCAGCCGGAACAGGTCCAGCGTCTGGTGGTCGTTCGGCGGTAGGTCGAGTGGTGTCAGCGTCAGTCGCATGTGTTCGTGCACGTAGGTGGAGGGCAACCGTCGCGACCAGGGCACTTCGCGCCGCAACCCCTTCCATTCTTTGTCGATGCGCCAGAGCCAGGCGGGTAGCCACGACACCCCGCTCTCCGCCAGTGTCATGCGCAACTTGGGAAACCGATCAAATACTCCTTCGGCGATCAAGCTCAGGACCTGTGTTTGGAACAGCCCCGACATGTCCACGTAGTCCTCGATGTGATAGGTCGGCCAGCCACTGCCCGTGGGTGGATTGCCGGGCGCGCCGCCATAGTTGAGGCTGACCACCAGGTTCTGGCGCTCGGCGGCCTCATAGATGTGATGGTAGTGACGGTTGCCCAGAGGCATCTCGGTGTGTACCGGCAAGAAGACCGACACGAAGCCCTTGTGCTGGCCCATGCGTTCGATTTCCTGGCCGGCCATCTCCGGCTGCCGGCTGGGGACGACCAGCGCGGCGCGGAGGCGGCTATCCTTAGCCAGCCATTCCGCTGCGAGCCAGTCGTTGGCCGCCGCCGATAGGGCCGTCGCCGCGTCGGGATTGTGAACGCTATCGACGGCATAGGCGCAGGTGAGGATGGCACGTTCCAAACCGGCAGTAGAGAGTGCTTGCGTCGCCACCAGCGCATAGTCAGAGCCTGGCACGCCATTGGCTGGCTTGCTGCCGGGTCGAGTTGCTGCTGCCATAACGGCAGGGTAGTAGTTGTCCACCGGCCCCTTGAACGCTGATTGCGTGATGTACTCACACCAGTTGCTTTCCAGGTAGGGGAACAGCGTCTCGATGGCGGCTGGATAGACGTGGACGTCCGTATCGATCAGCGGCTGTGCGGTGCTCATGGCAACCTCGCATATTCAAGCCCATGGGCGAGCTGGTGGCACAGCTCGCGGCGGGATTGTACAGTTTGGGCTCAAGCTGGTACGACAGTTGCGGGCTGCGGTTCGCCGAATGGCTTGATCATCTGCCACGGGTGCAGGTCGATCACTGCGTAGTCCGGCATGCGCAGGGCCTGCCACAGCGAAAAGTCGGGAGCTTTGCCAAGCTGGCTCGCCAGGTACAAGGTCAGAACTATACCGTGCGAAACCACGGCGAGCACGGGTACGGAGCAAAGGTTCAGTTGACGGTTGACCGCCCGCTCGAACCGTGCCAACGCTGCATCGGCGGACTCGCAGCCATCAATCGACACGCTGGGTCGTGCGAAAATGTTCGCCACGCGGGTAGCATACGCTTCCGGTTCGGGTAACCAGGTAGCGCTACTGCGGTCCAGCTCGGCGAGCCCACGCTCGATCACGACCTGCCGGCTGCCGGCCAGCGATCGCGCTGTCTGCGCTGCTTTCGGCTCCGAGCTTGACACAAAGGCCACAGGGCCCTGGAAGGCGTCCTGGCTGGTGAGTTGAGCAAGCGCTGGATAGGCATTGGGTGCCAAGGCCCACTGGCTTGCTGGGACGGATCGGTCAACCGCTACCTCGGCGTGACGTACCAGAACCAGTCGCGTGACCACTTCCGTTTCACGCTCTTTCCGTTACCTCAGCCGAGGCGTCAATCCGCTCGGGGGCTACGAGCCAATCATCGAGCTACTGCTCGATGGCCGGTTCATCGTTTTGTGGACCCCAAGCAACACCGCGGCGCCCACGATGCTCACCAGGATATGGGAAATCGACAGCGTGCTGCCGGTCGAGGTGTGGGTAAACAGCGAATATAGGGCCCCGGCGATGACCGATCCGGCGATGCCCGCCAGCATATCTTCAAACAGTGTCGTGTTGGCGCCTACGAGCTTGCTGCCAACCCAACCCGCGATCAGGCCGAGAATAATCCAGGGAATGAGGTGGAAGAGGAGCGCTGAAAGCAAGAAGCCACCGAAGACGACGAACAGGATAATGGCGAGAAGCGCCACGATGAGCATTGCCGGCACTGCCGTATCCCTTCAAGTGTAGTACTCCAACGGCGCCTGGCCGTGGGAAGACATACGCTCATGGTACCGGCCATCAGCCGCTCAATCGCGAATAGCAAAACCTTCATATGCACTGCTAGCAATTGACCAGATAGATTCTGCCCTTTTCACTATAGCCCGACTAGGTCCCTGTCGAACCATGTGTACAAACGCGCGAACCGCGGCTTCCGCGCCTTCTGCTACAACCTCAACCGTGTGACCATCATCGCCGTTGCGCACGTAGCCGGTGATGCCGAGCCTTATAGCGTGAACGCGAATGAAGTTCCGGTAGCCGATGCCTTGTACACGTCCGTGCAGCGTGAGTTCGACGCGGACCGCCTCTGGCTCATGCGAGCCCACTGGGACGGCGCACTACCTACAGACTGCCGCCCGCGAGGATATATAACAGCACCAGCAAGGCGACGAGGACAACGAACATGATGATGATCCGTGCGTCGAAGCGCTTGCGCGACAGCGTGCGCCCGGCTGCGAGCGTGGTCGAAGGCACGAAGAACGGATTGTCCTTCTTCTCGTCGTCAGAAGTGGACGCACTGGTGTCCTCAGGGGGTGGTTGGAGTACCTCAGTAGCGGCGATTGGCTCGCGGCTGCCTTGGATAAGCGGAGTTCGACTGCGGCGCACTTGCACTTGCCAGGCAACGGCCGTTGCAACTTGGCTCGCCGCGGGCAAGGAAGCCACTGCCGGGCTCGACGGTGACATGTCTGGACCAGTTTGGCTAGGTTTTAGAGGTGGGTTATCGAACGCCGGCTCGGGGCCTGCCACCGGGAACTGAGACGTGCCCTGCAAGAGCCAGTCCAGATTGCTTCGAGGCTTTTCCGCTGTTGCTATGCCGTTAGCGTTCGCAGATGCTGGAAGCGCTGAGCCGCAGCGCGCGCACACGGCTGCGCTGGCGCGATTGTCATATTTGCACCTATTGCAAACCACCGGCCCCACACTCCTCCCGCCTGCTGCGCGTGCACCGGCATCAACCGGCTACTCGCGCACCCCGCCAGTGGTGTCGGTACCCAATCGTACAGCGTACCGGCAACGAGCGATCTGTCATAGAGTCCATCAGACCATGCGGGGAGTCAACTCTCTGGCCATGCGTCATAGTACTTTTCGGCTCGCGGCCCTACGCGCCTGGCTTTAGCGTTGCGTTTCGAGAAACGCGACCACATCGTCGATCTGCTGCGCGCTGAGCCCGAGGTTCGGCATGATCGTGTCAGGCTTGATCGCCGCTGGGTTGGCAATCCACCGCTTTAAGAAGGCTGGATCATTGGGCAGGCTGTCGTAGGGTTGCGTGGCGATGTGCGACAGGTTCGGCCCCTGCGTTCCAGTGGTGAGTCCGTCGATGGTGTGACACAGGCCGCAGCCAATAGTGCCCGTAAAAATGGCCTTGCCACGAGCAACCGCTGCTACATCCGTTGCCACTGGCGTGTGCGTGGCAGGAACGCTGGTGGGGGTTGACGGTGGCGGAGCGGTGGTAGCCGTCGCGGGTACCGGGGTTGCCGTTGGCGGTTGCGGCGTAGCAGTGGGTGGCGCCGGCGTGTCGGTGGCGGATGCACCGTACGGCGCTGGAGGAGGCGTTGGCGTGGACGCAGCGGGCGTGTTTGTTGGTGTTGGTGCTGCCGAGGTTGTGGTGCTCTGCGTCGTCGAGGAACTGATTGTTACAGATGATGCCTCGGTCGTTGAAGCTGCGGGCAGGCTCTGAATAGTCGTACTCTGCGTCGTCGCTGTTGTCTGCTGGGGCGTCGAAGCCTGTGCCTGGTTCGATACCGTTGCGAACACCGATGCGCTACCTGCGGCTGGTGCGGCGCTGCCACACGCTGTGAGACCCGCCAGCATGCCCACGACACAGGCCGCGATGATGACCGTCTTGACCACAGCACACCCTTTCGAGAAAGCCAGCAATTGCACTACGTATGGACAGGGGAGCCAGCCTACGTTACTGGGAGTGTTCCTGGGCTGCCTTACCCAATTATTGCCACGCAGCAGCCCGTGGCCAGCGACGCACGTTGACACGGCTCACATGCCGGCCTACAGTGACGATGCTCTGGCACCATCCGGAAGGCTCGATCCCACCCAGAAAGGTACGTTCGTGGCGCTGGCTCAGTTTGTTATTCATGCGGGGAACCATAATCGACACCTCACCCCGATGCTGTTGCCGATGACACCGGCGCCGGGCGGTCAGGTAGCGGTGCGAGATCTGGCCAGCGGAGCGCTCATGCCGGGTCAGGCGACCGCAGGCGGCGTGGCGTTCATCCTTCCGGACTTAGAAGCTGGCGGTGTGTCACATGTTGAAGTCGACCGCGTTTCCGCGCAGTCCGCTGGTGTGCAAGTACACGATAACCAGGGCGAACTCGTGTTTGACGCTGACGGGGTACCGATCACGCACTATCACTACACGGGTGACGGCCTTGCCCGCCCGTATTTTTGGCCGGTGCATGGGCCAGCGGGGCGCCAGGTCACGAGGGCGTTCCCAATGGTATCGGACGCGCCCGGTGAAACGCGCGACCATCCGCACCATCGCTCCCTATGGGTAGCCTACGGTGAGCTTGACGGCGTCGACGCCTGGACCGAATCGACGCACACCCCAAACCACGGCCGGACTGTCCACGAAGCGTTTGACGACCTCGAGAGCGGTCCTGTATTCGCCGGCTTCGTCGAACGGCTGCGCTGGGTGGATAGCCAGGGCTGGGAGATCCTCACCGAGCGCCGCACCGTACGCGTGTGTCGCCTCGCCGACGACGCTCGCATGATCGACATCGCCCTACATTGGACCTTCGAGCGCAAGGATGGTCGAGGCCGCCGCTACAGTTTGGGAGCGGTCCACGTTGGCGATACCAAAGAGGGAGGGTTGGTGGCTGTGCGCGTTGCCACCAGTATGGATGCCAAAGAGCTCGGCCGCATTGAAAATGCCTGGGGCGGCGTGCAAGAAGCGGAGACCTGGGGCCGCCGCGCTCCTAGGTGCGACTATTCGGGTCCTGTTGACGGTGCCACGGTGGGCATCGCCGCCTTCGATCATCCAGATAACCTCAAGTTCCCGTGCTACTGGCACGTGCGTAACTATGGCCTCATGGGCTCTAATCCTTGGAGTGGCGAGACGTTTACGGGCAACCCGCTGGAGAACGGCGCGGTTACCTACCCCGCTGGCACGACGCTCGACTTTCGCTACCGTGTGTATCTGCACGCCGGCTCAGCGACTGAAGGTCAGGTAAGCCAGCGCTGGTCCGACTTCGCCTTCCCGCCTGTTGCGACCGCGACGGGGGCCTAAGCATGCGGTTTGCCGTTTGCAATGAGCTGTTCCAGGGCATGACATTCAACGATACCTGCGCGTTGGTACGGTCCATCGGCTTCGATGGCATCGAAATCGCCCCATTCACAGTGTGCAGCAGCCTGACGGAGCTCTCGCCGGATGCACGTCGCGATCTGCGCCGCACAGCCGAATCGCACAGCCTCGCGATTACCGGTCTGCATTGGCTGCTTGCTGCCGTCCCCGGCGTACACCTGACCAGTGAAAACCCAGCCGTTCGCCAGGTGACGTGCAGCTACTTGCAGGAGGCAGTACGCGCCTGCGCCGATCTGGGCGGTGAAGTGGTCGTGCTTGGCTCGCCCAAGCAGCGCAACATTCCGCCTGGTGTCAGCAGGGAGCACGCCCTGGATTGGAGCTTCGACACGTTCCGGCAGGTTGCCAAAACGGCCGAGGAACGCGGTGTGACCTTCTGTTTGGAGCCTCTGGCGCCCGTCGAAACCAACCTGTTTTCCACCGCTGCCGAAGCTGCCGAGATGGTCGACCGCGTAGGAAGTCCGAACTTCCGGCTCATCCTCGACGTAAAGGCGATGTCCAGTGAGTCAGTACCCATCCCGCGGATCATCCAGGAGCAGCGCCGCCGCTTCGTCTACTTCCACGCCAACGACGCCAACCTGCGCGAGCCAGGGGCTGGCGATTCGGATTTCCGGCAAGTCTTCCAGGCGCTGCACAGCGCCGGCTACGATGGCTGGGTGTCCATCGAGGTGTTTGTCTACCAGCCAGACCCGGCGGCGATAGCAAAGCGTGGCCTCGACCACCTGCGCGCTACCCGTGCCGCTGCGCTGGGCTAGCGCTTCATCTTCAAGGCGGTGCGTAGCTCTGCCACAATGGTCGCGGTGTCGATGTGGTACTTGGCCATCAGTTCTCGATTGTGCGCGCTCTCAGCGAGTACGTCGCGGATGCCCACTCGCCGCACCGGTACGGGGTGGCGTTCCGCTACGACCTCAGCCACCGCGCTGCCCAGACCACCATAAATCGAGTGATTTTCGGCCGTCACGATCGCACCAGTCTCGATAGCGGCTGCCACGATAGCCTCAACATCCAACGGTTTGATCGAGGCCATATTGATTACGCGCACACTGATGTGCTCGGCCTCGAGCTCATCGGCGGCACGCACTGCCTCGCTCACCATCGGCCCGCCAGCGATGACCGTGGCGTCGCTGCCCGGCCGGATGAGCGCCGACTTTCCGAGTTGAAAGCGATACCCATGGGGCGACACGTCTGGAAACGCGTCGCGCGTGAGCCGGAAGTACACCGGCCCCTGGTAGTTGATAATCTCCTCCAGACAAGAGCGGCATTCCACGTCGTCAGCCGGATCGACAACGGTCATGCCTGGTGTTGCGCGCATGATCGCCGTGTCCTGCACCGCCTGGTGCGTCGCCCCGGTGTGGCCCGTCAGAATGCCGGTGTACGCCCCGATGAGCTTCACGTTGGCGCCAGCGTGCGCCACGGAGATACTTACTTGATCGAGCGCACGCTTGCTGAGGAACACCGCGAAGCTCGACACGACGG
>JANWJO010000226.1 GCA_025449435.1 Chloroflexota bacterium | reverse complement strand
GGTAGGTGGGGTTGGTACGCCAGGCGTCCAGGGTGGCGCGCAGCACCTCCAGCGCCTCGGACTCCGGTACGAACACGCCCAGGCGTTGGGCGAGCCGGGGCACCGTGGACAAGCCGCCGCCCACGCGCATGGCGTAGCCGCGCTGCCCGGCTTGCTCGGTACCGATCAGGGAGATGCAGTTGATGGCCGGCGCGTTGCACTGGTGTGCGCACGTGGAAATAGTGATCTTGTGCTTGCGCGGTAGGTCGGAGTACACCGGATGTCCCGAGAAGAACGTCGCTGCTTCCTCGATGAGCGGTGTGCAATCGAAGGCTTCGCCGGCATCGATGCCAGCCACCGGGCAGCCGGTGATGTTGCGCACGCAGTCGCCGCAGCCGCCAGCCGTGGTGAGGCCCGCCGCCTTGAGCTTGGCAAACAGGTCGGGCAGGTGCTCTAGCTTAATCCAGTGCAACTGGATGTTCTGGCGCGTGGTGAGCTCCCCTTCGCCGCGCCCATAATATTCCGATAGCTCGCCAATGGTGCGCAGCTTGAGCGGACTCAAGATGCCGCTGGGAATCTTGACGCGCAGCATAAACGTGCCGACTTTGGGCCGGTCGTGGTACAGGCCGTACCACTGAAAGCGGACGATGTCTTCCTCAGAAATTGCCTCGTAGCCACGCTCAATCAGGTCGGGCAGTTCGTTAACGATGGTGAGGGGGGCCTTTTCCTTCTTCAGGCGTTCGATGGAGTTGCGCTTGAGCGCAAGCTCGAAGGACGGTGCTTCCGGCACGATGGTCTCCTCGCCGAGCCAAGCAGGTTGTCTACTTTGTCAATTCAAATACTTGACTTTAGACAGTGTACGGATGTTGGCGGGGAGGTGTCAAGAGAAAGGAGGGAGAAGGGTCCCATCCTGCCACCGTCACGCAAGCGCTAGAATGGGACCGGTGCGATCGCGGTGACGAGCGGCCTGCTGGTATGGCTGGCGCGTTCCGAATGGCGGCAGATGGGAGCGGGGACTTGCGAGTGTTGGTGTTGGGCGCCGGATTTGGCGGCCTCGAAGTCACGGCGCGGCTGTCTGAGGCGCTCCGCGACCAGGTAGAGGTCGTGTTGATCGACCAATCCAGCGACTTCGTATTCGGCTTTTCCAAGCTCGACGTGATGTTCGGCCGTACCGTGCCGGACGCGGTACGCCATCCCTACCGCGACATTGTGAAGCCCGGCGTTCGCTTCGTCCAGACCACGATACGCGCCATCGACCCTGCCACGCGTTCGGTCGACACCGCTGCCGGGATATTTCAGGGCGACATCTTGGTCGTCGCCCTTGGTGCTGACCTCGATCCCGCGGCCACACCGGGGCTGGTCGAAGGGGGCAACGAGTTCTACACGGTGGCTGGCGCGTTCGCGGCGCGTGACGTGTTGGAGCAGTTTAAGGGCGGAAGCGTCGTCGTGGGTGTGACCTCGACACCGTTCAAGTGTCCGCCGGCGCCGAGTGAAACGACGTTGTTGGTGCACGAATACCTCACCATGCGCGGCCTGCGCGGCGCATCAGCAATTGCCCTCGTGATGCCGTTTGGACTGCCCATCCCGCCAGCGCCCGATGCGTCGAGGGCGATACTGAAGGCCTTCGCCGAGCGTGGCATTGCCTGGCACCCTGAGCAGTTGGTAAGGGCGCTCGACCCGCGGCGCAAACAGGTGCTTCTGAGCGGCGGGAGCGAGCTGCCGTACGACCTATTCCTTGGTATTCCGGTGCATCGTGTGCCGGCTGTGGTCGAAGCATCGGGCATGTGCGAGGGCGGCTGGATTCCCGTGAACTCGTTGATGCTGGAAACCCGCTTCCCCAATGTATACGCCATTGGCGACGTGACGAGCGTGGGCACGCCCAAGGCCGGCAACTTTGCTGAGGGTCAGGGTGTCGTTGTTGCAGAAGCCATCATCGCGCAGCACCGTGGGCAGCCAGCGACCGAGACGTATGGTGGGCGCGGCATCTGCTACTTAGAATTTGGCAACGAGCAGGTGGGGCGGGTCGACGTGACGTTCCTCAGTGGACAGCGGCCTTTCGGGCACCTCGATGGCCCCTCGGAGGAGTATCTGGCCGACAAAGGAAACTACGCCTCCGGCCGCATCCAGCGCTGGTTCGGCCGCGCCTGGCGCAGCTACTAAGGCCGGCGACAGAGGTCAATCTTCGCGACCCCGTTCTCCCGGGGTGGGGAGAAGGCTACCATCTCTTCTCACCTATCTCCCCACGAGCACCCTGGGCTCACTGGCGAACCGACGCTGCATGACGGCGATCGCTTCCGGGTTGCTATCCACCAGCAAGAACCGGCGGCCGAGCTCCAGGCAAGCTGCGCCGGTGGTGCCGCTGCCGGCGAAGAAGTCGGCCACCAGCCCGCCAGGTGGCGACGAAGCTTCGACGATTCGGCGTAGGATGCCCAGTGGCTTCTGGGTAGGATAGCCGGTGCGCTCTTTGCCGCCTGGTGGCACGATGGTGTGCCACCAGGTGTCGGTGGGGAGCTTGCCCCGGCCGGCCTTCTCTGGTCCCACCAAGCCAGGGGCCATATAGGGGATGCGTTCCACCGCGCTGGTGTCGAAGTAATAGTCGCTCGCCGATTTGACGTACACCAGGATGGCGTCGTGCTTAGGCGGCCAGCGCTTGGTGGTGCGCCCGCCAAAGTCGTAGGCCCAGATCACCTCGTTGAGAAAGCAGTCGCGCCCGAAGATGGCGTCGAGCAGCACCTTGCAATAGTGCGACTCCCGGCTGTCCAGGTGGACGTACAGCGTGCCAGTGGCTTTGAGCACCCGGCGCAACTCGATCAAGCGCGGCTCCAGGAAGGCCAGGTAATCGTCGAAGACGTCTGCATAGTCGAGACTGCCCAAACGGATCGTCCGGTAGCGCTGCCCGCCGAAGCCGCTGCGATCGCCAGCCTCGTCGCGCACGGTGCGCAGTTGCTGGAGGCGCTGCTGCTTGCCGGTGTTGAACGGCGGGTCGATGTAGACCAGATCGAGGCAGGCGTCGGGGAGCTGGCGCAGCAGCGGCAAGTTGTCGGCCAGCATCACCACACCGGCGTCGATGGCAGCAAAGTCGAGGGGCACGGCTGGTCCTTCTGCGCTGCTCGTCACCTGTTGCCGCTGGGGGGCGCGTGTGCCACACTACACCCGGCGGCGCACCAGTCTACCCAGCCCTGCGCCTGCCAGTGGCAACCCGAAGCGGAGGCTATTCCTATGCCGGACGGCATCCCACAGTCTATGCAAGCGGCGTTGTTCGAGCCCGGGCACCAGGTAGCGGTGCGCACCGTAGATCTGCCCCCTATGCAGCCCGGCGGGGCATTGTTGCGCGTGCGTGCCTGCGGCATTTGCGGCAGCGACCTGCACACCTTGCGCGGCAACCGTCCGCCCAAAACTCAACTGGGTCACGAAATCGCTGCCGAAGTGCTGGACGTTGACAGTGGCGCCGGACTGCGCGCCGGCGACCACGTGGCGGTCGAGCCATTTGTCAGTTGCGGACAATGCACCTATTGTTTGAGTGGCAACTACAACCACTGCTCCACCAGCAAGTTCGTGGGCTACTCGCTACCCGGTGGCTACGCCGAATACCTCCAGCTACCCGCCGCTCACCGGCTGCACAAGCTGCCCGCCGACCTGCCGTGGGACCAGTCAGCCCTCACCGAGCCGCTGGCCGTGGGCGTACACGCCTTGCGCATCGCTGGTATCGCCCACGGCATGCGGGTGGTCGTGGCCGGCGCGGGCACCATCGGGCTGATGGCGCTGCAAGCGGCCAAAGCCATGGGCGCGACCACTACCGGCGTCCTGGCGAAATACCCGCATCAGGCTGCGCTAGCCCTGGCGTTGGGTGCCGACGTTGCTGTGCTCACGAGCGAGCCGGATGCTGTGCAGCGCTTGACCAGTGAACTCGGCGGCGGCGCGGATATCGTGATCGAGGCGGTAGGCGCGCAGTCGCTCGCGCCGGTGCAAGCGCTCGACGCCGCTCGCTACCTGGGCACGGTGGTGCTCACCGGCGTGTTCACGGGCGAGGTCCCCGTCAACTTCGCAACCATCGTCAACAAGGAGATTCGCCTGCTGGGGTCGAACTGTTACTCGCTCGGACCTGACCAGCGGCGCGACTTCGAGGTGGCGATCGCCCTGCTGGCCAGTGGCCAGGTGCGCGCCGAGCCGGTGATCACCCACCGCTACCCGCTGTCGCGGGCGCCGGAGGCGTTCGCCACGTCGCTGGACAAACACACCGGGGTGGTCAAGGCGATCTTGCTGGCTTAGCGCCCGAGCGGCTCACGCATCTCTACCAGGCGCGGTACCACGTCGTGCACAAACGCCGCCAGGTCGGCCACGACGTAGTCTGGTTGTTCATCCGGCGTCAGCGTTGCCACGCCGCCCTCACTGGCGATGCCGGTGAGTACCAGCACGGTGGGGAAGCCTGCCGCACGGCCAGCCCGGATATCCGTGGCTGGGTTATCACCCACGACCACAGGCAAGGCGTCGTCCGGCACTTGATGCAGCAAGGCTTGATACATCGTCGGTTCCGGCTTGCCAGCGCCGATAGCCCTCCGGCCGGACGCGCGCTCGACCGCCGCCACGAAGCTGCCCGAACCCGGCAGCCAGCGGTCTTCCCACGGATAGGCGCCGTCGAGGTCGGTGCCCACGAATGGCACACCGCGCAGGGCCACGGCCTGGGCAGCGGCCAGCTTGTCGTAGTTCAGGTCCAGGTCGATGCCCACCACCAGCGCGTCCGCCGTTGCATGGTCCGCCTCTGCAACCGGCTCCATGCCGCGCAGGCTCAACTGGCGGCGCACTTCCGGACTGCCCAGTACGTACGGCCGGCGCGTAGCGGGCCAGCGTAACTGCAACAATTCTGCTGCCATCCAGGATGCGGTGACGAGTCGGTCGAGGTTGGCCGTCACGCCCATACCGCGTAGCCTGTTGGCAATGTGCTCCGGCGAGTCCCAGCCATTGTTGGTGGCGAAGCACAACAGGTGGCCAGCCTGCTCCAGCGCCTCCAGCGCCTCTGGTACACGAGGCAACACCTGCTTGCCCCGGTACAGCACACCGTCCATGTCAAGCAAGCAGGCGAGACGCACACGCATTCCTTCCGGTCGCGGCTATTGTTGACAGCTTTCCGTAGTGTAGCCCCTCCCGTCGTGGCTATCCGGACCCCTCCTTCAAGGTTCCCCAAGAGAGGAACCGAGCGGACGACGAAGGTTGACAACCCCCTCCCCCTTAATGTCTCCTAGTGGGGCTGACTGGGATTGTATGACAACCAGACCGTAAACACATCCTGCTGTTTCCTCTGGTCGCCAGCGCCTGCCAGGGGAGCCCGGACACTGAAGTGTCGGGCTCCCCTGGCAGGATTGGTCAGATGAAAATCTATTCCGCCCCCTTGCTGTATCACCCTAGTCAGCCCGCCAGGGGGGGACTCGGTGCCGGACGTGCGCGGACTTCGTGCCCGTTCGAGGGAACTTGCCACCTTCCAGGAGGCTGTCCCCCCGCAAGGGGGAAATTAAGGGGGAGGGGGGATGTCCGTAACCGTGTCCCCCCACCGGGGAGATGCCAGGGGGTCCGTGAATCCGCGCCTCGCCACCTTCTGGCGTTCAGCGGTGCTTTACCCTCTGGGGATGATGGTACGCTGATCTTCAGGATGTGCGTTCCAATAGCGGGTTGTACTTGTAATCCTTAAGGAGCATCTTACACATGTTTATTACAAGGTTTGCATTACGCAACCCTCTGATGGTCGGCGTCATTACCACCGCACTCCTGCTGTTCGGCATCTACGCCTACCTCACCCTCGGCGTGAGCGAGATCCCCAACATCTCCATCCCAGGGGTAGAGATTATTGTCACCGACCCTGGCGCCGACCCCGGCACCGTCGAAACGCAGATCACCAAGCCCGTGGAAGACGCCATGGCGACGCTACCCAATGTGGACATCATCCAATCCACATCCAGTGAAGGGACAGCCACGATCCAGGTGCTCTTCACCGGTAGTGCCGACGCGACCCTGGTGCCGGTGGATGTCGAGCGGGCCATCAACGGGGTACGCGGTCAGTTTCCGAGCGGCACCAATGCGCCGACCATCTTCCGCTTCGATACCAGCAGCTTCCCGGTGATGGTCGTCTCCCTGTACGGGCCACAAGGCCCCAACGCGCTCCAGAACGTAGCCAATGACCGGCTGATCAAGATCCTGGAGTCCGTACAGGGCGTCCAGTCGGTGCAAGTGCTGGGCGGGGCCAAACGGGAGATCCAGGTGCAGGTCGATCCTGCCAAGCTGGTGGCGTTTGGCATTGGGTTCAACCAGGTGCAGCAGGCTATTCAGTCAGCCCAACTGCAGCAGCCCGCCGGCCAGCTCCCGGATGGCAACACCAATATGACGGTCCGCCTGAGTGCACTGGTCACTTCGCCGGACCAGCTCAACAGCATCGTGGTTCGCAGCGATGCGTCAGGGACCGTGTACCTCAAGGACGTGGCGACGATCGACGATACCTATCAGCAGGTGCAGACCCTCAACCGCGTCAATGGTTCGCCTGGCGTGGCCATGCTGATCACCAAGCTCTCCGATGCCAATGCCATCAAGGTAAGCAACAGTATCAAGGCCGCCATGGCCGCGGCCGAGCCGACGCTGCCATCCGGGGCTCACTTGAGCGTGCTGTTTGACCAGGCCGATTACACACAACAGTCGTTCTACACTGTGCGCAAAACGCTCATCGAAGCCATCTTCTCCACCGGCCTCATTTTGCTCCTGTTCCTGCACACCTGGCGCAGCACCCTCATCGTGCTGGTGGCTATCCCCACGTCGCTGCTCACGGCCACCGGCCTCATGCTGATCAAAGGCTTCGACCTGAACCTGTTTTCGATGCTCGCGCTCACGCTGTCGGTCGGCATCCTGGTGGACGACAGCATTGTCGTGCTAGAGAATATTTACCGGCACCTCCATTTAAAGGAACCGCCGCTGCTGGCCACGATCAATGGCCGCAGCGAAATTGGCTTCGCGGCGCTCACTATCACCCTGGTGGACGTCGTGGTGTATGTGCCCATGTCGCTGATCCCCGGTGAGGTCGGCCAGGTGCTGGCCCCCTTCGGCCTGGTGATCGCCGGCGCCACGCTGACTTCACTGGTGGTGAGTTTCACGCTCACGCCGCTCCTGGCCAGCCGGTTCCTCACACGCGAGATCGCCGAAAAGACCGGTCGGGGGCCGCTCGCCGCGTTTGGTCGCGGCTGGGATCGTGGCTTTGATGCCGTGGCCCACGGCTACCGCCGGCTGCTCCATGGCGCACTGAGCCACACGCTGCTGCCCTTTGGCTTCATCCGCGCCACCATGCTGCGCCTCACCGGCGGACGGGTGGGCAAGCGCATGCCGATCCGCCTGACCATGCGCTGGGGCGTGGTGGCGGCCGGGCTGTTCATGTCGGTGGTGGCCATCGGTGTGGCGGCGTCGGGTGCCATCGGCTTCGACATCTTCCCCAGTGGCGATGAAAGCGAAGTTGACGCTACGTTGACCTTGCCGCCCGAAGCCTCGCTGGCCTACACCAATCAGGTGACGAGCCAGATCGAGGCGAAGGTCAAGGCCTTCCCAGGCGTCACGGATTACTCGGTGAACGTGAGCCCCAACAACGCCAGCTTCCGCATCAAGCTGGTGCCACCGACGCAGCGGACGTTATCGGCCCAGCAAATCGGCGACCAACTGCGCGCGCAACTCGACCCCAAGCTCCCCGGCTCGCGCTTCGACACCAGTTTGCCCAACGCCTTTGGCTTTGGCGATGGCAGCGGCGGCGGCAGCCAGCCCATCCAAGTCACGGTGCGCGGAAGCGACCCGGTGGTGCTCGATCGCGTGGTGGCGCAGGTGGAGGCGGCCGTCAAGTCGGTGCCAGGCACGGTCAGTATCAACAGTTCCAACGATGTGGTGGCGCCGGAAACGGTGTTCGTGGTCGATCCGAGCAAAGCCGCCGACGTGGGCATCACCGCCCAGCAAGCCGCAGGTGCGCTGGCCACGGCCATCACCGGCTCGGTGGCCGGCGAATACCAACAGCCTGGCCAGGAAAACGTGGACATCCGCCTAATTGCCAGCGATGCTTATCGGTCCTCGCCCAACCAGCTCGGCACCCTGCCACTACTTTCGAGCAGCGGCGCTATCGTACAACTCAACCAGATTGGGCACGTCCAACTCGGCACCGCCGCGCTCAGCATCGACCACTACAACCGCTCGCGCAGCGTGACGGTGAACGCCTCCGTGAATGGGCGCGCCCCTGGCACGG
>JANWJO010000225.1 GCA_025449435.1 Chloroflexota bacterium | reverse complement strand
CACCCGCTTGCATATCCTCGACATCCTGGCCGATGGGCAGGAACGATCGGTATCCGATCTCACAGCAGCCGTCCATCAAAGCCAGCCGCTGGTGTCGTGGCACTTGCGCATGTTGCGGCGCAGCGGCTTAATTGTCACCCGACGCACCGGCCGGCAGGCGATGTACCGGTTTCACCGAGCGGCATGGGACCGCCTTAAGGTGCGCCTCGATGAGGTGGTGGACCCCGACCCGATTGTGCGCGTGGCGCCAGGTGCCGTGGGGTTCAATGCAGTGGTTCAACCAGGAGTGCATGGGTGAAGATTGCCCTGGTTTGTCCGTACGACTTCGCCACACCCGGCGGCGTCCAGGACCACGTTGCACACTTGAGCGCCCGCTTCCGGGAATTGGGGCACACGGTCAAGATCCTCACGTCCTCGAGCGATGAGCAATCGCAGACGGACGGTGACGTGTATGCGCTGGGTGGTGTGCGCGGCGTGCCTGCCAACGGGTCCATCGCCCGGATAACGCTGTCGATGGGGCTGGCGAAGCGCGTGAAGCAGATTCTGCGCAGTGAGCGATTCGACGTCGTACATCTGCACGAACCCTTGTTGCCGATGCTGCCGCTCACCGTGCTGCGCCTGTCGGACGCGGTCAACGTGGGAACCTTTCACGCCTACTCGGAAGGCAGCTACGGGTATCTGTGGGGCCGGTCGATACTCATGCGCTACTTCCGGCGTTTGGACGGCTGCATCGCGGTGTCGCCGGCAGCGCGCACGTTCGCCGCGCAGTACTTCCCGGCGAATTACGCGGTCATCCCTAACGGCATCGACACGGCAGAGTTCATGAGTGGAGCAAGACCCATCCCTGAATTTTGCGATGGCAAACTCAACATGTTGTTCTTCGGGCGCTTAGAAAAGCGCAAGGGGTTGCGCTATTTGCTGCGCGCGTACCCGCTCATCAAGTCGGCGTTCCCCAACGTGCGGCTGATCGTGGCCGGTGAAGGCACTGCACGCTCCGGCTATCAACAGTGGGTTGCCAAGAACAACATACGCGATATCGTATTCACGGGACGGGTGTCGAATGAAGACCGCGCGCGCGTGTTTGCCAGCGCGGACGTGTTCTGCGCCCCTAACACCGGCGGGGAGAGTTTTGGTCTGGTTTTGCTCGAGGCCATGGCGGCTGGAAAGCCAGTGGTGGCGAGTGCCATTCCGGGCTATACGTCCGTGGTGACCGACGGAACTGATGGTTTGCTATTTCCACCCAAGGATAGCCAGGCGCTGTCCACGACGATGTGCCGGGTACTCGCGGATAGTGGGCTGCGTGAACGCCTCGGGGCGGCTGGGCAAGCCAAGTCCAGTCGATACGATTGGAACGTAGTGGCGGACAGTGTTCTGGCGTACTATCAGCAAGCGAGCGTCAATCATCAATCGCGCACACGACCCCAGGGCGTGGGTATGCCGGCGTTACCGGCAACAATGCGCTACGGCGCGGAGGGGGGCATTGGGCAATGATTCCCACCGAACTACAAGACATCATCCGCCGCCTGGTATCACGCTTGATGATGCCACTCGTACGCTGGCACGTGACGCCCAACACCATAACGGTCATTGGGTTACTCCTCAATGGGCTCACTGGGTTGGCGCTGGGCATGGGGCACTTCATCATCGGTGGAAGCCTTGTGCTTTTTTCGGGCGCTTTCGACATGCTCGATGGCGGACTGGCACGGGCGCGCGGTGGCGGCACGACGTTTGGCGCATTCTTTGATTCGACGATTGACCGGCTGTCGGAGGGGCTCATCTACCTCGGCCTGATCTTTTGGTACGCACAGCAGGATCGCACCGGGGAAGAGCTCGTGGTGTACCTGGTCATCTTGGGATCGATGCTTATCAGTTACACCAGAGCGCGCGCCGAGGGGCTGGGTCTCGAGTGCAAGGTGGGCTTGCTCGCCCGTCCCGAGCGCGTCATCTTGCTTGGCGGCGCATTGATCCTCGATGGCTTGCGCATCAGCCCGCTCGCTCCGGGCCGGCTGCTCATGCTTGTCCTCGCCTGCCTGGCCGTCCTGACCTTCTTCACGTTCGGCCAGCGCCTCTACCACATCTGGCGCTTGACGTTGCCGCCGCAAGCCAGCACCGAGCGCGGCCCCATCGCCCTGTATGTGGAGCGGTGGCATCAGCGCCGCGCCCGACACTCCTAGCTCCGCCACTGTTCCCACCGGCACCAGGACTCCTAGCTTCTCCTATCCGTCCTAGCGCCAATTGTGGATTGCTTACCTCCACATCTGGACGTACGGTGGGCTCACCAGGAATTCGACGGCGCACTGTGCTGGCGCTTGCTGGTGAAATGATGGGAGTGAGCGATGGGTTGGGGGCAGAGTCGCGTCAAAGCCGTAGCAATCGCGGTGCTGTTGATCGCGAGCGCAACTTCTTCACCAGTGGCGCTGGCAGCGCCTAGCTATGAATTCGCGGTCAATTCTACTGCCGATACGCCAGATGCTTCATCCGGCGACGGCGTGTGCGCAGATATGGACGGCTCATGCTCGCTGCGGGCCGCGACACAGGAAGCGAATGCTCTGCCGGCTGGCAGCCAGATCACCATTAGTGTGCCGGCAGGCACCTACAGCCTATCGGCTGGCTCGTTGCTCCTGAGCGCTACTTCGGTCACCCTCTCCGGCGCAGACGCCAGCAGCGTAACCATCGCTGGCAATGGCACGTTCACGGTTCTGCAAGTTGGTGGGACTACGCAGGCGACCGTGAGCGGCGTGACCATCTCCGGCGGCAGCGCAGGGAGCAACGGACAGGCTGGCGGCATCCTGAATCAGGGTGTCTTGACACTGTCCGCTTGCGTGCTATCGGGTAATAGCGCTACGTCGGGCGGTGGCATCCTAAACGACAATGCGCTTTCGATGAGTGGCTGTACCGTGAGCGGCAACAGCGCATCATACGGAGGCTCTGGCCTGGCCAACGCTGGCACCGCGACGATCAGCGACAGCACGTTTGTTGGTAACCATGGCGGTGCACGGTCGTTCGGCGGTGGCATCTCTTCCTCTGGACCACTCATCGTGTCAAACAGCACGCTGAGCGGCAACTCGGCAGCGGTGGGTTCGGCCATTGCCATCCTCTCCGGTTCCGCCGGCCTCAACGTCACCGCGAGCACGATTTCCGGCAACCTAGCCTCTGTGGCGGGCGCGGTGGCCATCGCCCAGAGTGCCGCCTCCTTTCAGAACAGCACGATCGCCAGCAACCTAGCGCAGCGCGGCCCTGGCGGCGTGGTGACAGGCGTGTTTGTGCGCTCTGGCGTAGCCAGTTCTCCGCTGGACGCTGAGATCGCCGCCATACTGCCACAAAGCGACGCCACCAGCGCAACCACTAACCAGGTTGTGATGGAATATTCCACGGTATCGCGCAACTCCCTCAACAATGTGTACGGCGCGAAGGGCCACTCCCAAGTTACATTGCTCGGTAGCATTCTGTCGGGTGGGCTTCCCAACTGCTCGGGGACGGCCGTGACCGATCTGGGCTACAACCTCACCAGCGACGCCAGTTGTGGGCTCACCCAGGCGACGAGCCTAACCAACACAAACCCCATGTTGAACCTGCTGGCGAACAACGGCGGCCCGACACAAACCATGGCGCTGCTGCCGACCAGTCCGGCGATCAACGCTGGCGGCTCGGGTACCAATGGCTGCCCAACGACAGACCAGCGTGGCGTTGCGCGGCCACAAGGGCTGGCGTGTGATATCGGCGCCTACGAGGCGCCCGCTGCGCCCGCAACCGTGCACTCCCCAGCAGTGCAAAGGCACACAACGACGCCTGTGCCACCGAGGCCACGGCACCGTGCAGGGCCGCTGGCTGGGTAGATCGTCGCAATAGGGTAGCGCTCGGTGTTGCTGCTGCGACGCCGAGCGCGCTTGCATGGTTGCAACAGGTAGTGCATGCTCCTGCGCGCGAGAACCTATCGGCTCGCCGGACGATCTGGCACGCACCAGAGCCGCGTGTGCACCGTCGAAAGGATGCCCTGTTCCTATGGATGAGCTCGCCCGCTGGCGCAACCAACAACAATGGAATACACCGTGCAAGGTGGTGGTTGCGTCACGACAATCGGTCCATCCCGACGATATTGCATACACCATGATCCGGCAGACAGGTGCTGATCTCTCCATCGCGCCACTGCGCGACGAAGCGGGCAGCATCACGGCGGCAGCCAAAGCCGCCGACCTGCTGATCGTCGGCGGGACCGGATTGAAAGACGCAGACTTCGACCAGTTGCCGGCAGCCCGGTTCGTGCTGCGTCCGTACATGGGCTTCGACGACATTGACGTCGAGGCGGCAACGGCGCACGGCATCCTCGTCGCCAACGTGCCTGATGCCTTTGCCATCGAGGTCGCCAACCACGCGCTGTCGCTAATTATGGCACTCAACCGGTCGCTGTTTGCCATGGACAAGTATGTGCGTAGCGGCGGCTGGGCAGCGCGGCGTGGACGCGCTGACGTAGAGATTCATCGACCTACCGCTGTGACGTTGGGCATCGTCGGCTTTGGTGGCATCGGCCGGTTGGTCGCTGAGCGCCTGCGCCCGTTTGGCTTCAAGCTGCTTGCTGCCGACCCCTATGTCACGACGGCGCAAGCGGCCGAGTATGGCGCGACCTTAGTCAGCCTGGACGACTTGCTGGCGCAGAGCGATGTTGTGACCCTGCACGTGCTGCTCAACGACGAGACGCGCCACTTGATGAACGACACGCGTTTCGCCCAAATGAAACGCGGCGCGGTGCTCATCAATACCTGCCGGGGTCCGGTGGTCGACGAAACCGCCCTGGTGGCAGCACTCAAGTCAGGCCAGCTTTCAGCAGCTGGGTTAGATGTGTTCGAGGTGGAGCCCATCGGCGCCGATCACCCCCTGTGCAGCATGGAACAGGTGATTCTCACGCCGCACGCAGCAAGCCAATCGGTCGAGGGCGGCATCCGGCTGCGCGAGCGCGTGGGAGAGATCGCCAGCGGCTTCGCCAAACACGGCTTGCCCGAGCGCAAAGCAGTGGTGAACAAGAAGCTCTATGATACGATCGCGGCGTTGCCGGCAATGGCAAGCATCCCGCGCAGTTAGGCAACCTGTGCACCATCGTCTCAACCGGAGACGGAGCAGCGGGCGCAGCGCACCACGTCGGCTGCTGGCGCCCTGAGCATGTGAGCGTGACGATCTGAGAAAGGACCGCAACATGGCTATCGCACTACCCAAGTTGAATACGGGTGTGCTGTCGGTGTCACTGGCCGAGCTCAAGCAGGCGCACGGCGCTGCCCCCTGGGCCGACCGGATTATCATGAACGACCGCACGGTGGCCACTGTTATCTGCCAGCCTCCAGGGCAGGAGAATGATTGGCATTACCACCTGGCCGACGAGTGGTGGATGATCGCCGAAGGTGAGCAGGCGTGGGAGATCGAGGGCCAGGATAAGCCGATTTATGTCAAAGCAGGTGACTTCGTGCTCGCTCCCGCCAACTGCTGTCATCTTATCCACGTGCTGGGCGACAAGCCCGCCATTCGCATTGCCGTGTCATACAACGGCGAATGGCACCGGCACGAGCGAGAGAATCCACCCATGCCGCCGGTGCCAACAGGCATCCGCAAGGCACGGTAAGGTGGCGGGCCTTCCCACCAGTCTCCCAAATGGGTGTAGATACGGACCCCTCGTTAAAGGTTCCCCAAGAGGGGAGCCGAGTTGATGGAACGATGGTGGGCAACCGGGCTATCAGCGGGTGGGGAAAATGCTCTCGGCGCGACGTCCCCCCGCTAGGGGGACAACAGGGGGTTGTGACCACGCAACGCTTCGATGACCAAGGAATGTAATGAGCAAGTCTGAACCCGGCTCCAGTGAATTTTGGGAGAGCCGGTACGTTCGCGGCGAAACCGGTTGGGATCGCGGCGGACCGTCAGAGGCGTTTGTAGCACTGCTGTCCACGGCGGAAGCGCCTGCAGCGGGGACAGTAGCGGTTCCTGGCTGCGGCACCGGGCACGATGCGTTGCTGTTCGCGGAGCATGGGTTTCATGTCACCGGCTTTGACTTTGCACCGACGGCAATCGCGCGAGCGTCGGACAATGCCGAGCGTGCAGGGCTAACCGCACGCGCCACGTTTGAACTCGCCGACGTGTTCAATCTGCCGGCACACTATGCGGGCACGTTTGACTACGTCCTAGAGCGGGCCTGCTTTCCGGCCATCCAGCCTGAGGATCGACCACGCTATTGGCGCAGCATGGTGTCGCTGCTCAAACCCAATGGCCAGCTCATCGGCCTATTCTTTGTCGGCGAACAGTCCGGCGGTCCGCCCTTTGCGGTGTCAAGCGAGGCGTTACACGCGGCGATAAACGGACACTTCACGATCGAGCTGGAGCGGACGTCCAGTGGCGGTGGCGACAGGCGAACGGAAGTGTTGCTCGTGTTGAAGCGTCGCTAACCGCCTCGGGGCAAACGACGCCTACCGTTTGGGAAAGATGAGTGGCGGCGGCGGGCCATCGTCAGGCGAATCACCCGGGCGCAGGATACGCGGTCGAGCAGGCGCCGGTGCATCGACTGGCGGTGGGGCAGGTGGGGCTGGCGCCGTGGCTGCTGGTTCTGGTGCCGCTGTCTCCGGTGCCTCTCGCTTGCCGGTACCGCGCCTGGCTGCCAGGTCGCGTTGATCTTGCTGCTCTGCCAGTGCCTGCTGCAATAACCCACCACAGAGCTGAAAGAGCATCGCACGCATCATAAACGGCGTGATATCCGCAGTGACCTGGTTTGCCACATTGGCAATCTCAGCCATGAGTGCACGCGAGGACTCTTCGGAGGTCTGTGCACCCGCACCACTGACGGACTCGCCGACGAGCGCTTGAGCGAGGTGTGTCACGAAGGTGAGTGGATCTTGCGGTGTGAGCTCGACTTCATAACCAGAGAGCAACCGCAGCACGCGCGCGCCACCGGGACGGATACCCGCGATCCAGAGGGCCAGGCGGGCGGCATTCGCCGCCAGTGCCTGCCCCTGTTCGCCGCTGCTCTTGTACCAGTCGGGTCCCTGCTCGCCTAATGCGCCCAATGTCTGCGCGATCACCTGCTCCATGTATTCGGGTCGCTCGGTGCTTGCGGGCGCCTGTGGCGGCGTGGGTGGATCGCTATCTGGCAATTGGTGTTCCCTTCTTGGCGGGCGACGCAGTTGCGCTGAGCGTAGCATGCCAGGTCCGACGGCCTGCCCAGTTTGTATACTAGGCCGGCCAGACGAAGCCCAAGGGGCCGCGTTGCCCCGAGCAACCCAGAGAGGAACAGTATGATGGCGCTCACCAGCGCAGAACAAGACTTGTGTGCCAGGATCGATCAGCATCAGCTACCAACGCTCCTCCAGGAGCTCGTCAGGCGCAAGTCCGACACCGTCGAGGCGGACGTGGTGAGCTATTTGCGTGACCGCTGGCAAGCGCTGCACCTGGATTGCGAGGTGAGCGAAGCCAAGCCAGGTCGCCAGAATATCACAACCTCCTTTGGCACCTCCGGACCATCGTTGCTGTTGAATAGCCACATGGATACCGTGCCAGCGGGCGACCCTACGCGGTGGAGCGTACCGGCCTTCAGCGGCACCATACGCGACGGTCGCCTGTATGGCCGGGGATCTGTGGACGCCAAGGGGTGCCTAGCGCCCATGATCGCGGCCTACGAAACGCTCGCGACGATGCAGATGCCCGGAAGGCTGACCCTCTCGGCCGTGGCATACGAGGAGAATGGCGGCTACGGCACGATGCACGACATGAAACGCGGCTTGCGCGCCGATGCCGCGATCGTAGGAGAACCGACGAACCTACAACTCAACCTGGGTCATCGGGGGGCTTGCCGCGCGACAGTCACGGTACGTGGCGTGCCAGCCCATTCGGCGCATCCACACAAAGGGGTCAATGCCATCACCGCCGCCGCACCGATGCTGCTCGCCATCGACGCACTGAACAAGAAGCTGGCCAGCAGGTATGACGCGATCATCGAGCAAGCTGCGACCGTGGCCGTGACTATGGCGGAGGGCGGGGACGCACCCAACGTGATCCCTGCCCAATTCACCTTCGTCATCAACCGCCGCACGTTGCCCGGCGAGCAGCCAGAGGAGGTGCTGGCAGAGCTCGAACACACCGTGCGATCCGCCCTGGTAGACCATCAGGCCACGGTCACCATGGAAGCTCCAGGCCAGGCGGTTGGTGCAGTGACAGAGCCTGCGGCGCCGATCGCCCAAACGGTCAAGGACGCGATCACCGACGGCTTGGGATATGTACCCCGGCCCACCGGGTTCTTCGCTTGCTGTGACATGACGCACATCACGCAGTCCGACATTCCCACCGTGATCTTTGGCCCAGGCGAGGAGGCGATGTGCCACGTGTACGACGAATCCATGCCGGTGGTCGATCTGTACAAGGCGGCGAAGGTGTACGCACTCACTGCGTTTCGCTGGGCTCAGCGTAGGGATGCGTAACCGTGACAACACCAGCCGGCGACCGTCCCGATGATCCTAGGAATGAGCCACTGTCGCGCGCTGAACTCATGAGACGCATCGGCCACGAGTCACAGTTAGGCGGGATCCAAGAGAGCGTGCTGCAAGGCGGCCGGTCGCGGGGCATGCGCATCCTCACCGTACGCACGGGCAGTGGCCTGGAGTTCACCGTCGCGCCAGATCGCTTCATGGATGTGATCGACGCACGGTTCAATGGCGCATCGCTGGCATGGATCTCACCAGCCGGAGCGGTTCACCCGGCGTACTATGAGCCATCCGGCAATGGCTGGCTGCAAACGTTCGGCGGCGGTTTGCTCACTACCTGCGGGCTCACGCAAGTGGGCGAGGCCAACCAGTACGGCGGAGTCGAGCTGGGCCTACACGGACGCGCATCCACCATACCTGCCGAAGAGGTGTCGTATGCATCCCACTGGGAGGGCGACCAGCTCGAGTGGATCATCCGAGGCACGATGCGCGAGGCGCGGCTGTTTGGCGATGTGCTGGTCTGCCACCGCGAGATCCGTGCCCAGTGGGGCTCCTCCAAGCTGCGTATTACCGACACCGTAGAAAACCAGGGTTACGAGCGTTCACCCTTGATGGTGCTGTACCACTGCAACTTGGGATACCCACTGGTAGATGCAGGCGCACGCGTGGTCGTGAACAGCGAACGCGTTGAAGCACGCGACGCCGAAGCACAACAGGGGTTGGACGCCTGGTCGCACATTGGGCCGCCGGTGGCCGGTTGGCGCGAGCAGGTGTTCGTACACAGCGTTCGCCCAGGCGCCAACGGGTGGACCAGCGCTGCCATCGTGAACCCGGCGTTTCGCCACCGTGCCGGCATCGGCCTGGCGCTGCGCTGGCGGGTGGCCGAACTGCCGTACCTGATGCAGTGGAAGATGCTCGGCGAAGGCGCCTACGTAATGGGATTGGAACCGGCCAATTGCCACGTCCTCGGTCGCACGGCGGAAGGCGCTGCCGGAAGATTGCAGTACCTCCTTCCAGGTGCGAGCCAGAGCTTTGCTCTGGAACTTGAAGTACTAGCGGATTCGACGTCCTGGGAAGCGCAACTTCCCAGGGTAGATGCCCACTCCTAGGACCTTTGGGATTGGGTCACAGCAGATCGGGCGCGCCATTTCGCGCACCACCACCGGCTGGACAGCAACGTACCAGATGCACGGTACATCGCCTGCCTGCCAGGGGGACAAAGCTGGGTGCCGGGCCTGGCCATTTTTCGCGATGTTGCAAACTGATATCTGTAATAGCATTGTGCAAGGTTGGCACAGAATGGTATCGTTCCTGTGGCACGAGGGGGAGTCCGGAAAGGAAGCGAACACCACAGCGGGCAGCATCT
>JANWJO010000224.1 GCA_025449435.1 Chloroflexota bacterium | reverse complement strand
ATCACCATCGATCTGCAAGCGTTGCCACTGGACCCGGCGCTGATCGCTTACGCTCCGGAGAACGCTCGCCATCTTGCGCTGCGCGGCGGCGAAGAGTATGAACTGGTGCTCACCGCGAGCGCCGCGGCGTGGCCAAGCCTGCAGCGCGCCTGGCGAGACACCTTTGCCGTGCCCCTCACCGCCGTTGGCCGCTGCGACGTGCGCCATTCCGGTGAGCCAGCAGTGCGCATCGAGGGTGAGGCTTCCTGGGCCACCGCTGGTTTCGACCACTTCGCTGCCGTATGAACCGCACCCCTCTGGCGACCCTCGACATCGTGAGCCACAGCGTGGCTCAGACCCATCGCCTGGGGGTGCGGTTGGGCACCATGGTCCAGGCCGGTGATGTGGTGCTGTTGCGCGGCGACCTGGGCAGCGGCAAGACCACGTTTACGCAAGGCATCGCACAGGGCTTGGGGGTGACCGGGCCGGTGACCAGCCCCACCTTCATCTTGATGCGCGAGTACGCCGGCCGGCTACCGCTCTACCAGATGGACCTGTACCGTCTGGAACGACCATCTGAAGCGCTCGACCTGGGATTCGATAGCTACATGTCGGAGGAAGGGGTGTGCGTGGTGGAATGGCCGGAACACGCAACCGGCTTGCCGGCCGATCATCTGGAAGTGCGCTTGGGCTTTGTGAGCGATACCAAGCGCAGCCTGCGCTTCTTCCCGCATAACGCGCACTTTGAGCAACTGCTGGCCAGCTTCCGGCGCGAAGCATTCGGGGTGTAACGGTTGAGTGTGATCCTGGCCATCGACACATCGGGGCGCAACGCGGGCGTGGCGTTGCTGCGCGACGGGGTGATATTAGCCGAACGCATCTGGAGTGCTGCCGCTAACCACACGACACAGCTCTTACCAGCGGCCCAAGAACTGATGCGCTCGTTCGCAGCGCAGCCTGGCGACCTCACGGGCATAGGGGTCGCTATCGGTCCGGGCGGCTTTACGGGTTTACGCGTAGGTATCGCCACCGCCAAGACGCTGGGCTGGACGCTGGGCATTCCGCTGGTTGGCGTGAGTTCGTTGGAAGCGCTGGCGCTCACAGCCACCGGCGCGACTCGGGTGCTGACGGTGCTCGACGCTGGCCGGGGCGATTGGTATTGGGCGCTGTACACGTTCACGGCGGGCAAACGGCGTTGTGTGGCCGAGCCCCAAATCGGCAACCCGGCAGCGGTGCTCGGGGACATCAAACAGCGCACGACGTTAGTAGGCGAGTTGCCGAAACGTGCGATCGAACTCCTCAAGGGCACGTCAGCAAAATATGTCGAGAGCCGCAGCGGACCCTTGCCGGCGGTCCGGCCGGGAGCGACGGGTTTACTAGCAACCGAGCTATTGGCGAGCGGTGCTAGCGATGACCCGACAACGTTAGCGCCGATCTACCTCCGCCGGCCCGCGGCGGAAGAGAAGCACGATGAGCAGGCAAGGCAGGCGTAGGAACGATGAGCACCCTCATCTTGGGGATCGAAACCAGTTGCGACGAAACGTCGGTCGCCTTCGTGCGCGACGGGCGCGAAGTGGTCAACAACATCGTGTCGTCGCAAATTGCGTTGCACCAACCCTACGGCGGCGTGGTGCCGGAGCTCGCTGCACGCCAGCATATGACCACCATATTGCCGGTCCTCACTGAAGCCTTTCGCACGGCGGGCGCATCATGGCACGACATCGCCGCCGTCGCAGTGACGGCGGGCCCTGGCCTGGCTGGGTCATTGCTCGTCGGGGTAAACGCCGCCAAGGCCATTGCCTTTGCGCGCGACCTGCCACTGATCGGCGTCAATCACATCGAGGCGCACATGTACGCCAACTGGCTCGCCACTGCTGAGCAACTGCGCACTGGCGCAAGCGAGCCGCGCTTTCCGGCGCTGGCCCTCATCGTTTCAGGCGGCCATACGGAGCTGGTGCTCATGCGCGACCACGGGCAGTATCAACTTATTGGAGCCACTCGTGACGACGCCGCTGGCGAGGCCTTTGATAAGGTCGGACGGGTGCTCGGGTTACCCTATCCTGGCGGCCCCTCCATCCAGAAAGCTGCCAGCGGGCAGTTGGGCGCCAGCCGTCCCGGCAACCCTAAGGCGTTTGCCTTGCCACGCGCGATGCTACGCGGTAGCGATGACTTTAGTTTTAGTGGCCTGAAGACGGCCGCACAACGGCTCATCACCGAGCAAGCTGGCGGCAATCTGCCGTCACTTGCTGCGTCACCAGATGTGATCGCCGACCTCGCCGCGAGCGTGCAGGAAGCCATCGCCGATATGTTGGTGACGCGCACGCTGGCCGTGGCTGAGCGCTTCGCGGTACCCAACATCCTCGTGGCAGGCGGGGTATCGGCCAATACGCGGCTTCGTGAGCTGTTCCGTGAACGCTGTGCGATGCCCGTACTAGTGCCACCCTTTGCCTACTGCACTGATAACGCGGCGATGATCGCTGGCAACGCCTTTTTCAAACTCCAGCGCGGCCAGTGCGACGCGTTGTCGCTCGACGTGCAGCCGAACTTGCGGCTGGCGCCCGAAGAATTTTAATAAAGATGGGTCAAGTTTACGGACCTCACCCCCGCGACCCGAGGGCACCCGTCCCCGCTCGGGGAGGGGAGTTTCCACGATGGAGGTTCGCCACCATACTTCCAGCAGCCAGTCCCCCCTGCCAAAGGGGGGACTACAGGGGGGTAGTTTTTGTAGCTAGCTCATCACCTTATGTATGGCGGCGGCGGTTTCGGCCACGGCTTGCTCGATGGGCATGGCTCGTAGGCGCGCGCTGAACGGCTCCACAGTGATGGGTCCGTCGTAGCTGATGGCACGCAGGCCGTGGAGATATCCCTTGATGTCGATGACTCCATGTTCGCCCGGCAATGCACGCTCCTGGTCGATCTGCGTCTCAGGGCCGCGACCCGGCTGGCCATCGTTAATGTGGACGCTCACGACGTCGGCGTTATTGAGCTGAGTGAGCTCTGCCAGCGTGCCGCCGGAGGTGTACCAGTGGAAGCAGTCGTGGAGGAGCCCGACGTTGGGGCCGATCTCGCGGGCGAAGGCGAGCATGGCGGGGGCAGTGTAGTAGAAGTGGTAGGTGAAGCGGTCGCGCAACGTTTTGGGTCCGATGAACTCGAGACCTAGACGCACGCCGTGGTCCGCTAGCACCGCGGCCACCGGCTGGAAACGGGTGAGCAGGAAGTCGTGCTGCTCGGGCAAGGTGCGATCGTTCTGGCCGGGCAACACCCAGGTGGCGGCGCGCGAGGCGCCCAGCTGCTGGGCAAAGGCGGCGTAACGAGGCAGATCGGCCAGGTCTGCACGATACTTCTGCTCGTCGCCGCGCCAGTCGACCGGCAGTCCCCAAGGCCCCGACGTGAGGCCGGCCTGGCTGAGTTGGAGGCGAACGGCGGCGGTGCTGGTGCGCATCGCCAGATCGAGCACTTCCGTCATCGGCAGGTCAACGGCTTGGAACCCGGCTCCCGCAGCCAGTGCAATGGTCTGAGCAAAATCACACTTCCCGCCGAGCATGGCTGGATTCAGGCTCGTGTACACGGCACACCTTCATGCATCTGCAGCGCTGGTCAGGTGCGCCGCACGCGCCCAGTATAGTGCGCTGGCAGAGCCACCTTACCTGGAGAGGTGTTGGGACGCCACGAACTATGCACCGACGACGACGAGAAAGTTTGTGCCTTCCCAGTGCTCGGCGTCGAGCCAGTAGAAGGTGAACTCCACGGTACAGGGCCGGTTGCCAACGGCGGCGGGCATGTCGATGTACCAGGATTCCAGGCCGCTGTATGTGGCGGTGGTGTCGGTGTGTGTAGCCCAGCCATCAGTTGTCCAGCGCATCAGTGCGGCCGCGTTGACCTCAATACGCAGTGGCTCGCCCAACGGCATAGTGGTGGTTTTGTGGTTGAATCGCCAGACGGTGCGCGCAGGCGGCACCCCGGTCGCATAACGCTGTACCACGGGCGCCAGCACGTCGAACACTTTGCCATCGGTGATGCTGCGCAAGAGCTTGAGATACTCGGCGTGCGCCCACACCAGCGGCATGGCGGAGCCAGATGGCCGCCCGAACTCGAGCTCCCGCTCCGGTATGTTCGGGTTGTCCCAGAGCTGCTCGGGCAGCAGTCCCCCCTCATTAGCGAAACACTCCATAGCGTGCAGCAAGCGGCGAGCTTCGTTGATGTTGCCGGCAGCGAGTTCGTAGTGCCCGCGCTCGCCGGTGAGCAGCGGCCAGACGCGCCCGACGCCCGCACCATCGAAGGGATAGCCATCCGACCGCTCGCCGTAGCCATCGTGGTTATAGCGATGCCAGCAGGGGCCACACGGGAGCTCGACGCGCAGCAAGGCATCCACCACCGCCAGCGACGACACGATGCGTGGGTCGTCGGCGCGGCGCACGCCGTAGCGCACGAGTTCTAGGAAACCGGTGTCGATCACGTCTTTGGCCGGGTAGCTCTGCTGCTCGTTCGACGGAAGGTTGCGGATGGGCACGAACTCCGGCGCCTCGACGCCAGAGCCATCCATCGGGAATACGGGCACGCCCAACCGCTCGAAGTATTCGGTGTGACCTGGGAGCAAGCTGCCGGTGGTCGTGAAGGTCCAATCGTCGATCTTGCTGGCCCACCAATCGGCTACCCATTCCAGGTACAGCGCATCGTTGAGTTCGCCTGCCTGGCGGGCGAAGTCCGCGGCACACACCAGCGCCGCAATGCAGGCGGCAAGCGTCGACGGGCTGTAGCCACCATCCTCCTCCCACCGCTCTTCTGGGGTCACCGGGCCGCTGCGCGCCAGGAAAGAGGCGGCCTTACGCACGATGGGCCACAGGGAAAATCCACGCGCCGCGGCTTCGCCTTGTAAGCGCCAGGCGAGGATGATGGGGAACGCGGTCTCATCCAATTGCACGCCTGGCCAGTACGGCTCGCCATCCAGCCAGTTGTTCTGCGGCCAGCTGCCGTCCTCACGCTGGATACTGGCGAGGTACAGGAAAGCCTGCCAGGCGCGTTCGGCGTCGCCGATGGCCAGACGGGCTGTGGCAGATTCCACCAGGTCACGCGCCCACACTAGGTGATATCCGCCCAAGTCACCGTCACCCTTGATATCGCCCCAGGGAATGGACAGCGACGCGACGGTAGCCCCGGGCACACTCTTGTCCATATGAGTCAGGAGGGTGATAGCACTGGCACGGAACAGCCGGCCACCGTCATTGGATTGCTCGTGCAGGAGGCGGACGCCACGGGTGGCGTTGTGCCACGTCTGGACATACTGTGCCAGGGATTGATCGAACCCTTTGAGCAGTGCGGCCCGCGCTTGTTGCGCCGCCTCACCGGGCGTGGCAGCGAACGCCATGGCGACCGTGAAGGTGCCACTCGCTGGCAAAGCTACTTGTGCGGTCAGCGCCACGTTGCCGTGGTCGGCATTGGTATAGGAATCGGTGATACGGCCGTTGTGGACCAGTTCGTGCCAGCCGTCGGACGTGCCCACAAAACCCACCGAGCGCACCAAGAAGCCGGTGTCACAGGCGACTGCCATATGGATACCGCTACGCGTGGCAAACAGCATGGGGATGCCCTCATGGTCAGCCACCCTAGCGCTGTTATCGCGTCCGTGATTCAGAATGTGCGGTGAGACAAGGTAGTAGATGCTGTAATCGGTGGCGAGACCAATGAGTGGGTGAAACGCGACGCGCTGCAGGATGGCACTGCGTTCGGGATCGCTCACGAGCTCTTTCACAATGCGATAGTTGCCGCGCAAGCAAGTGTTGGTGAGGCGGTAGGCGGGCGCCCAGGGGTCGAGCTGCTCAAAATCGGACTGGGTGTCCCTCTTCTCTTCCGAAAAGAAGCCTTTACCGGTCACAATAAATTCTGCATCGCGGGTGTTCGCCAGGTCGGTGCGTGGGTAGTAGATCTCATTGAGTACGCCATGAGACACCGTAAACCAAAGGCGTGACCCACTGGAGAATGCGGTGCCGACGCCGCTCTTGCGACTCGTGGTCCAGCGAGGTTCCGAGCCAGGTGCCCCTGGCGCACTCTGCCCAGACATACCGTTGGTTCGCTCCTTCTCTGAGTGCGTGCGCGTTCATCGCAGACTGACTGGCTTGCACCCTACACAGTAACGCAGCGGCGCACGTGCCCCGACTTCCTCGTCACCAATCGGCCGGCGAAGCGTGTTCGCCAACCCGCCGGACAAGTCCTAGCCATATGGTAGCGCTGGTGGGGGATAGAAAGGCAGGACCTGTGTCCGTAGGATTGCCCCCAGTAGTGGGCAGCAGAGCATGACTTGTTGGTGAAACACGAGTGGTAACGCACAAGGTTCCGTTCGGCGACCAGGAGCAGTTCGGTGCATCGGAAGTGCTGCAAATGCTCTGCCTTGGTGGCCGCTCGGGAATGCTGTATCTCAGTGGCGGCGGCGTCAACGCCCGTCTGCAACTGGCACACGGCCGCGTAACGCAAGGCGACTTTGGCACGGGGCTCGAACTTGATGAATTGACGGCCTTGCCTGTCGATGCCCAAGTGCGCCTGCTGCGTGCCGACATCCAGCGCGTCCTTGTTGCCGTTTTAAGTTGGAAATCGGGCACGGCCACCTTTGAAGCGACCTCTGATGATGTGTGGTGGCCGCATCAGTTTGATCTAGACAGCTTGCTGATCGACGCCGTTCGTGTCATCGACGAGTGGCGGCAAGCGGGCGAAAGCGTGCCGGGGACGGGTGCCGTGCTCATACAGACCGAGCCGGCAACAGAAAGCCAGATCGCCTCGATGTCGCCCCTGGCACGGGGGGTGTATGCCCTCACCGGGGCGCGGATCCCATTGGGAGAAATTGCTCGTCAGTTGCATGCCCCCGATCTGGACGTGGCGCGAGAAGCACAAGGGCTCCTCGAGGCCAAGCTGGTGCAGGAGCAGCGCCACGAAGCAGTAGCTCCCGCTCAGGTGCAGTTAGACCAGCAGATCGAAGAGGCACTGACCATCCGGATACTGGCTCTGCAGACGCGCTTGGCCGCCGTCATGAAACAGCGCAATCAGGAGCGGCGTACGCTGCAGCTCATTAGTTCGCTGCTGGAAACGCTCTCAGCGTTCGCCACGCAAACCACGTTGCGCCCCGAGCACGAGCGCGACACGGCCCGAGCGTGGATCCAGCGGACCCTGCGCAGCTTCCAGCAGCGCTATGAAGCGCTCGACCTGCTGACCTATTCGGAAGGCATGTTTGACAGTGGCGACCTGCTCACCAGCTATCGCACGGTGGGCGGCAACTCGCGTGAGTTGTTTTATGCCCAGATCGCTTGCGGCGTGTATGCGCTTATCACCAGTGTGGCTATCCACATCGTGGACGAACAGTTGGTCGACCGGCACGTGGCGGATAGCTTGCGCGGTACGGTGGCGGCGTTCTTTTTGGAGTTGGAGTCTGCGATTCAGACGAACATCACCTCGGGGCCAGGGCTGATCGATCCTGAGTGGGCCGCCGCCCGGCGCGAGCACTTTCCGCAAGTCGCGTAACCAGCTACGAGGAGTAATGCAGTGCACGAACAAACGGTTCTCGTGGTGGATGACAGCCCCACGATCCGTAAGGTGGTGGAACTTACGCTCAAGCGCGAGAAAATCCGGGTGTTAGGCGCCCCCGATGGGCTCGCCGCACTGGCCATCATCGCCGATGAGAGCCCAGACTTGATTTTGCTCGACATCATGCTGCCCCGCATGGACGGCTACCAGATCTGCCAGATCGTGCGCAAGAACCCCGACTACAAAAAGCTACCTATCGTTATGTTAAGCGGCAAAGATGGCCTGTTTGACAAGTTACGCGGCCGCCTGGCTGGGTCCACGGAATACCTCACCAAGCCGTTCGACCCCGACGAACTCGTGAAGTGCGTGCGCAAGCACCTCGCGCGTCCGACGACCCGGACGCCGTTTACGTTTGCGCGCCCGAGTGCGCCGAAGTAGGCCGTTGACCAACTCGAAGGGAGGGTGCTGTGGCTGCCAAAGTACTAGTTGTTGATGATAGTCCCACCGACCTGGCGCTGATGACGGCGCCGCTGCTCCAAGGGGGCTTCGATGTTGTGACGGCCAGCGACGGCGAAGAGGCGTTGCGCATCGTGCGGGAACAACACCCAATGCTAGTGGTGCTGGATGTGGTGATGCCCAAGCGCAACGGCTTCCAGGTGTGTCGAACCATCAAGAACGATCCCACGATGCCGCATATTCCGATCATCCTGCTCACGTCCAAGTCCGAACGGACTGATGAGTTGTGGGGCCTGAAGCAGGGGGCCGACGTCTATCTCACCAAGCCGTTTGCGGGCGCAACCCTCCTTTTCCATGTGCGGAAGTTGCTGCACTAATGGCCACGCGCTGTGTGATGGTGTCGCTCGGCAGCGAGACCGCTGGCGTGCCGCTGGCCGACCTGACGGGGGTCGAGCAAGTGCCGCGCGTGGCGCCGTTGCCCAATGTGCCACCCTGGGTGCTGGGAGCCACACACCATCAAGGGATCGTGTATTCGGTTGTGGACTTAGCGCTGGCCCTGGGCCTCACCTCGGCGGCGGTACGCGCCAGCAGTGCCCGCATGCTGTTGCACCGGGATCGCCGAGCGCGATTGGCGCTGGCGGTCACTGGCGCCACGGTCATGCGCACCTTTGCGACGGAAAGCACCGACACGGCCCGGCT
>JANWJO010000223.1 GCA_025449435.1 Chloroflexota bacterium | reverse complement strand
CGCAGTTGACGCTTGGTGAAGCGGGGATTGGACAGGATCTGGTGGCACATCGGATCGGACTACCGCCGGTGGTGGCGTGGGAGCTACAGCTCGCTCCAACTGAACAGGAGCGGCGGGCCGGGCGCTAGGAGCCGGTGCACTTGAAGGCGGTGTGCTAAGTTCGGAAACTCTGGCGTTGCGCGCTGGCTCCGGAAAGGATGAACTGGCTGGCTGCGTTTCGCTGGCGAGGTGGACGGGCTTGGCTCGCAGCACTGCACCACCAGGAGGAGGGTGGAAGATTCCTACCGGTTGACCAGGAAGCGTCTGAGCCGGCGGCTCCTGCGTCACAGGGGATTCACGTTCGGAACTGAGCATTTGTGGGTGCTCAGTGGAGACCGTCTCGTCGAAGCCAGGTCCGGTCGCAGCGCGGCCGGACTCCTGTGGCGTCGCGGGCGCCACAGTTCGGTCGAGCGCGCTAGCGGCTGCGCCAGAAGTAAACCCGGCGCCGGCATCATCAGGCTTGCCGGTCTCGTCTGCCGTGACTTCGCCAGCCGTTACCTCAGGCGCTCCGGGATCGTCGACTGCAACCATGTCGCCAACAGGTTGGTCGTCAATAGGGTGAGGTTCCTGAGAATTGGCCCTCACATTATCCAAGAGGTCTGTGGATGCCCGAGTGAAGCGTTGACTTTCGCTGCTGGCTGGCGACGAGTCGCCTACGCCGTCCTCAGCGAGCCGCGCTAGAGGCTCGGCCACCTCTAGGTAATCCGACACCGCCGGCGGCGCGAATTCCTGCAGTGGCGTCGGTGCATCTTCTACAACCTGATCGACCCTTGGTTGGATATCTGCCGTCTGGGCGGCGGCGCGCAGCGGACCCGGTTCGGGTAGTGGCGCCGCTGGCGCTTCGGCGGCCGTTGTAGCGGGAGCCTGCACCGGACCTGGTGGCGTCTGGGGTACTGGCAAGCGCCAGTTCGATGGGGGTGGCCGGCGCGGTCCGCGCGCTTCGCTGGGAGCAGGCATAGGTGATGGCACTCCAGCAGGCCGCTCTGCTGTTGGTGTCGACGACAGGGATTCCGCAAGGGAGCCGCTGGCTTGGGGGCGTGCAGGTCGATCTTCTGCAGCTTGTGCGTCGGCCTCGGCTTTGCGCGACGCCAGCCACTGGTAGGCCACGGAGGGGAACACAGGAATGTTTGGGCGCTCTGGTCTCCGTGTCGGTACTGGCGCCCGGTCCGGCACTGGCCGTGGTGCCGGAACAGCTGGAGGCGTCACGGTTGGCGGCGTTGTTATCTGAGGACCAGTTGCCCGAAGGGTTGGACCTGTTACTCCTGTGGGCTGCGGCGCAAGACCCCATCCGAAGGAACCAAGCGCCTGTTCAAGTGGCAGCGGCTCCTCGGCAGGTTCCTGGACTATCGGTGCACCGGCACCATGTACCACCTGGGCAGTAGCGGAATAGCTCGGCTCGAGTCCGAAGCCGTCCACCGGTTGAGGCGCCCGGCGCAGCGACTCGCTGGCGCGTCCGACTCCAAGTGCTCGCAGTATGGTCCCTGAACCTGCGCTCAGGATAGGCCGGCGCACGCGCTGTACGAGCGACTGCCGGAATGGCTGGGATCGCAGGGATGACATGATGCGCCGGTACGGCATCAGTGACCCTTCCTGCGTTACATAACCGCTGATACTGCCTGCTTACTCAATGTCTGCAGTGCCAGGTGTGCACCACGACCGCCATCACGCATTCCTACCTGCCCCTTGAGCCACCTATTCGATGTGCATACCGTTATGTGTGAGTTCTAACTCCTCGACGGCTACGGTGTTACCTGCTGCCGTCAGTGATGGCCCTGTCCACTTCACAGGTAGCGCACCCACAAAGTTCCACCGGACGAGTTCTTGCCCCGTGAGATCGTTCAGGACGATGGTGACGTGTTTGCGATCAATTTTGCCATTGATCTGGTTGGCGTACCACTTAAAGAACCCGTTTGTGCTTACCAATCCACGCTTGAGCGTGACATTTCCCACCTTGACTCGACCCGGCAACTTGTACACGAAACCATTATTTCCACCTTCTTGATACTCCATAATGTCCGTCTCGAGCTGAAGGCCGCTCACTTCGGTGAAAACTCCCTCGGTCGAGCCTTCAATCTCGACGTAGAAACGGTAACTGGGAAACGGGTCGGCGGTCACGCGATATCCCCTTCCCTATGTGCCCACTACCTGGCCACGCGCCCGTGCCAGGCGAATTTCCTCTAGCATCAACTGATACACCTTGTCGGCGAGTTTTTCGATATCGACGCTGCTCCCGCTGTGCCCAGCAGACGCACTAGATGCCTGCGAAGAGGATGAACCACTGCCGTGATCGCTGGCCGGTGGAGCTGGCTCAGCCATTGTTGCCACCGGACACATCGATGCTGAAGCGGGTGCTGCAACTCGGGCACTGCGTTTGTACGATGCTCGAACCGGCCTCGTTGAGCCGCACGTACAGGTCTTGCAGAAAGGCAAAATCGGCCGCATACAACTGCTCGACAAGCGCAGTCGAGATCGGCGAGAAGGTGCCGAGCCGGGTGATAACCCGGCTCAACAACACGACCGTCAGGTAGGCCTGGTTGGCGACGACGCGCGGGTCCTGTAACGGCTCGATCTCGTCAATCGCCTTCGCGAGCCGCATGACGCCATCGCGATGCAACGCTCCTGTGTCATCCTGAAAGCCATACGGCAACGTAAATGCGAACGCTGTCGAACGACTCGCCGCAATCGGCGCCATAGTGTGTGACCCTCACTGCTGTGTTAGCAGCCTACTGCGATCGCTGGTATCCCTCGTGAACGATCACCATCTCTTCGATGGCAATCGCGTCACTCTGCGCCGTCGGCGTCGGTCCAGTGAGCTTAGATGGCCATGCGTTCACGAAGTCCCACTTGGCAATTGGGCTGCCTTCGTGCGAGAACATCGTGATTGTGCCGTTCTTGCGCGCTGAGGCGAGGTCCCCTTTCTCCACCATTCCGCGCCATGTCCACAGATCCATGGAGGTAGTAATACCCCGCTTGAGCGTGATATCGTTCCACTTGAGGTTTCCGGCAATCTTCTTGATGATGAACTTGCCGTCGGTGCTGGACTTCTGGACGACGACTTCGTTTTCGCTACCCAGACCAGAGCACTCCTGGAAGGCGCCGGATACCGCCCCTTGGAACTCCACGCCAAACCATGACGCAACGAAGGAATCTTCCAACTTGGCCATTTGCTTGCTTCCTTTCGGTTCGACCTACGTATCCACTACAACGGGCGTTACGCCCCGCCACCGGCCCACTGGCTCAGGCGGAAGATCACAAACTCGGCAGGCTTGACCGGGGCTAGACCAATGTCAACGAACATTTGCCCCCGATCGCGCACATCAGTGGGGTTGATCTCCGCGTCGCACTTGACGTAGAAGGCCTCCGCAGGCGTGCCGCCGAACAGCATGCCGTCACGCCACGCACCCGTCAGGAATGCGCCCACATCGCGGCGCACACGCGCCCACAAGCCCGGGTCATTGGGCTCGAACACGACCCACTGGAGTCCCTGCTCCAACGACTCTTCCACGTAATTGAACAGGCGGCGGACGTTGATGTATCGCCAAGCCGGGTCGCTGCTCAGGGTGCGTGCACCCCATACCCGCAACCCGCGCCCTGTGAACGACCGGAGGCAGTTCACGCCTATCGGATTGAGCGTGTCTTGCTCACCCTTGGTTACCGGTGTGGCGGCTTCGAGTGCTCCGCGGATCACTTCGTTGGCCGGCGCCTTGTGCACGCCGCGCTCATTGTCGTTTCGTGCCCAGATGCCCGCCATGTGTCCGCTGGGCGGGATCGCCATCGGGCGGCCATCGGGACCAGCCACCTTGATCCAGGGGTAATACAATGCCGCGTATTTGGAGTCGTAGTTGGTGTCGCGCTCCCGCCAGCGCTTGACTTCTTGAGCGCTCAAGGTGGCGCCATTGCCAGCCTTATATGAAGGGATTGGATCGAGGATGGCCATGCGATCGCCCATGCGCTCGCAGTGGGCAATCATCGCCAGTTGGACGGCTTTGACGCCATCGAGGTTGATCGCTCCCGACTCATAGGCCGACATGAGGTCCGGGCACGACACCATCGTGACATCTTCAGCGATTTCCAGTCCTTCCATGCCGGAGCGCTCGCTGACGTCACCGACGAAATGGCTGGCCTGTACCGCAGGTAATTGGGCGGCTTGACTCGCTCGAATGATGTGCGACCCTAGCTCCGGTGCGCGCTCAACAGCGGTGCCAGTACCAGGAGCCTCAGTGAGCGTGATGAGCTTGCTCGCGGCGTTGACGACAGCGACCGCGTTGCGCTGGGAGCGCGCCGCCATGGTCACGTTCTCGTAGGTCTCATGCGCCGCGCCTGCTCGCACATTAATCGTGAAGGTACCATCGGCAGGGTTTTCGCCGGTGGGGCCGCTCACCTCTACGGTGATGTCCTCGCTTGGTGTGTTTTTGGCGGCGACGTTGAGCGACGGAATCGCCTTCGACGACCGGCTCGGCAGTTGCAGCGGTGCAGGTGGCACCACTTGCGCTTCACCAGCAGATACTCTGGTCACATAGCACCGGCCGCCACCGTTGAGGAAGTATCCATACACCGCGTGCGACAGGTAGGCGCCGGCAACGTGTGCGTTACGGCGCCCGCTGCCGTCCAGGCTACCGAACGTCTCGACGTATTGCGACCAGTTGGTCACGAGCGTGGGCGTGTTCACCGGCCCAGCTGCGGCGAAGCCGACAAATGCGGCGCAGGCTGTCCCTACGCCCTCGATCGGCCGTGGGCCGCTATCCACCTCTTGGATGTAGACGCCGGGAGATAGATACTCTGGCACGTCCTCTTTCCTCTCGACCTTCCTGGAAGGTCTTTCCTGGCTGAACCGCCTTCCGCAACGGTTCCTATTGGTCGTGGCGCCACAAGCGCGACTACGACATCAACACCGGCAAATCTTAAGGCGCCCTCCTCTACTACATCACCTTTCTAACACCGCTCGGTCACCAGCATCACCTGAGCAACCAAACGGCATTCATGCCGCCGCGTCTGGCTTGTCGGTGAGGTACGCCTACTAATTGCGCTGCCCGGACTCCCCACTATTGTTCGGCCCAGTCCATTGCCGGAGGCGAAGCTGGGTTCCGCGCGGTTCAGCGAGCCTGCCGAGCTGCATGCCTGTATCTCGTGCAAGATGCATCGCTAGGTCTGCGAGTGTCTGGAAGGAGTATCGGTTACCCGTTTGCACATCTTCCGCTGTGCCCCGCCAGTCGCGCACTGAACCAGACACGCCCGGGGGTTCGCACCAGATGCGAACAACGAATGATCGGCGTCCCACATCCATTTGGCACTGCTCCCGCCCTGCCTCTCGGCGACATTAGTCTTGCTCTGAGTCGAGCACCTTCCTGTCACGCTACAGTCATACCGACCCCATAACACAGCACCGTCACGTGAGTCACTGTTCCGAACGTACAGCGTGCTCGCTGGCGAGCGCCACGCGATGGGCCAGCCAGCCATATGCGCCGTAGCCAGTCTAAGGGAATACACAGCGTCAGGTGGCCAGTGCACTCCGTGCAACCGCGGCACTGAGCACACTCCGGGACCTGGCAGCCGGGGGCACTGTCGGGCCCACGGTGGAACTTGGCGTTGCCGGTTGACTTCGGGCGTGTTGGACCAGGGAAATAGCATCTTCGAGTTCTTGGCGGGCACGCTCATGGAGATCCATGGCCCGGCGCAACCGGTCCAGTGCTTCACTCACTGCAACCTGGCTCAGGTCGACTTGTGGAGGCGCGGCTTGTTGCACGCCAGAAGCCGCCGTGATGCGGGCCAGCAACGCGCGCGTCTCGGTCGTCACATCGCCACCGAGTTCACGGCGCACGATTTCCCGGCACGTTTCATACTGACGCAGGGCCGCCGCTGGGCGCTCCAGGCGCAAGTACAACTCCATAAGCTGGCGATGCACGCTTTCGCGCAGGGGATCGCGCGCCAGCAGCCGCTGCCCCATAGTCACGGCGAGCTCAAACTGCGCACTACGAGTGTAGAACGACATGAGCCAACCCAAGGTGTCAAGGTACTGGCACAGCAGCCGCTCGCGTTCGACGACACACCAATCGTCGTAGCAATCAAGAAGCAAATCGCCTCGATAGAGCGAGACGGCCTCCTCACACAGTGATGCCTTCGTAGCCACCTGATCGGAGGGCAGGTGTGCGGCAAGCGTGAGCAATCGCTCAAACTGCACAACATCGATAACGACATTGCTGGAAGCGTTGAGGCCAACCCCTTGATTGTCGATGCGCAGACAGGAAACGTCGCCTGAAGGCTCACCCAGCACTGCTCGCAGCCGCCAAATGGCCGTGTTGAGGCAATGACGTGCCCGATCAGTATCAAAGTCTGGCCAGAGCGCCGCTGCTACACCCTCGCGTGGCTGCGGCGTCTCACGATGCAGCACAATGTAGGCAAAGAGGTCGCCCACTTTCCGGCTGGGAAAGCGAGTGAGCGGTACGTCTTCGCGCTCTGCGGTTAGCGAGCCAAACATCCGGATATGGATACCTGGCATCGCCGCCGCCCTCCTCATCGAAGACGCGAACTAGCTCACTGCGAGCGAGGTTGTTCTATCAGGTCACCAGTGTTGTTGTACTATGCCGTACCAGGTCCGTACAGCGCTATACCCCTCTTTTCCCACACATCGATTGCGACGGCCGGCCGCCGGTAGCGCAGCGGCTCGCTGACATACTGTTATTCTGCCACTGCCAGGATGTACTGGGGCTCGCGGTGCTACAATCGCCACCTGGACAAGGTGTATGAGTTTGTGGCTCCCACCGCACGAATCAACTGGGAGGCAGGATGACCGAACCAATCACGCTGGAAGCGACGGGCATCGCCGCCGAAAAGCCCAGCCAGTTCGACACGCAGCGCTACGACGGCCGCATGCAATACCGCCGCTGTGGCACAAGCGGATTGATGCTCCCAGCGCTGTCCTTGGGTGGCTGGGAGACGTTCGGTGGCTATCGTGGGTCAGACGTTGCACGAGCCTGCCTTACGCGAGCGTTTGATCTTGGTATCACGCACTTCGACTTTGCCAACAACTATGGCACGCCGCCAGGCGCTTCTGAGTTGACGTGTGGAGAGATCCTGCGTTCACTGCCGCGCGACGAACTGATTATCAGTAGTAAAGCCGGGTACCGGATGTGGCCCGGTCCCTACGGTGAGTGGCTATCCAAGAAGTACATCATCGCCAGTGCCGAGCAAAGCCTCAAACGGATGCAACTTGAGTATTTTGATATATTTTATCTCCACCGCCCCGACCCACACACGCCTATCGAGGAGAGTTGGGGAGCCATCGAGCACCTCATTCACCAGGGAAAGGTGCTCTACGGCGGCGTGAGCAGTTTTAGTGGCGCCCAGTTCGCTGAGGCCGTGCGCGTGAGCGACAAGCGCAACTGGTCGCCTGTCACCATACATCAGCCCGCCTATAACTTGCTCAACCGGCAGATCGAACGCGACCTCCTACCGCAAACGGACCGCGCCGGCACCGGTGTCATTGCCTTTGTTCCGCTGGCCAGTGGGCTGCTAACCGACAAGTATCTCAGCGGCCACATTCCCAGTGATTCACGCGCTGCGTTGCTCTGGGGTGAAGAACAGGCTCGTCGCCGGCTCTCTCCCGCTCGGCTCGATGTGGTGCGGAAGTTGAATAGTATCGCCGTGGCACGAGAGCAAACACTGGCCCAGATGGCGCTTGCCTGGATCCTGCGAACCCCGTCGGTCACCAGCGCTTTGATCGGCGCCTCGAAGGTTGAGCAGATCGAAGAGAACGTGCGCGCGCTTAAAAACCTGCACTTCTCGACCGATGAGTTGACCGCGATAGATCAGTTGACGTTATAGCTCGGCCAGGTTTACTCGTACAGGTCGGTACTGAGGTACTTGAGACCACTATCATTGATGGTCGTGACAACGACCGTTGACGGATCGCGATCCGCAACCTGCAACGCCGCCCACACGTTCGCGCCGCTCGAGAAGCCAGCGAAGATGCCTTCGCGAGCGGCCAGGCGCCGCGCCGTGTCGATCACGTCGGCATCGGTCACACGCAGGTAACTGGTCACGAGGCTCGGATCCCACACGGTGACGTACGCCCCGTACCCAGCACCTTGAATCTTGTGGTGAGGATCGGTAATCGCCTCACCCGCCAGCACTGGCGCTCCTGCTGGCTCAACCACGTGTCCACCAACACTTGGGTTATGCCGGCGAAGCCCTCGCACCGTGCCGGCGAAAGTGCCGCCCGTACCTACGGTCGAAACAAAATCGGAAACAGTGCCACCGGACTGCTCCCAGATTTCTTCCGCCGTGCCGAACTCGTGCGCCGCTGCATTCTCGGGGTTGTTGAACTGGTCAGCACGAAACGCCCCGTAACGCGCCTCCAACTCGCTGGCCAGCGCATCCACCGCTTGCAGGTCGTCACCGGTCACTTCGCCTGGATGTGAACCGCCAACTTGTGGGGCAAGGACCACCTTGGCTCCCAATGCCGCAAGCATGCGCCGTCGCTCCATCGAGTTGCCTTCCGACATCACGGCGACGAAAGGGTATCCCTTGACGGCGCACACGATGGCGAGTCCGGTGCCAGTATTGCCACTGGTCAGCTCTAGCACGGTCATGCCAGGTTTGAGCTGGCCGCTGCGCTCAGCCGATTCGATGATGCGTAAGGCAATGCGGTCTTTGAGGCTGGCGCCAGGGTTCAGGTATTCGAGCTTAGCGAACACCCGTCCGGCATGCGGACGGCGCAACCGATCAAGCGCAACGAGTGGCGTATGTCCAATCGCTGATAGGACGCTGGTGCCAGCCGGCACGACCGGGTGGCTTAACGCTCGCGGAACGGTCGCCGGTTCGTGCGGAGTGCGCGCCGGTACGCCTGGCGGAATTGACTGTCGTCGTCTTCCAGCGGTTCGAGGCCGAACTCGCTCAATTCGGTTTCCTCGGTTTCGGCAGGGCGTACGGTACGTGCACGGGTCGTACGCTTAGCTCGAGTCGCGCGGCCAGCGGGGGCCGGTGCGGCACCGAATACGGCTGGCGCTTCCTCATCAGTTGCCTCGGCGAAGCCAAACCCCTCCGGCGTCTCGCCGGTGAGGATGCCGCTGAACTCAGTGGGCGTGGTCTCCTCTTGAATCAGTAGGTCGGTGTCGCGGCTCGATGACACACGGTGCAAGCGAACCTGCCGGATGTCATCCAGCGACTGGGTGAGCCGGTCGAAATATTCTCGTGGTGTCAGCCCGAGTTGATCGAGCACCGTCTCTAAAACGGTTTGGGGCATGCTTTTTCCCTCTCCCAGCGGTAGCAACTCATCAACAGCGTGAACTGCACACCTGACTGGTCAATAGTAGTCCGCGCAGTGTAGCGCGATACGGCCGAAGCCGTCAATTTGTCCGAGAGGGTCGTTGGGTAGGCGTGGCGCCGAATAGCAAAGGGTGATCTTTCTCACCACCATACACCTACGGAGAGTTCGCTGGGTCCTGCGTGAGGAACCTGCCGGTGGTGGGGTCCAGGTACCGTGCTCGTAGGTAGATGAGCCCGCTTTCGCCATCGGTCTGCTCACCCGCGAAGCCAAACGGCACGGTGTTCACGCCATTGCTCGTGCGCACACTGCCATACGCGTCGTAGGTCTGGGTCCCGATGCTCCGCTCGTTGCTGTCGGTGAGGGCACGGATGCTGCCCACGCCATCTGCCAACGGGTAGCGCCACTTGTTGCGTCGACGTCGCTGCTCCTATCCAGGGGAAAACCTGGTGAATGACACGACTTCCTCATGTGAAATCGTGAGCAACCAGGTCACCTGGTCGTCGATGAGCCACACGTCATCCCGGCCCGGGAACCAAAGATCGTCGAAGTGTTCGACGAATTCCTCATACGACAGCGCGATCGCTACATCAACGCCAAAATTAATAAGGTACGCGCTTCCCTGCACCTGACCACCAATCGAGCGGAGCACGTCTCGTATTTCGGCATTTGACATGTATTCGACGTTAGTACCCTGCTCCCAGAGCGCATCGAGATCAATGCTACTGTGCTTGGCCGCAGCTTCAATCTGCGTTCGCAGTTGCACTGTCGTGGCCCGGTCCAACCGTTGGTAGTCCTTACCTAGGCCGGCGCCGCGCGAGTTCTCCACTGGTTTGTTCCTTCCAAGCCGCTCGACACCAGCACTGCTATCGCCGTGCCGCAGCCATCGCAAGAGTCCAATGCCTTTAGCGACCAACCCGCGTCCATGTCTGAGTTGCTGCAAGCACCGGCGGGCGCGCCGGGTTCCCCAAATGTCAGCCACTCCGCACATCCCCGACGATCTCCCGACACAGAAGAAGATTGCCGGCACAGATCATGGGGGACACACCAGGCAAGTTGCGCCTCGCCGAGGCGGGCTCCCCCCAAGTATACACCGCGTTGCTCGGTCTCCTGCAGCTGCGCGCGGATGAGTTTGGCGCCGAACAGCACGATGCCGGAAGCAGATAGTCGGTCCTTTAATCGGTAACGCAGTTGTTGTGTGATTTGACGTGACGGGGCTACCTGGTGAGTCGAAGATTGGAGCAGTCTGCTCCGAGGGAGTGTTCCCAACGGTAAAAGCCCATCCATTCTATGCAATGGCTAATACGGCGCGTGTCACCAGGATGGGCCTACCCATAGAGGTTACTTCCAAACCGCATCACTGCGACTTCGCTATATGTGCCTCCAGATCTGAGGAAGGCACCCGATGTTTGCAGCTAATCGGTCAGCCAACGACACAGGTGCATGATAGGGCTGAGGTTAGCCAAATGGTGACGGCCAAACTCCCTTCTGCGCGCAGCATGCCTTGGCCGCTCCGGCTCGCGTTCGGGTCACCGCTCCTCATACTCCTCCTCGCCGTCGCAGACGAGGCGATCGTGATGATCATGTTGCCGGCCATCGCTCGCGATCTCGGCGACCTGGATACGCTATTCGGGATCATTACCGGCTATTTGGTGGGCAACATGATCTCCTTGCCTGTTTGGAGCAGGCTGGCTGACAGATTTGGTCGAGTACGTACATACCAGGCGGCCATCGCAATCTTTGTGTTAGGCTCGCTCTGTTGCGCAATGAGCCAGAATCCCATCGAACTCATTAGTGCGCGCATCCTGGAGGGTCTGGGAGCCGCTGGTCCGATCACGGCGTACTACATCATCAAGGCGCATACCTACCCGCAAGACCGGGCTCGCTATAAAGGGGCGACTGGCGCACTCATCGGCTTTTTCCTTGGTGCCAGGCTTATCCTCGCCTCGATTGGCGGCCCAGCAGTCGGTGGGTGGGCCGCTGACCAGCAGTTGTGGCGCTGGGTTTTCGTCATCAACGTCCCCACTGGCGTTGCAGCAGCGGTCGCGCTGGCTCTGGCGCCACTGCAGCCGGCACCGCGCAGCAACCGTTCATTTGATGGCGCCGGCGCACTTTTGCTCGGCCTGAGTGCGGCCGGCGTCGCACTGCTCGTGACGCTCGCGGGAACAGCTCAACCGTGGATGACACCAACCAGTCTTCTTCTGGTTTTGGCAACGACGGTTGCGCTCATCGCCTTGGTCTGCGTCGAACGCCGTACCGTGGATCCGGTTCTCCCCCTGCGCCTCTTCCGCAACCGGATGTTGACGCTGAGCGCGGCTATCAGTTTCCTGGCACTGTTTGCGCTCGCGGGCGTAGCCCTGTTCGTTTCCCTTTATCTTCAACTCCTACTCGGCGCCACCGCGCAGTTTGCCGGTATCACATTGGGGCAAATGATGCTCATGTCCGAATATGGGATATTCATTATCCGACCGTATATCAATCGGTCGAGACACTACAAGGGTGTCTTTCTTGCCGGTGCGGCATTCCTGACCGGTTCCCTCTGGCTCCTGTCTCAGATCAGCGTGGAAGACCGTGTCTTCACCTGGGAGTTCGTGCTCTGGGGAATTGGGCTCGGCGGCGGCTGCTTGGTCCAACTAGCGGCTATTGCTGGGCTACATGACGTTGCTGCGGAGGACAGAAAGACAGCAGGCTACATGATCAGGATGAGCCAGGTAACGGGAAGCGCACTCGGCGTAGCGGCGTTCGGCGCACTGTTTGCCAGACGCTTCGCTCAAGGGCTCGAAACGAACCTGCGTCTAATCAGCGGCGAGCAGTACGTTCGCGTGTTGCTCAGTCGCGGCGCGTTGCGCTCCTTCCCGCGTCATATGCCGGTCCCCGTCCTGCACGCTCTCGGTTCTGCGCTTGACGCTGCATTTGTACTCGCAATACCGGCGGTTGTGCTTGCCTTCGCGCTGAGCCTCTTGCTGCCGAATGTCCACATTAGGCTCGAAGTCAACAGTTTGCGTGAACCGAGCCAGCCCGGCAGCGAGCAGAGCGGAGCCAGTGCTGCAAGTTGAGGACGGGTCACCGTTAAGGGCCGTCCTCAACCCCTCTGCTGCATCTTTCGTGATGCAACATAGTTTTTTTACGCTAGCTGCACGGTATCGTTGTCTTTGTACAGGTGTGTCAAGGCTTGTCAGCAGGCATGCCGTACGGTTGTCTTCTTCCGTCACCTCGCCGTTCTGTCGGCCGCGCTTCGGACTACGGCTGGCGATCATCAGATGAGGCTGGCTCGGTTGGCGCCGCCACAGCTGACCTCGTCGCGTCCAGCGCGTCCGTCTTGTCGGGCGGCTGCCCGGTCAGCGCTGCGTCGCGTGCGTCCAGCCAGGTGCGGACCTCAGGCGGGAACATCGTGTGCTCGTCGTAGATCACGTTGGCGAACTGGTCCACGCTGCTGTAGGTGGCAGCTATCCGAGCCATCCGACCTTTCCATGGTCGAGGGTCAAGAAAATCAGCGCCCTCGAAGTGCGCACCCTCCAGCACTGCGTGCTCGAGATGAGCACCGCGGAGGTACGCGCCGGAACAGAATGCGCCAGAGAGGTCGGTTCCTTCCAGGTGGGCGCCTGAAAGGTTGGCGTTTTGCATTTGCGCGCCGGAGAGATCGGCCCCTTGCAAACCGGCGCCTGAAAGGTGAGCGCCCTCCAGATTTGCGCGGGTGAGTGCGGCCAGCTCTAACTGTGCGCCTGGGAGGGTTGCTTTTCCCAGGTGTGCGCCTACCAGGTTAGCCCGCTGCATCTGCACGTACCGGAAGTCGGCCCCCTGCAGGTGCGCGTCAGAGAGATTGGCAGCGGCAAGCTGCGCATGTCCAAGGGAGGCTTTGCGCAACTGGACGCTGGTAAGGATAGCCCCGGACAGCTGCGCCCGCTGCATCAGGACGTACGCCATATTCGCGTGGGCAAGGTTGGCCCCCTGCAACCGCGCACCCTCCAACTCGGCACCTGACAGGGTGGCCCGCTCCAGGTGCGCGCTACTGAGGATTGCCCGTTGTACCTGAGCCTCGGCGAGGTTGGCGTCGGCAAGCTGTGCCCCGCGGAGGTCGGCGCCAACGAGGCGGGTGCGTGACAGATCGATCCGCACGTCTTCCACATCTGGCGATGGCTCCCGGCGACCGATGACCGTCAGCGCCGCCTGGACCGGTGCAGCGAGTCGCTCGGTGCTGGGGTGGTAGGACAACGGCCACCTGTTGGCATCGAACCGTACCGGAGCGGCGCGACGCACAAAGGCTGCCAATCCCAAAAACACGCTGCGGTAGTTCTCCGCTGACTCCTTCGATATGCGCTCCAGCGCAGCAATGCCAGCCAATTGCACGGTCTCGTTGTCGCCCTCAAGTTGTTGCAGGACGTCGGAGAGATCATCCCTCATCGATGTCTCCTTCAGCACACACCGCCGTCGCGTCTGCCAGCCTGTTCGGTCCTTCGACGCGCTGAAACCAAACCCGCAGGCGCCCGTGCCAACGGGTTGCTCACTCGTGGCATCGCCTGTCGCGTTATCTGGTCAGCCATCGGCGCGCCTGTCGTCCTCACCGATGACGCAACGATCAGCATTTCCCAAGGGACGAGCAGGCGAGCGCTTCTAGTGTACCGGCAGGCGGGGGAAGCGAAGAAGGCACCGGTGCACGTGCGCGCTAGAGGTCGGGGTGTGCCACGGTCCAGTAGCCCACCTTGGTGGTGAGGGCGGCCAGTGAGTTGAGGTGGCCGTCGATATCTTGCACGGCCGTGCGATAAGGCTGCACATCGGGCTGGCTGGCCTTGACGCCACAGGCGTCTCTAGTTTCCGTGCAGACCGGTGTCCGCGTCACGTCGGTCAACTGCCGAGTCCATCCACCAGGGGATGCCGGCGAGTGTTGAGGTTGGTGATCTGATTGATCAGCCCGTTGCCCCACACGTACTGGTAGCCGTTGCTGTCGGCCAGCACATGGCCGATGCCACTGAGTTCCCAGGCGTAGCTCGTGGTATTCCCCCGCCAGCGTCTTGCTTGTGCGTTCCCCATCCCCGTTTGAGGTGTAGCTCGCGGTGATGGGACCGGTAATCCCGGTGAGCCGGTTGAGCAGGTCGTAGGCATACATCGTGGTCACCCCACCACTGGTCTTGGTGAGTTGGTTGCCCCTGGCGTCGTAGGCGTAGGACGTACCCTCTGCTGAGGTCAACTCATTGGCGTTGTTGTAGGTGGAGGTGGTGGGTGTGCTGTTGACCGTTGCGCTGGTCAAGCGGCTGGTGGCAGGGACACGGGTGAACACCGCACTAGCAGCGACTGGTGTGGGTTGGAGTGCCAGTCCGGTGAGGAGGAGTTGCAAGAGCAGGAGCATGCGGAACAGGCGAGCGAACCCATGAGCGCTCATGCTGGTCATGATGTGTTCCTGCCATCCGGTGCGCAAGCGCCGGGGCTTAGGTTGAAGGTTTGCCCTTAGCGAGTGAGCGGCGATATGGGGGAATAAACGCCGTCAGGCTGGTGAGCAGGTAATGGGTGCGCACGACGCATCCCTTCCGGGGGCAAGCCGTGCGATGCAAAGCACGCTTGCTGCGTCGGCGCGGGCGTGTATATGCTGGGTTGTTGGAGTCTCGAATGAAGGCAGGACATTTGGGGGATGAGGCGCGGTTGACCCCGAGGAAAATACCAGGATCTCCTCCCAGTCTCAACATGTCCTTTCATAGCGGCAGTTAAGGCGATGCTGAGTGATAAGGCGCGCATCAGCCAGTTACTGCACCACCAACGTAGCGTCACTCCCCGAGGTAGGCGCGGCGCACCTCGTCGCTGGTCAGGAGTCTGACGGCACTATCGCTCAAGATGATGCGACCGGTTTCGATGACGTAGCCACGCCGGGCGACATTGAGCGCCATGCGGGCATTTTGCTCGATGAGCAGGATGGTGGTGCCCTCGGCATTGAGTAGCCGGATATTGTCGAAGATCTGCTCCACGAGCATCGGCGACAGCCCCATCGACGGCTCGTCCATCAACAGCAAGCGTGGACGGGTCATCAAGGCACGGCCGAGCGCCAGCATTTGCTGCTCGCCACCCGACAGCGTGCCCGCGAGCTGCGCTTTGCGCTCCGCTAACCGAGGAAACAGTTCATACACGCGTTTCAAGTCGGCTGCCATGGCTCCACGGTCGCGGCGAGAAAACCCACCCATCTCCAGGTTCTCAAGCACGGTCATGCGCGTGAACAACCGGCGGCCCTCGGGCACATGTGCGATACCGCGGTACACGATCTGGTGTGTCTGCAACCGCGTGATGTTGGCGCCATCAAAGATCACGTCACCCGATGCTGCCGGCACCATGCCCGAAATGGTGCGCAGCGTCGTTGACTTGCCGGCGCCGTTGCCGCCGATGAGCGTCACGATCTCGCCTTGCTCGACGGTGAGCGACACATCTTCCAGCGCGTGCACACGCCCATAAAACGTGTTGATGGAGCGGACTTCCAGGAGTGCCAAGCTAGGATTGCCTCCCCAGGTACGCTTCGATCACACGCGGATTCTCCCGCACCTGCTGAGGCACCCCCTCGGCGATCTTGTTGCCGAAATCGAGCACCGTGATCCAATCGGAAATGGACATCACCAGGCGCATGTCGTGCTCGATGAGAAAGATGGTTTTGCCGTCGTCGCGGATGCGGCGGATCAGCTCCATGAGCGACGACTTTTCACGCGTATTCATACCCGCTCCCGGCTCATCAAGGAGCAGCAAATGCGGTTCCGTGGCCAGTGCACGAGCTATTTCCAGCCGCCGCTGCGAACCGTAGGGTAGGTTGCGGGCGTACTCGTGCGCATAGCGCGACAGGCCCACGTACTCGAGCAACTCTTCGGCTCGGCTGCGCGTCCGCTCTTCTTCCCTGCGCGCCGCGGGCGAATGCAACATCGAGTCCCAGAACCGCGCGCGCATGCGAGCATGTGCCCCGACCATGATGTTTTCGATGACGCTCATCTGGTTGAACAGCCGGATGTTTTGAAAGGTGCGTGCAATCCCCTTCGCGGTCACCTGGTCCGCGCGTAGGCCGTTAATTGCTTTTCCCTCGAACACCACTTCTCCAGCGGTAGGGAAATACAGGCCGGTGAGCATATTGAAGCACGTCGTCTTGCCCGCGCCATTGGGCCCAATGAGCGAAAAAATCTGCCCTTGGAGCACATCGAACGAGACGGTGTTGACCGCTAGCAAGCCGCCGAAGCGCTTGGTGAGTTGATCCACCCGGAGCACCACGCCCGGCGCGTTAGCGGTTGGTTTGGTGGCTGATGCCGGCACGGGCGTCTGGCCGCTCACGTCGGTTCACCACTGGCGCTAGCCTTTGAGGCTGCGCTCGCCGGCTGGCCAGCTTTGGACGCTCGTTGCATTTGGGCAGGAATGAGCCCTTGCGGCCGGTACAGCATGATGCCGACCAGCGCCACGCCATACAACCCAAACTTGAAGGCGTTGAAATCCACGGCACTCAAGAAGCCAATGTGCATGTAGTCGCCCAGATCGTGCGACCAGGTCGTCATTTGCGTGAGGACAAACGTCTGCAAGATGAACAGGATCACCGCGCCGAGCGTTACCCCGCGAATACTCGCCAGGCCACCGAGCACCACCATGCTCAGGATTTGTACCGATACGACGAACTGGAAATTGTCGGGGCTCACCGTACCCAGCTTGGAAGCATAGAACACGCCGGCAAACCCTGAGAAGCTAGCGCCCAAGGAGTAGGCAAGCAGCTTGACGATGGTGGTGTTG
>JANWJO010000222.1 GCA_025449435.1 Chloroflexota bacterium | reverse complement strand
GAGTTGCGCGAGGCCATCGGTGCCTATCTTGCTCGCCAGATGAGTTACGGCGCACTCGTTGAGCGAGCGGGTCATGCAAGTTGGTTCGTGGCAAAAGAAGCGCGTTCTGTTGTGCGGACGCTGGGGGAAACCATTGAGCACCTGTCCTGGCTGGTGAGCGATGAGGTGTACAGCCGGGAGCAGTTTCGACAGTTGATGCAGGCTGCCTACGAGACGCCGGAAAGCGAATGGGAGACGGCAGGTTCTGGCTCGTTGCCCGATGGATTTCCGCCAACGATGCTGCGGGTGTTCAGCGTATTGCCGTCGCTGGATGAGCGCTTAGGCGACCTGCAACAACAACAACGCGGGCCATTCTCGCCAGAGAGGGTGGCACAATGAGCGAGACTCCCGCCACCTACACCACGTCCACCCGCCAGCAGCAACGCGCATGGACGCCGGATGAACTCGACACCCTGCGCACGCGCTACACGACGGATGGCCCCACGCGCCTGGGTGTCCTCTTCCAGCGCGCGCCCGGTGTCGTACGGGACAAAGCCAAAGCGCTCGGTGTGCAGCAAGCGAGAGGGCTGAGTGTCCAGCGCTTGCACGCTGCCCCCGCCCCGCCTGGATCGTTCGGCGCCGTTCTGGGCCGGTGGCGATTGCGCGCCAACCTCTCACGCTGGGAACTGGCGCGTACCGCTGGCATCAATCACAGCTACGTGACGCGACTGGAAAGTGGCGACCGCTCCTACCCCAGCCGCCAGATTACAGCAGCACTGGCTTGTGGACTCCGGCTGAGCGCTCAGGAGGCTGACCAGTTCATGGCGCTCGCTGGCTATCTGCCGCCGTCGCTCCAGAAACTCGGTGGCGATGACACCACCATCGCGGCGTTGGTGGCGGCATTGACTGACGACACGCTCCCACCTGAGGACCGCGCCAATCTTCGTGCCATCGTTGAGGTGGTGTGCAGCAAGTGGACGAAAGGGAGGGACAAGTGAGCACTGAGCGCGTACTGCTTGAGAAGTCGGAAAAAGGTGCGTGGGGTCCGCTGCTGCGCCAGTACCGCCTGCGCGCCAAGCTGGAACTCTGGCAGCTCGCGGAGAAAACGCAACGGGCGCGTTCCTCACTGGAAACGTACGAGTATGGTTACGGCCAGCCCAGCGTGGCGGTGTTGCAGGCGGTGGCTATCGCTTGTGACTGCACGGACGAAGAAACCGCCGCGCTACTGGCGACCGTGCCAGCAACCCGCGCCTACAAGGAGCGCGCCCCTCGCCCGGCTCCCTTGCCCGACCCAGAACCGTCGAAAGCATGGCTACGTCGCCAGGCAGCGCTGCTCGCTGTGCCATCACCGCCACTCGCTGAAGGAGTCTCCATGCCCGTGCCTTCCCCCTCGTGGGCTGACCGTCTCGCCCGTATGGCCAAGTTCGCGGGCTACGCCCAGATGATGAGCCTGACCGAGCAAGAATGTGCTGAGATGCTTGCCTTTTTGGCGCGGTCCAGTACGCCGGTGGCAACTGACCCCACCATCGCCTACCTTCAGCAGGCGCTTGATGAGTTCGGCGCGCCGCCGTCCGATGTCGAGCAACTGCGGCGCTCGATACACCGCGTCTGTGATCAGTGGCTCGACTGGACCCGCAAACGGCAGGGGAGCAAGGTGGTTGAGGTCAGCGGGTTGGGAGAGGCGTCGTGAGCACACCAGCAGCAGACCGGCCTGACGTATTCGAGGTGGCAGGGACGCAGGCGGTGATTGATGCGCTGAATCGCTATCGTCAACGCGATTGGCCGGAATCGCTCGGGTGGCTCTTGCAGGCCATTGTTGATCGCTGGTACTGGTTCAGCAACACTGGTCACTGCACCCACTGGGTCGCTGTCTACGACCTACTGCGCGAACTGCCGGACGGCGACGCCTTCCCGCTGTACAGCATCCAGGCGCTGCTTCCGATGGCGCGGCTACTGCAGGATCACTGCCACCTGGAGCAGCCGCTTGGACCGGGCCGTACCCATCCCCTGCTCAGGGTCATCAATGCCAGCGTGGACCACCCCAGATATTCCCGCCCGATGGCGTTGCAGATCGAACTGGTCGTGGATGGTGGCCTTGACCGGCTGTTCAACGAGCCCACGCGGCTGATCGTCGAGCCCGCCGTGCGACAAGCGTGTGAGAGGAAAACGTGATGGTGGCCATCAACGCTGCCGCGTTGGCTGACCTGCGTCGGCGCTACGCATCGCCTATGCCCGACCTCTGCCCCTGGTGCAATGCGCCGATGTACCGCGGCAGCGTTTGGAATGGCGGTCGCACGGAAACTTGGTACTGCGCAGCTATCCACCAGCACGGTTTTTCAGTTGAGCGTGATCCAGATGCTGCTGATCCTGACCCTGCTGTGATCGCGCTTATCGATGCGTATGAAGCGCGGGGCGACCAGTGACTAGCGCCACCACGCGCGTTGAAGCCCGTGCCATTGGTGGCCATGCTGCCCTGGCGGCTGCCGTCATCGCTGGCGCGCTTGACCACGCCGCCGATAGCACCGGCTCGCGTGTCTGGCTGCGTACAACCGGCAAGCGCTGGCTGGAGCTGCTGGGCTGCGAGCCCGACGCGGCGACGGCGTTGATTGACCGCGCCGTGTGGCCGCGTGACAAGGAACGGGCCACCGATGCACGCTAGGAACGCGAGGATGGCCCAAAACGGCGCGCAACGCCAAAACGTGGGCGCTTTCCCCTACCGCAGATTTGGAGGCTGTTTTGAGCGCAATTCCGCTGTCGCCGCCATTCGTGGCCCCATCGCCGATACGAGCCCCCGTGACCGCTGAGCCCGCACTGACGCCACACCCGCCAGCGCGCCATTCCGCCCGCGCCATCGTGCGGGAATACCTGTGGACGACCTGCTGCGCCACCCTGGACCCTGCGCCTGGTGAGACGTTTCCCCCGCTGCGCCTGCCGCACTTGCTCGTGGCGAGTTTCACCGATGCCGACCTCTACACTGCTGGCCCAGGGCTGGACGATCAACGCGAGCACCGGCATCTGATACCGTCCCACGACCCGGTGAGCGGTGAGCCCGACGCTATCTACTCACGGTCGCCTGAAGCGCCCCTCTCCCACAGTGACACTACGGGTACCCAGATACTGCGCCTGTCGCGGATGCGTCAGTTACTGGCCAGCACCAGCGCTACCCCCACCCAGATCGTGATTGAGTGTGGCACGGTGATGGATATCATCAACACGATGGCCCCAGAGGACCGCCAAACGCTCGGCGAGATCGTGCAGCGCGTCTCGACACGGCGGCTGGCACGGCGCACCAGTACCAGCGTGGCAGGGGTACACCGCCAGCGGTCCCGAGCGCTCGATAGACTGGTGGCGGTGCTGTACGCACGGAGCGCCGCACGTGGGTGAAAAACGGCGAAAACTGATACACTTGTCCACCCCAGTCCACTATTCCGGCGCCGTAGTTGGTGGTAGAGTGCGTCCCAAGTGCGGGCAGCCACGCCCGCTTGAGAGCCACGACTAAATGACACCGCGCAAAGTCCGCCCTAATCCGCGTGCTCGTGCGGCGCAGTTGGTGGCCGAGGACACGCTGACTGACGAGCAGATCGCAGCCGCCGTTGGCGTGTCGAAGGGGACCCTGGAGCGCTGGAAGTTGCGTCCAGAGTTTCGCGCTCGCGTTGCTGCCATCATTGAAACCGCCATCAAGCGCACTGAGTCTGAAAGCATCAATACCGTTGCTGGCCGCGCCCTGCGCTACAAGCGACGCGCTGAAAAGCTCGATCAGGTGCTCGCTGAACGGGCGGATGATCCTTCCGTCGCCGCTGCAGCTGGTGGTAAGACGGGCTTGATTGTGCGCCAGTACAAGATCGCCAATGGCCGCGAGCCTATTGTGCGTGAGGAATTCGTGGTGGATACCGCGACGCTGGCCGAAATCCGGCAACTCGAAAAGCAAGCAGCGCAGGACCTCGGCCAGTGGTCCGATAAGACCGAAATGACGGGGAAGGATGGTGCGCCGTTTACGTTCACCATCCAGATCGACCGTGGCGACAGCGACACCCCTAGCGACGGGGGCGACGTATAAGCGGCCGTGGCTAGCGCCGTATCAACTCGACGCGCTGTTCTGTCCAGAACGCTACGGCATCTGCGAAGCCTCGACCAAGGCGGGCAAAACCACCGCTTGCTTGATATGGATCGCCGAACAGGCGATGGCGTCACGGGCTGGTCGCAACTTCTGGTGGGTGAGCCCGATTTACGCGCAGGCCAAGATCGCTTTCCGGCGTCTCAAGCGCGCGCTGCCAGAAACGGTCTACAGGGCGAACGAAAGCGAACTCACGCTTACCCTACTCAATGGCGCGGTGATTTGGTTCAAGGGTGGCGACAATCCTGACTCGCTCTACGGTGAGGACGTGTACGGCGCAGTCATTGATGAGGCCAGCCGCTGCCGGGAAGAATCCTGGATTGCTGTACGCACCACACTGACGAAGACGCGTGGCCCCATCCGCATCATCGGCAACGTCAAAGGGCGGCGCAACTGGGCGTACCGACTGGCGAGACGCGCCGAAGCTGGCGAGCCCGATATGCACTACGCACGCATCACGGCGGCCGACGCCATCGCAGCGGGCATCCTCAGCGCGGATGAAATCGAGGACGCACGCAGCAAACTCCCAGAAGCGGTGTTCCAGGAACTCTATGAGGCCATCCCGTCAGATGATGGCGGCAACCCGTTCGGCATCGCCGCCATCCGTGCCTGCATTGGCGAGTTATCCAGCGGCGCGCCGCGCAACTGGGGATGGGACCTAGCCAAGTCTACTGACTGGACGGTGGGTATCGCGCTCGATAGCGCTAGCCACGTCTGTCAGTTCGAGCGATGGCAAGCACCGTGGGAAACGACCATCGACCGCATCTTTACGCTTGCCCCTTCTGTGCCGGCACTAGTGGACTCAACCGGTGTTGGCGACCCAGTGTTGGAGGCATTGCAGAAACGCGGCGGTAGCTTCGAGGGTTTCAAGTTCTCGGCAGCAAGCAAGCAGCAGTTGATGGAGGGGCTCGCCGTGGCTATCCAGCAACGGCGCGTGACCTTCCCCGATGGCGAGTTAGTCAACGAGTTGGAGTCGTACGAGTACGTGTATAGTCGCACTGGTGTCCATTACGCGGCGCCGCCGGGTATGCACGATGACTGCGTGTGCGCGCTGGCGCTAGCGGTGCATAAGGGCACCCATCGCGGCACTACCGACGCTTTCTTGGGGGCCTTTGCCCGACCGAAAGCCATCGCCTAATGGGCGTGCTCGACCGCATCCAAGCCTGGCAGTTGCGCGGCAGTAGCATCGGCAAGGCCGGCTATAACCCGACCTCCGGCCCGACCACGCGCTCGCTCACCAACGAGGCGCAGATGCTCGCCTTCAACCGTGACTTTGCCGGCCCCAATGTGCAACTGGGGCCTGGCATCCCGCCAGTACCGACCCCGCTGGATACGAGCGGCCAGCCACGGCAGACGGCGTACATGCCGTCACAAAACTTGCCCAGTGTCCCGAGTTCCCAAAAACAGGTTTCCTTTGAGACGTTGCGCCAGTTGGTTCGCACCTATGACCTGCTCGGTAAGGCCATCAAGATACGCTGTGACGAACTGTGTAGTTTGCGCTTTGACATCATTGCGCGGGACACCGACCGCAAAAAGGCGCGCCAGATCACGACGGCGCAGCAATCCACCATTGCCGAACTCCGCGCGTTCTTTGGGAAGCCTGACGGGACGCACACCTGGCAGACGTGGTTGCGCCGGCTCCTGGTGGACCACTTCACGCTTGATGCGGTGGCTGTGTACCGCTGGCGCAACTTTGGCGGCAAACTAATCGGCCTGCGCCTGCTCGATGGCGCCACCATCAAGGTGTTGCTGAGTATCCAAGGCGATACGCCGCTGCCGCCTGACCCAGCCTATCAGCAGTACCTGTATGGGATGGCGCGTGACAGCTTTACCACGCAAGAACTGCTGTACGCAGTGCAAAACCCGCAACTGGACCTAGCCTACGGCATTGGAGCGGTCGAACAGTTCGTCTGGCACGTCAACGAGGCGTTGCGCTATGGCCGCGCCCGAATGGACTACTTCACCGATGGCACGCTGCCCGAAGGTGTTGCCGTAGCACCGCCAACCACCTCTGAGGAGCAACTGACCCAACTGCGCGTGTGGTGGGATGGCGTGATGGCCGGTGACACGCGGCAACTGCATAAGCTCCAGTGGGTGCCTAATGGCACGACATTCCACGCCTTCAAAACCTTCGAATTCAATGAGGCCTATGCCCAGTGGTTGGTGACCTTGACGGCGCTGGCGATGGACGTGACGCCACAGCAGCTCGGTTTCTCGCCGCGTGGGCAGGGCCTGGGTGGCAAGGGGTACAGCGAGGAACAGACGGCCATCCAGAAGCGCAAGGCGGTAGGGCCGCTCACGCGCTGGTTGTGCGATGAAATTCTGAACCCGATCATCTGGCAGGACTTTGGCGCTACCGACCTCCAGGCAGCGTTCATCGATGAGGGTGACGAGGAAGATCAGCTCGCGCAGGCGCAAGCCCGCGAGATTGAGATACGTTCCGGCCAGAAGTCTATCGCTCAGATTGTTGAGGAAGATGGCGGCATCCCGCCGAACATTGGGCGCATCTTCACGGTCGGCAACAACATCCTGTTTGAACCGGACCTCGAACTGGGCACCAAAGAGGGCGCCCATGCCATCGCCGGTGTGGTGCTGGATACACCAGGCGAGACTGAGAAGCCACCAGGCGCACCCAAACCGGGAACGCCAGGTAGTAACGACGTGACGGGAACCAGTACCTTCCCGGCGCTCGGGCAACCGGCGCAGCCAGGGACGCCACCAGCCAAGCCGGGAGCGCAACCGGCGCCAACCGCGCAACAGAAAGCGGCCGAGGTGGCGACGTTCTTGACGTTCGTGGGCAAGCGCCGCAAGGCGGGGACCTGGCGGGACTTTGCCAGCACGGTGTTCGAGCCGGAGACGGTGAAAGCGCTCAATGGGGCGGCGAAGGCTGGCGCCAGTGTCGAGGAGTTGCGGACGCTGATTGGACTTGACGATCAACCCGCCGCGTTTCGCCGTCACGCCAAGGCGTTGGGCGAGTCGAACCTGACGTTCAATGAGCGACTGGCAAGGCGCGTGGCCGAGACCATTCAGAGGAGTGCGTGATGGCACGACGTAGAGGTAGGGCAGTGAGTGCTGACGTAGATGAGGCAGTGGTACCTGACGCTGAGGCGGTCGAAGAGGCGGTCGAAGATGAGGCCGTCGAGGAACCGGAAGTAGACGAGCCGGTTGTAGTGCCTGCGTGTGCGCTCTGTGGCGAGACGGCGCTGCCACTGTACTGGCATCACGGCCAGCATCGCTGTAAGCGCTGCCGGAATAAGCCTGCGTGAGCGCGGCCACCACGACGGCAGACGCGCCAGCGGATCAACCGCTGCTGAGCGTCACGTGGACGGACTTAGGCAGCCTGCCGTTTGCGCCGGGTGAACCGACCACCATAGATCAGGCATACACCGACTATCTCACCGCGCAATGGCGGGACGCCTACCAACAGACGCTCGATGCTCTGCTCCAAGAAGATGACGGAGCGGTGTACACGCTAGCGGTGGCTGAGGATATCGCCCACCAAGCCGCCATCACGGCAAGCGACCGGCTCAATGAGTATGCCTCCCGTCTACGGGTGTTTCTCGAAACGCAACCGTCCGAAGATGACCTCGTGACCTGGCTGGCCGATCGTGCGATGAGTGATGCGGGTGTGTGGGCGCGTGGTGATGCCCTGGAAATGCGCCGGCAGGCACAGCACGATTACTACCAGGTCAACCCGAAACAGGGCAAGTTCCGCATTGCGCCTGACAGCGCGGCGGAGCCCAAATGTTCTGCCATAGCGGGCAATGTCTACGACAGCCAAAACGAGGCCGAAAGCGCCTTGGGTGAGGTCTGGCATCGCAATTGCATACATTATGTCGAGCCAGCGGCAGCATAAGGAGGCGCTATGCCGGACCAGATTAGCTACGCCTATATACCTTTTAGCTCGAAAAGTGACGATTCCCAACGCACGGTAGAGGGCTATGTCTCCTCGGCTGACGTGGACCTTGACCATCAGATCGTCGATCCCGACTGGCTCAAGAGCGAGCTACCCACCTGGCTGTCCTCGTGGGGCAATATCCGGGAGCAACACCGTCCTGATAGCGCGGTGGGCAAAGCCAAGTCAGTGGACCTCACCACCGCTCCCGGCCCGCATCTCTCAGCGCGGATTGTGGACGATCAAGCGTGGAACAAGGTCAAAGAGGGCGTCTATAACGGCTTCAGCGTCGGTATCAAGTCGCCGCGCATCGTGTTCGATGGGACAGCCAAGAACGGGCGCATCAATGGCGGCAAGCTCATCGAAATCTCGATTGTTGACCGCCCAGCCAACGACGCGGCACGGTTCACGCTGGTCAAGCGCGCGGGACGCAACGAGTGGAAGCTGGGCGCCGCTGGGCCGGTGATTGAGGATAGCGTCAAGGCCGCGCTGATGGTGGACGTGGCTAAGTGTGACCTCGCTGGCTGCGACTGCGATTGCACACCGACGGTCCCTGACCCGACGTGTACGTGTGACTGCCCCTTGTGTGCCGGCGCGCGGGATATGGCGGATAAGGCGGCGATCAGTACCGCCGATCAAAATGACCTGCCCGACGATGCCTTTGCCTACATCGAGTCAGGGGGGTCGAAAGATGACAGCGGTAAAACGACGCCGCGCAGTCTCCGGCATTACCCCATTCACGATGACGCGCACATCCGCAACGCGCTGAGTCGTGCAGCGGCGCAGATCAATGCCGGCGGCGAACCGGCCACCATCGCAGAAAAAGCGCTACCCGCTATCCGGCGTGCTGCCAAGGCACGTGGCATCGGTGAGGACAACAAGGAGAAAGCAGCCATGAGCGCAGCGACCCAAGCACCCGCTCCCGATGCCGCATTAGCGGCGGCATCCCATGTCGAGCACAAGCACCCGTTCAAGGGCGTCCACAACCACGAGCACGACGATGGGCGCGGCGATACCCACACGCACGCACACCTCCACGATGATGACGACATCCACGAGCACACCCACCTCGACGGCAAAGACGCGCGCATGCTCACGCCAGAGCAACAGGCGGCTGCGCTCAAGCTACGTGAGGCGGGCAGTAGCTACTTTGCCGCCAAGCCGAACCTGAGCAAGGCAATGTTGCCCGGTCACCCAACGACCGGCAACCACGAACACGATCACAACCACGATGGGGCGACGCACGCGCACGACCACCACCACAGCGATGATGGCAGCCACGAGCACGCCCACTCAGATGAGGAGGCAGCGATGCTCAAGGCGGCCAAAGCGGCAAGTGACGTACTCGCCCTCAACCCTGGCCCCGGCACACCCGGCCGCCCAACGACCCTGACCGGCGACCTTTCCGCACTGCTCAAGGATGTCGCGGCGCAGCTCGAGGCACTGGCCAATCAGACCGACAAAGACCGTGATGGCGACGCCGATAACCCGGTGACGATGAGCGATGGTGGCCAGCGCACCGCGCCCGACTTCCAGGACCTTGCCGGCAATGCGTCGGTAGCAACGCCCAGCACGCTTTCGCTCACGTTCGCCACTGAAGCGGACCTCGTGAAGTTCATTGATGCACGCATAGCCGCTCGGGGGGCGGTTGACTTCGTGACTAAGGCAGCGGCGGCCGAGCCGTTGAGTGCTATCCCGGATATTGCCAAACTCGCCGGAGGCATCGCAAAAGGTCTGGAGGCACTGGCCGACCGGACAAAGGCGACGCAAGATGAGCTGGCAACGACGCGGGCAGCGCTCACAGCGGCACAAACCGACATCGCCAAGATCAAGGAGATGGCCACCCCACCCAAGGGGAGCGTGTTCGCCATTGACAAGGGCATCGGCTTCGATCCCGAGCGCATCAATCCTGATGGCAGCAGCAAAACGGCAGTCCCAGCAGCCGGTTCCACCGAGTGGCTGGCCAATCGTGTCGCAGCGTTGAGCGTCAAGGAGCGTGAGGACTTAGCCGTGCAAGCCTACAAGCAGTTTCACCCGTCGAACCGATAGAAAGAGTGCTTCCAGATGGCTAGTGGCATGACCGAAATCCAGCAAACGCTGGATGCGTATAAGTCCGGCCTCGCGCCGGCAATGGGGTTCCTCTCCCCCGACGCACAAAAAGACTGGAACTTGGCGACCGGTTTCCAGCCCTACAACCTCGAGCCAATCGCCCTCATGTTGTTCCCCGTGCTCTCGCCGGTGCGGAACCTGCTCCCCCGAGTCAAGGGCAAGGGCCGCAAGGCCGAGTACAAGGCCGTCACCGCCGTCAACAACACGGCGCTGCGCGGTTTTGTAGCCGATGGCGCCAGTGGCCCGGTGGTGAAGACCACGACGGAAGATATGACGGCGACGTACCGTTCGATGGCACTGGCCGACTTCGTGACATTCGAGCAGCAATGGGGCGGCAACGGGTTCTTGGACACCAAGGGCACCGCCGTAGTCAACCTGCTGCGCTCGTTGATGATCACTGAGGACTACAACATCCTCTTTGGCCAGAACAGCACGGCAGCCTCCGGCGAACAAGCGCCTGGCGCCGTGGGCGCTGCGCCGACCATCACCAGTGCGGTGAGCGCGATTACCGGCGGCAGCATCGCCAGCGGTACCACCTACGCGGTCAAGCAGACCGTCATCACCGGCGCCGGTGAGTCCACGCCATCAGCGTCGGAAAAGACGTTCACTATCGCGTCCGGCTCGACCGGATCGTGTGTGGTCACGCCCGTGTTCCCCTCCGGCCAGCCGGTGATTGGCTTCCGGATTTACGCCGGTGCCACTGGTGGCCCGTACTACCTTGTGGTGTCGGCTGATGCTGCGAGCATCCCGTCGAGCGCCACGATCTTCAATGGCCTCACGTGTACAACCAACGGCAGCCCGATTACCATCACCACCATCCCGGTAAGCGGGACGCAGCCACCGGCGGCGGACACCACTGGGACAGCGAACGACTGGAACGGTATCTACACCCAGATGTGGGGCGGGACCGGCGCTACGTTGTTGAACCAGAACGGGACGCTGACCCAGACCGAAATCCAGAGCCTGTTTACCGGCATCTGGAACACGGCCAACGGCGACCCTGACAACATCTTCTGCAACGTGCAAGAGTCCACCAAGATCACCAACATCACGCTTGGCGCTGGCGCACCGTACTACGTGATGGTCAACCAGCAGAACCAGGCCGGTGGCCTGTTCCGCGTGGCACGTCTCACCAACGGCGCAACGGGCTCAGAAGTGCCCGTCAAGGTCCATCCGAAAATCCCGCAGGGAACGTTGCTGGCGCTCTCGACTGCGCTGCCTGGCTGGTACGCGCCGTCCGGCATCAAGAACGTCATGGAGATGGACTGTAACCAGGACTACATCGAGATCGACTACCCGCCGCAGTACAACACCACGAACGGCGATCAGTGGTCGGTCGCGGTGAAACTGTTCGCTACGCCCAAACTCTACGTGCCTGGCCTGTGCGGGGCGATTTACGGAATCTCAAATTCGTAGGCGCTGTTCCTTTCCCTTCCTTCCTCCTTGGTCATGGACTGGGCGCTGCGGGTGGCGGCGCCTGGTCTGTGGCCGTTCATCGTAGCTAGAGAAAGAGGCAACCATGCCAGCAGATACCGATCCCCAGGACCCGAACTACCGGCCCGTACCGTTTCAGCACGCCGATGGTTCGGCAGCCGTGCCCAAGGCCGACGCGAGCGATAACCTCCAGGTCAACCTTCAGGCCAGCGTGGGGGCGACTCCCGCACGCATCACGGCTGCCAATGGCACCGCGCAAGCCGTCAAAGCCACCGGCGGCGTGGTGTATGGCATCCAGGCCATCAACACCAGCGCCGCTATCGCCTACGTGCAACTGTTCAACGTGGCTGCGGCTGGCGTGACGATGGGCACCACGCCCCCATCGCTCGAACTGCTCGTACCCGTGACCAGTGGCTTTGTGAGCTTGCCCATTGGCGCGGTGGGTGTGGCGTTCCCCACTGCCATTAGCGTCGGCTCGGCCACGGCTGAAGGTGGCGGCACTGGTTCCGCTTCTGGCGTGACCGTGCTCGTTCAGTACATCTAGGCGATGGACGCGGAAGTCGCTCGCCTGCGTGAGCAGGTGGTCAAGTTGGTGGACCAACTCACGGCTTTGGGTGCGGATGGACGCAAAATCTATGAACAGGTGTTCGCCGTCTCCCGCGCCGACGGCCTGATGCT
>JANWJO010000221.1 GCA_025449435.1 Chloroflexota bacterium | reverse complement strand
TGACACACCCAACGATCACGGTGTACCGGCCAGAGGCTTCGGTGGCCACCGGTGCATCGGCCATCGTGGCTCCCGGTGGCGCGTTCCACTTCCTGGCCATCGAGCACGAGGGTTCGCAGGTGGCTGAATGGCTCGTTTCCAAGGGCATCACCGCCTTTGTGCTGCGCTATCGAATAGTGCAAACGCCGGTTGACGACGACGAGTTCCGCCGGGCCTGGGGTTCTCCACGTGGTGTGGACGAGGGCCGGCGCGCTCGGATGGACGCAGTGCGCCCGCTCGCGATCGCTGACGGTGTCCAAGCCATCAAAGTGGTGCGCCGGCGCGCCGCTGAATGGAACATCCAGCCAGAGCGCACAGGCATCATGGGCTTTTCCGCCGGTTCAATGTTAGCTTGCGGCACCGCACTGGTGCCAGATGCGAGTGAGCGGCCGGCTTGGGTTGGCGCCATTTATGGCGCACCATTCGGCGTGGTGACCGTGCCCGCCGATGCGCCGCCGCTGTTTCAGGCGGTGGCGGCGGATGACCAGGTGGCTGCCGCACGGGTCGGGCCATTGCACGACGCCTGGCGCGCCGCTGGGCGGTCGTCCGAGTTGCACGTCTATGCACGCGGTGGACACGGCTTCGGCATGCGCCGGCGGGGCATGCCTACCGATTCCTGGATCGACCGGCTGTTTGACTGGCTGAGCGATTCTGGCCTGGCATAGGCCCGGCGCGCCCGCTTTCCGCTCACGAAAGGAAGCTTTGTGCTGTCTGCGCCGCGCATCACCGCCATCGAGACCATCGCCGTCCGTGTGCACCGCTTGCCAGCTATCCAAATCATCACGGCGCACGGCACACGGGCGGCAAGCAACTACGTCATCTTGAAAGTCCACACCAGTAACGGCATGACCGGGTTGGGTGAAGCGACCGTCGACGTGCGCTGGAACGGCGAAGACGCCGTCACCGCCATCCGCTGCATCAAGAATTATCTGGCGCCCGAGGTCATAGGCGAGAGCCCCCTGAATATCGAGCGCATCGCGCGCAAGATGGATGCGCGGGCCAAAGAGAATCCGTTTGCGAAAGCCGCCATCGAGATGGCGTGCTGGGACCTCGCTGGTAAGTTGATGGGCGTACCCGCCTACGAACTGCTCGGCGGCAAAGTGCGCGACCGTATCCGGACCAAGTTTGTCGTGGCAGCAACGACACCAGATCGTGCGGCCGAGGTAGCCAGGGAGTATGTGGCGCTGGGCTTCGACACCGTCAAAGTGAAGGTTGGCGTCAACCCCCATGCCGACGTCGAACGGGTGAAGGCGGTGCGCGTGGCCGTGGGACCAGACGTTTTGGTGACGGTGGATGCCAATACCGGTTGGACCGTGCCAGACGCTATATGGGCGTTACGGCAACTGGAAGACTGCGACCTCACGGTGGCCGAGCAACCGGTACAAGCCCGCAATCCACGCCTGCTCGCAGAGGTGCGGCGGGCGGTCCACGTGCCGATCATGGCTGATGAGAGCGTGTTTAGCCTGAACGACGCGGCAGCAGTGGTGCAACAGGACGCTGCTGACGTGTTGAGCCTGTATCCCGGTAAACACGGCGGCATTCTGCAAGCCAAGAAGCTGGCACATTTCGCGGGCGTATGCGGAATAGGGGCCACCATCGGCAGCAACCTTGAGCTGGGCATTGGCTCAGCCGCTATGGCACACTACGGCGTGTCGACGCCGGAAATTACCGCCGATGCCTACCCCGCCGACGTGATTGGGACGCTGTACCACGACCATTCACTCATCACCGATGCCAGCTTCGTCAAGTACGGCTATGCCGAGGCGCCCACCGGTCCTGGCCTAGGCGTTGAACTGGACGAGGACGCCGTGCGCACACACCGTTTGAGCGATAGCGCTTTGGACGAGAATTAACGAATGTCAAGCACGCGGACATTCCGGCGAAAGGGTGGCGTCTGACAATGCCTGAACCATCGACCGATGCTGACCGTATAACAGTGGTGGAACAGCGTTTGTACAGCGCTGTGCTATCGGACGTGCTCGACCAACTGGGCTTTCGAGACCAGGCGATGAGCGCACGGCTGCGACCGGTATGGGATTGCCCGATCCTGGTCGGACGCGCGCACACAGTGCTCACCGTCGACGTGTTTAGCTTTAAGCCGGACCCCTACCGGCTGGAAATTGAGGCCGTTGACACGCTGCGGCCGGGTGACGTGCTGGTGGCGAGCACGGGCCCGTCCACCCGCACGTGTTTTTGGGGTGAGCTGCTGTCCACCGCCGCCCAGGGGCGCGGCGCTCGCGGCGCGGTAGTGGACGGCTACATACGCGATGTGCGCCGGATCACCGATATGCGGTTTCCCGTGTTTGCGACGGGCATGTCGCCGGTGGATTCCGCCGGCCGGTCACAGGTAGTGGAATATGGCGGCACCGTGTCGTGTGGAGGCGTGATAGTCAGCGAGGGCGACCTAATCGTCGGGGATATCGACGGGCTGGTCGTCATCCCGCAAGGCGCGATTCCCGAAGCAATCGAGCGAGCCCTGGCGAAGGTAGACGGCGAGAATACGATGCGTGACGCCCTCCGCCGCGGCATGTCGCTCACCGACGCGTATGCGAAGTTTGGCTTGTTGTGATCGACGCGCGGGAAGGTCTCGTGGTCGCGAGTGACCAGTGCCAAAGGAGCCTCCCGTGATCATCGACGTCCACACCCACGCGCCACGAGCCGCCGAACCGGCCGCAGCGGCATCTCGCGTGAACGCGCTGTCCAGGCCAGACAGAACGGTGGACTGGGAGCAGGGCCCTGCAGCCTACTTGAGCGCCATGCAACCGGTTGACCGGGTGATTTGCTTCAACATCGCCGGCGACCAACGACCAAGGGCGCGCGGGGACTGGCGTGAGCCAGCGCGCAGCGTGAATGACAACACCGCCAATTTTGTTCGGCAGCACAGACCCAAGTACACAGGCTTCATGACGTTGCACCCATACGATGCCGATGCGCTGGACGAACTGGAGCGCTCGCGCACGGACCTCGGACTAAAAGGAATCAAGTTCGGCCCGAACTACCAGCACTTTGATCCGCTTACAGCTTTCAAAAAAGTCGCTCTGGCCATTCGCGAGGCCGTCGTGCGCGGCGAGCTCCAAACGGGGGACCGGCTGCCCTCACAGCGCGAACTCCAAGAAGTGTTTGGTGTCAGCAAGGTCACGGTGATCGGTGCGCTGCGCCATCTGGAGGCTGACGGCGTCATCGCCATCCAAGTGGACAGGCATGGCGGTGCGATCGTGCTCGATTCCGCCCGGCAGTCGTTGCAACGAGCGCTCGGCCTCCTGCTGGACATGGAGCACGTCAACCTGACAGAGGTTAAGGAGCTGCGCGATAGCCTGGAAGTGCAGATCGCCCGTTTGGCGGCCCAACGAGCCCAGCCCGCGCAGATCGCCAAGCTCGACAGTGTTGTGCGCCGGCTCGACAGCGTCGCTCAAGGTGCCGCCCTTCCTGGACCGATCTCCTACCTAGTGCTCGATATGGAGTCCCACGCCACGCTGGCAGAGGCGTCGGGCAATCGCTTGCTCAGCGCGTGGATGGAAGTGCTGCGCTATCACCTGCTGCAGAACCCGAGCCCAGTCAATGCCGAGCGACAAGTGGAACTCAACCAGTCGCTTCATCAACTACTTGACGGCGGTATCCGCCCCGGCAACCCGGAAGTCGCTGGCCAGGCAATGGCACGCCACTTGATTGATAGCTATCGTGTCACCATGCAGCAGGGAGCAGCTTAGGCAACCCGCAGCGCTCTGTCAGGTGAAAGGACCCAACTCGTGCTCATCGGCTACGTCAGTGACGAACGGTATGTGGCGCTATGCGGTGCGACCGTGGAATTTGAGCGCGAAGGCGCTATTGTGGCAGTCGTTCAGTCCACAGCGAGCGGCGCGGTGCTGGCGAACCTGGACGCCGGCACGTATCGGGTCACGCTGGCGATGCCCGGCTGCGGCTCAAAACGTGTAACGCTCACACTGCCCCAAGACCAACCCTACCAGTTCCGTCTGCTCTCCAACCAGCTATTGGGCTATGCGTGGCCGAAGTGGGTACGCAGTGGCGGCACAACCGAGTTCAAAGTGCACTCGGTCGAGCCATACCGCTTGAGCTTATGGCGGTATGGCTGGACGAAGGAATTTGTGCGCCTGTATGGTTGGTTCGACGAACACGGCCCCAACGCTGTGATGCAAATTACGCCGGATGGCGACTATGTGACCGGCGGCGTCCGATGGAATACCACCGGCTACCTGCACCCGAATCCCACGCAAACCGTGACGGCACCCCGGCGCTCAGGCTTGTATTACTTTCACGCGGAAACTGAGTCGGGCAAGTTCTTTAGCTTCCCGCTCGTGGTGGCGCCTGCCAAGCCGAGCGCCAAGATTGCTGTGGTCGCCTCCACCAACACGTGGAATACCTATAACAACTTTGGTGGCCGCAGCAACTACATCAACGCGACGGGGCTGCCGGCGACACCGGTGGTGAATGCCCGGCAAGACCTACTGCGGTACAACTCAGACCGCACCAACGACGTATGGGGGTTTCCCGACGCTGACTACCTGCCGCTGTCGTTTGACCGGCCGGAGCCGTTCAACCACATTCCGCGCGAAACGCAGGTGACCGACCCTATTCGTGGGCGACAACCCTGCCACCTTGCGCCAACGGAGTGGCGCTTTCTGGCCTGGCTTGAACGCGAAGGCTTTGCATACGATCTGTACAGCGAGGCGCAGTTACATGACGGCACGTTGGATCTCGGCGCCTACAAGGTCTTGATCTTGAGCGTCCACCCGGAATACTGGTCTAGGGCGATGTACGAGCGCACCTACGCCTGGGTGCAGCAACGCGCCGGCAAGCTCATGTACCTGGGTGGCAACGGTGTGAACTGCGAGGTGGAGTTCCTCGATGAGGCCACGCTGCACGTCAACTCCTATAAGGGCAAGACCGGGGACCGTGACGCTGCTGGCAAGCCGCTGGAAAGCCGCTTCCACCGCACCGTCGCAAGTGAAGCCACGCTATTGGGCGTCGCGTTCACTGACCCCGGCGTCATGACGGCCGCTCCTTTCAAGGTGGCCGCCGACCACTGGGCGCTGGACGGGACCGGTCTCAAGCCCGGCGACATCTTCGGCGAGGCGAGCCTGCACGAACGTATTAGTGGCGGCGCGTCGGGCCACGAAACCGATAAACGCACCGCATCGTCGCCAACCGGGACCGAGCTCATCGCCAAAGGCACCAATCCCGACGAAGGCGGCTCGGAAATGGTCCACTTTACAACTGCCAGTGGTGGCGCGGTGTTTTCGGTGGGGTCGATCACCTACGTCGCGACCATTCTGGTCGATGCGTCGGTGTCGCGCATCACGCGGAACGTGCTGGAGCGCTTCACCACGTAAGCGTGTTGCTTCGCGCTGCCTGGACCATTACCCCTTGACGCCGGAGAATACGATGCCCTGGATGAAATAGCGCTGACCGAGGAAGAAAATCACTAGCACCGGCAAAATGGTGACCAGCGAAGCCGCCATGAGCAGGTGCCATTGCGGCCCCCACTCGGCTATATAGGCGCGCAAGCCCAGCGACAAGGTGAAGTGGTCGGGCGTGTTGAGGTAGATCAACGGGCCCAAAAAGTCGTTCCAGACGCCCGTGAACTCGAAAATGGCGACGGCAGCGAGGGCCGGCCGTGCTTGCGGCAGGATGATGCGCCAATAGATGCCGAAAGTGTTGGCACCGTCGATGCGCGCCGCATCATCGAGTTCCCGTGGCAAACCGAGGAAGAACTGGCGCAGCAGGAACGTAAGAAACGGCCCACCAAAGAAGTTGGGCACGATGAGGGGCAAAAAGGTATTAACCCAACCGATCAGCCGGTAACCAACAAACTGCGGGATCAACGTCACCTGTGGAGGCAGCATCAAGGTCGAGAGCATAAGCAAGAAGCACAGTTCTCGACCTCGCCAGCGCAAGCGAGCAAATGAGAAGGCAACTAGCGAACAAGAGATGAGCTTGCCGATTACGTCGAGCACGGTTATCAACGTGGTGTTGGCGAAGAAGTGCAGCAATGGCTCCTGCTGAAAAGCCCGCGCGTAGTTGGCCCATTGGATCGGTTGTGGTATCCACTGGGGCGGCAGGTTGAACACGTAGGCCGGGTCTTTGAGCGATGTTGAGAGCATCCAGGCAAGCGGCGTGAGCATGAGCGCGACGCCAATGAGCAACGCGCCATGGACACTCAAGCCTAGTACTTGGCGTCGCCGGTGCAGCGGCGCAGCAAGCATCCCGGTGTGGTGTGCTGGCCTGACGGTGTCCACAGCAGGTTCAGCCATCAGCGCTTGCCACCTTCAAGCTGTCCCTCGTAATACACCCATGAGCGCGATGAGCGGAATACCAGCACGGTCAGCAGCATG
>JANWJO010000220.1 GCA_025449435.1 Chloroflexota bacterium | reverse complement strand
CAGCACGCGCACTGTACCACCGCAGGGCACGCCACGCTGACCGCGCGGATTGATCGTTCCGTTGGGCCTAACTGTGAACCCGCGGCAATAGGACGCAGTGATACCAAGAACCTTGCTGGCTTTGACGGTTCACCGTGAAGCGAGTAACTTTAGAGGGTGATTCGTTCGTTTGGCGACCAGGTAACTGAGGACCTATACAACGGTATTGACAGCCGGATCGCTCGTCGATTCCCGCAAGAAATTTGGGAGGTCATCCATAGGAAGCTCGACATGGTGAATGCTGCGACCGCGCTAGGTGATCTGCGCTCACCGCCTGGCAATCGATTGGAAGCATTGAAGGGGGACTTGGTGGGCAGGCATAGCATTCGCGTCAACGACCAATTCCGAGTCACATTTCGTTTCGATGCCGGAAACGCCTACGACGTGATCTGCCAGGATTACCACCAGAGGCTATGACAATGATTCCTACAAATCGCCCGCCCACGCCACCGGGAGAGGTCCTCCTCGAAGAATTTCTCCGGCCGCTTGGTATCACCCAGGTGGAAGCAGCGCAACGAATGAGCATACCCCTGAACCGCCTGATCGAGGTGATTCGCGGCCGGCGCAGCCTGACCGCGCGCACTGCATTGCGCCTGGCGCAACTCCTGGATACGACTCCGGAGTTCTGGATGAATCTGCAAGTGGCCAGCGACTTGTATCAAGCGAAACGTGAGCTGGATCGCGCAAGGGCGTGACTGGGCGGTTGATGCCGTTGCTACGGAGTACCCGTCCGCCTGCAGTACAGCGGGCACGCCGCGTGCCTGCCCATCACGTATACTGGGCAACTTGACGGACAAAGCAGCTGAAGAAGGCGTCTCGGCCGGTATCCCGGCGAGGCTGCGCACAGAGGGACACAGTCGATGGTGAAAATCCGGCTCACGCGCATGGGGGCGCATAAGCGCCCGTTTTATCGCATCGTGGTGACCGATGCGCGCGCCCCTCGCGACGGCGCACACCTCGAGATTCTGGGCTTCTACAACCCGCTCACGCAGCCCAGCACCGTAAAGGTCAACCCCGACCGCGCGCTGGCCTGGCTCAATCAGGGCGCCCAACCCACCGAAGCCGTGGCTCGCATCCTCAAGCATTCTGGCGTTGAGCATGCGCTCGTACAGGTACCCATTCACGAGTCCAAGAAGTCGCCAAAATCGGCCAAGTCGGACAGCTAGTGATGGACCAGGAACAACGACCGCCAGAAATTGAGCACGATGAACCCTACGAGGGGCCGACTACGCTCGCCGAGTTGGTCGAATACCTCGCTAAGGGAGTTGTAGAGAACCCTGACCAGATCGAAGTGAAGACCGTCGAGGGCCCATCGGCGCTGATCATCGAACTCAAGGTAGCGCCGGACGACATGGGCAAGGTCATCGGCAAGGATGGCCGCGTGGTACGTTCCATCCGTACGCTGCTCAAGATCGCATCCACCCGCGAGCAGCGCCGCGCCTTGCTGGAGATTGTGTAGGCCGATGCCGGTCCCGCGCTGGCTCTCGGTCGGCCGGATCACCAGCCCATTCGGCGTTCGCGGCGAGATGCACCTATTCTTGCACACCGAGTTCCCCGAACGGCTCACCAAGCGTACGGTGTACATGGGTGATGACCGCGTTGAACTGCGCATTGCCGCGTTACGCATGCAGAAGCAGCAGGCCATTATCCGCGTCAAGGGCGTCGATACCGTAGAAGGCGCTGAGGGCCTGCGCGGCAAGGAACTCTTCATCGCCGCACAGGATGCCACGCCGTTGCCCGATGGCCGGTTCTACACCTACCAGATCGTTGGGCTCCAGGTGTATACCACCACTGGCGAGCATTACGGCGTCGTGCGTGACGTGCTCGACCGCCCAGCCAACGACATCTATGTAGTGGAGCACCAGCAGCGGGAACTGCTCATCCCCGCCATCAAGGATGTTGTGAAGGACATTAATATCGAGACCGGGACGATGATCATCGACGTTATTCCTGGGCTCGAGGACTAATACCGGCAGTACCTTCTCCGTCAAGGTGCAATCGCTCCTCTCTTCCCTTCTTATGGTGATGGCGCGGCACGTCGAAGCATCGCCGCGAGAAAGGTCGAAGCGCTGTGATTGCCGATCCAGCGAGCCCTCCCTTTCGCACCTCCTTTACTGCCACACTCAACGTGCGCAACGGTGCACGAGCAGTGGACTTCTATAAAGCAGCCTTTGACGCTACAGTGCTGTTTCGTGTGGACAGCGACGATGGAGCGGTGGTCGCCCAACTTTCTGTCGATAGCGCGGAGTTCTGGGTCGCTGATGAATCTCCGGAGCACCAGAATTACAGCCCGGAAACGCTGCACGGCTGCTCAGTGCGGCTGTTGCTTATCGTTGCCGACCCGGCCGCCGTGTGTGCCCGAGCGGTAGCCGCCGGAGCGCAGCAAGTTGCTCCCGTGGCCAATGAATATGGCTGGCGTGCTGGCCGGATTGTCGATCCGTTCGGGCACCATTGGGAAGTTGGCCGTCAACTCCAAGACTAGCGACCTCGGCGCCGCGTTTCAATATCCCCTGTGTATACTGGCGCGGCGCTGGGCGGCCCGGTGCACGTTGAACACATATCGAGGAGTTTCCTGTTGTCCACACCTACTCAACCGGTGGTGCGCATCGGATTTATCGGCTGCGGTGGCATTGCACAGTGGCACGTCCAGCGCCTGGCCAAGGTACCCGAGGCGAAAATCGTGGCCCTGTGCGACCCATCGGCTGCAAGCATCCAGCGAATGGTCGACCGCTTCCCCGGACTGGCGAGCGTACCACAGTTCACCGATTACCACGCGCTGTTGAGGTCGGGCATTGCCATGGACGGCGTACAACTGCACACGCCGCATACGCAGCACTTCCAGCAAGCCACCGATAGCATGGAAGCAGGGTTGCACGTGCTGTCCGAAAAGCCGATGGTATGTACGGTGGCAGATGCACACCAGTTAATCAAAACGATCGAGCGGACCGGCAAGACGTTTGGCATCTCCTACCAGCGTCACTCCGAGCCAGGTTGGCGTTGGATCAAGCAGCAGATCGATACCGGCGCGGTGGGCACGGTGGAATACGTCGCCGTGTTTCTTACGCAGGGATGGTTGCAGGGTACGCGCGGCACCTGGCGGCAGAACCTTGCGCTCTCTGGCGGTGGCCAGCTCAACGACTCCGGTAGCCACATGCTCGACGTGATGCTGTGGATCACCGGCTTGGAAGCCGATGTTGTATCCGCGACCACCGAGAACTTTGACGCCGAGGTCGACATCAACACGGGCGCTTGGGTCAAGTTCACCAACGGTGCGCGCGGCACCATCACGGTTATCGGCAACGCGCCGGTGTGGTGGGAGGACGTCACCATCGTCGGGAGCAAGGGTAGCGTGTACTTGCGCCAGGGCCGGCTGTTCTGGGCGCCCAACGGCGCCGAGCGGCCTGAAGAGGTAGCCAAGGAAGCACTGCCGGCTGGATCGGATCCCGACAAGAATTGGGTAGAGGCCATCGCGTATGGCAAGCCAATTGATGCGCCCGCCACCTGCGGGTTGCGCGTTATCGAACTGACCGAGGCAGCGTGGAAGTCCGCAGCCTCCGGCAAGCCAGTCAAGGTCGTGCGCGGGTAACGCGCTAAGGGTCGTACCAACTCTCCTCCCCGGCAGGGGGCTTGCTTTTGCCCACATCATTGCGGGCCGCTTGCCTGATAGGCCGGTCACAACCCCATGCCGGATGCTCGCCCAAAGGGCACCCGGGGCATGCACCCGGCGTGGGGTCAACCGTCGCAGACCGCTCAATGGAACTGTGGGTAAAAGTAAGGGCACGGGGAGGGGCTGGGGGAGGGGGCCCTTCCTTACTCGTGCTACACGGGTGGCCGCAACGCCCGCCCAGACAGGAGCCACACGCATGGCCCGCCACGTCAACGTCGCGCTCATCGGCTACAAGTTCATGGGAAAGTCGCATAGCAACGCCTACCGTCAGGTAGCGCATTTCTTCCCTGATCTGACCGCCGTCCCCGTGATGAAGGTGCTCGTGGGGCGCGACGCTGGCGGCGTGTCGGCCGCTGCGGCACAGTTTGGCTGGCAGGAAACCGCCAACGACTGGCATCGAGTGATCGAGCGACCGGACATCGACCTGGTAGACATCGCCACTCCGGGTGACTCCCACGCCGAGATCGCCATCGCCGCGGCTAGGGCCGGCAAGCACGTGTTCTGCGAAAAGCCGCTCGCCAACACGGTGCCAGAAGCTGAGGCCATGGTGGCAGCCGTCGAGCAAGCGGGCGTGCGCAATATGGTCGCGTTTAACTACCGGCGAGTGCCGGCTATCGCCTACGCGCGCCAACTCATCGACGAGGGGCGCATCGGGCGCGTGTACCACTTCCGTGCTCGCTATTTGCAAGACTGGATCATGGACCCTAACTTCCCGCTGGTGTGGCGCCTCGACAAGGCACAAGCCGGGTCTGGGCCCATGGGTGATTTGGGTGCGCACATCATCGACCTCGCCCAGTTCTTGGTGGGCGACTTGACCACCGTCACGGGCATCGCCGAGACGTTTATCAAGGAGCGCCCCATCTCGGCTGGGAGCGACGCCGGGCTGGGCGCACAGGCATCGCACCAGCGGGGGAAGGTCACCGTTGAAGACGCGGCGGCGTTCGTGGCGCGCTTTGCCAATGGCGCTCTGGGCACCTTTGAGGTCTCGCGGTTCGCCGGTGGTAGTAAGAACTCCAACACGTTCGAGATCAATGGGAGCAAGGGGAGCATTCGCTTCAACCTGGAACGGCTCAACGAACTCGAGTTCCTGGACCTCACGGCGCCATCGACCGAGCAGGGCTTTCGCAGCGTAATGATCACGGATGGCGGCCACCCCTATGTCGGAGCCTGGTGGCCGGCTGGACATATTATTGGCTGGGAGCACACGTTCACGCATGAAGTGCGCGACCTGATGGCGGCGATCGCCAGCGGCACCGACGTGCATCCGACATTCCGCGACGGGCTGCAAGTGCAGCGCGTGCTCGACGCCGTCGACAATGCGTGTGCCAGCCAGCGGTGGCAACAGGTGGTTCAATCGTAGTCTGGCTTTAGGTTGGCGCTCCCGCACTCGGGGAAGGAAAGTAAACAATGCAAGTAGGCATGCTCACCGCACCGTATGGCAAGGAGCCGTTGCTCGATGTGGTCCGTTGGGCAGGGCAACATCACTTCGGGTCCCTAGAGGTGGCTGTTGGTCCTGGCAGCCAGCACTGCGACGTACGCACTCTCCTGCAAGGCAGCGGCATCGCTGATCTTGAGCGCGCCTGCAAGTCGGCCGGCACCGCTGTTACCACGCTCTCCTACTACGCTAACCAACTCGACCCGGACCCAGAGCGGCGGGCGGCGATCAACGCCTATTTGCGCCTCACCATCGATACGGCGGCCGCGCTCGGGCTGGGTGTGGTGTGTACGCTCGGCGGTATGGCACTGCCAGGAAAAGACAAGCTGCGCACGATCAAGGAGGATGCGCCTGCGGTGTACGGTCCCCTGGCGGAGTACGCCGCGAGCAAACACGTCAAGATCGCCCTAGAAAACTGGTTTGCCACCAACTTGCAGGGTTTCGATACCTTCGACGCGATGTTCGAAGCAGTGCCACACCCCAGCTTCGGGCTCAACTACGACCCCTCGCATCTCTTGTGGCAGGGGATCGATTACATCGAAGGCGTGAACCGTTACGCGTCGCGCATCTTCTATGTCCACGCCAAAGACTGCGAGGTGCGTGAAGGCTTGCGACGGCTAATCGGCTGGCTGGGAAACGGCTGGTGGCGCTACACCATCCCCGGCACTGGGCAAGTGGCCTGGGGACCGTTCATCGGGCGCTTGCGCAGCATTGGCTACGACGGACCGCTCTCTATTGAACACGAAGACGGCAGTGTCGGGCGTGAACACGGCTTCGTGATGGGCAAGCACTACCTGGATAGTCTCATCGTTCACGGCTAGGCAGGCGCACACGCGCACAAAAAGGCGGGAGGTGATCCTCCCGCCTTCGAGGTCCTGGCAAGGGTATGTGCCAGGTTCTACCTGCTCCCTTAGTGCGCCTCGGCCGGCGTGCGGTCGGGCTTGAGCTTGTCGACTTCCTGGCGGGCTTCCTCTTTGTTCTCAAACCACACGGCGTTGATCTTGGTCCAGGCTTCCTGGTCGCTCGGCACGGCGTCTTCACTAAAGATGGCCGTGACGGGACACTCGGGCTCGCACGCGCCGCAATCAATGCACTCATCCGGAGAGATGTAGTACAGTCGGTCGTCGTCAGTACTATAGATACAGTTGACCGGGCAAACCTCTACGCACGATGCGTCCTTCAGGTCGACGCACGTCTCGGTAATCACGTATGTCACGACAGGTCTCCTCAAAACCCACCGGCAAGAGCTGCCCAGGTGTCCGGTGCGGCTGTAGCTTACCGCGAAACGCGCCGTCATGATGATCGTGAGGTGCGAAAGCAACACCAGCCACTCGGGGGCAGGCGGTGGTTATACTGGCGGCGTGCATGTAGCAAAAGCGCATCAGCCAGCGGCCCAGCTCCCGATGACCCTCCTGACGTGGGTAGGCGGCGCGGTTGTCGCGGTATTCATCGCGCTGGTCGTCGCCACGACCTCACCCTTCGTAGCTCTTGCGGTGGTGGCCGGCGCAGTAGTCGCCGTAGCCATTTTTATGCACCCACAAATGGGCGTGTATTTGCTGATTCCCTCAGTGCCATTCCAGTCGCTGCGTAGTTTTGACCTCGGTCCGTTTCCGGCCAGCGTCACGGAACTGCTGGTTGGTGTCACCGCGCTCGCCTGGCTAGCTCGGGTGTGCGTTGAGCGTAAGCGTGGCGGAGCGTCGCTACCGTTACTGCCGGCGATGCTGCTGTTTGTCCTCGGTATCGTGGCGAGCTTTCTGTCGATCCTGGCGGAGCCGCCCGAGAATAGCTCGTTGGTGTGGGGGTTCAAGGAACTCGTCAAGTGGGCAGAGCTGGTTATCGTCTACGTGCTGGCGGCCAATCTCCTCAGGTCGCGTAGGGAATTGCAGATTGCCACCGGGTTCATTATCGCTTCGGGCCTCGCGGAGGCGCTCATCGGCCTGGCGCAGTTCGTCACGCGGCGTGGTCCGCCGAGCTTCCTCATTCACAACATCTTTCTGCGTGCGTACGGCACGTTTGGCCAGCCCAACCCGTTCGCGGGCTACCTGAACATGGTCATCGTCCTTACGGTTGCCGTGGCAGTCGCGGTCCAGTTCGGCCGGACCCGCCAGGTGCTCGGTTTGGTGGCGCTGGCCATCCTCGCGGCTATAGTCGTGTCACTTTCCCGGGGAGCCTGGCTGGCACTCGGGGTTACTGCAGTCGTGTTGCTGGATCGCGGCGGTCCGCGGACGCGCACCGTCGTGGGATTTGGGCTGGCATTCGCGATTTGTATTGCCTGGTTGTTCGCGCTCAACCTGGCGCCAGCGTCGCTCGTCACCTCAATCGTTAGCGCCTTAGATATAGCCAACGTTGACGTGCTGCATCCCACGCCGCAGACGTTTTCCGCAGCCCAGCGGCTGGCCTTCTGGATCGCAGGCTACAACATGTTCACAGATCACTGGTTGCTCGGTGTTGGCATGGGCAACTTTGGCTTGCAGTATCCCCTGTACGCCCTCCCGGGCTGGAATCAAGAGCTGTCCCACGCGCACGATTACTACCTGAACCAAGCCGTTGAGACGGGTGTGGTCGGGCTCGCTTCGTACCTGGTGTTCCTCGGTGTTACCTTGCGGCTCCTCTGGCGCTGGAGCGTCTCGGTACATGATCGCTTCCTCCGGGCTATCATTTTTGGGGCGCTTGGCATGTTGGTCACCTTGTCGGTTCACAACTTTTTCGACGACTTGTACGTCCACGGCACGGTTGCCCTCATAGCGATCCTGCTGGCGATGGCTGGCACCGCTTCGCGCCTGGGCGCCCTTCCACAGCATCACCCGGCCGTAGCGCCCGCGGCTGAACGGTAGACGGCAACGGACATCACCCGGCTACCGGGAATCCGCCTGCCAGCCTGGCTAGGCTGGTACGTAGGTATCGCTAGTCATGCCGAGCCCAGTGGACTCCTGGTCGCCGCGTACGCGTTGCCTGCCGTGCTGGTGGTGTCGCCGCTGGCCGGTGTGGTGGTCAGCATCCCAGTGCTGGCTGTGGCACTCCGACGAGGGCGGTGGCGCAGTGTGTATGGAGCTGCCGCAACGCTGCTCTTGCTCGGCACACTCCTTGGCTTGAGCGTTACGCCAAACCTCCAGACGTCGCTGACGTCGCTAGCGGGCGTGGCTGGAGCGGTTGCCTTAGCGCTGCTGCTGATTCACTTATGGAGCAGCGAACATCGGATTGTCGCCGTGCAGCCGCTCTTCGTGCTGGCCGCCTGCGGCGTTGCACTCGCTAGCGCCGTCCAAGTAGACCCTTCCACCGCCAAGATCACCACCTGGAACGAGCCGTACTACGCCTTGTTCGAACGCCTGCCGCACGTGCCAGACCTCGGCTTTAGTCAGAATGCCACGGCTGCATTACTCGTAATGGTCTTACCGTTTGCGCTCGGTTGGTTGATCCAGACCAACCACAGGTGGATGCGCCTGGTTGCTGGGATAGCGCTCATATGGCTACTTGTGTCGCTGGCCGTCACCATTTCGCGCGGCGCCTACGTTGGCGTCGCCTTTGCACTTGCGGCGTTTCTGGCTTGGAAACCTGGGCGTGCGCGCTGGCTATCTGCGCTGCCCATCGTGGCGCTTCTAGCCGTGTTGCGCAGTGGGATCACCGGCTACGCGTTCGCTTTCTCCACCGAACCCACAGGGTTTAGCAGTGCAGATCGGTTGTATATCTGGCAGATGGCCGGCCGCATGCTGTCCGACCACGCCTTCACCGGCATTGGCGCCGGCTCCTTCCCGTTGCGGGTCGCCGCCGTTAGCTGGCCCCCCGAAACGCGCTTCATCCCGCACGCGCACAACTTCGTGCTCCAAACCTGGCTTGACTCGGGCCTTCTAGGACTTGCGGCGCTGGCTATTCTTAGCTGTGCGCTGGCACGTCTGGTCGTGAGGGTATGGTCTCGTGACCTTTCGGTGCCGTTGCGCCGGGCTGCCGCTGCCTCGGTGGGCGCGGTCGCTGGCATGGCCATACACGGCAGCGTCGATGCCTATTTCTGGGGCGACCCGCGCACATTCTTCATAGTGGCGATACCTGTGGCGATGCTCATCGCCATCGAGCGCGTGAGCGCAGAAACCTGTGGGGCCACCATCGCCCCTGAAAAATCTCTCGCCCCTATGCCTAGGCTTCGGATGCTCCAGGTCGGCGTCGTGCTGAGCGCTGTCACGCTTGCCTTGCTCTGTGCCCGGCCGCTTGCCAGCCTGGCGCTGACCAACGCTGCAAGTTTGGCTGTTACACGCCCCTGCTCCGCACAGCAGGCAAACACGTGCCCGACTATCGAGTTGTTAAACGCCGCCGTCACGGTAGACCCTACCAACGCCCCGGCCTGGCAGGACCTGGGCGAGGAGTATGCCGGCGCCGGGCAATACGCGCTCGCCGTCCATGCACTACAGTCGAGCAATCGCCCGACCGCGTCGGGATCGTTGCAGCAGCGTGACATCCAACTCGCCGTCAAGCCAAGCGCTATTCTCGGGCGGTTCCGCCGAGTACTACCAGAGTAAGCGTGCGCCTGGCCCGGCGTCCGAGCGTGTTATGCTGCTCGGCAAGGAGAGCGGTGCATGACGATCATGGCGGACCTCGCGGCCCTCCAGGAAGTTGATTCGGAGATCGACCGGCTGGTCAAGAGCGCTGGTGAACTGCGCGCCCGCATCGCCGACGACCCCGCGCTGCGGCAGTTGCTCGCGCTCCGCAACAGCGTCGCCACGTCATTGCAGCAGTCTCAACTGGCGCAGCGTGACCTCGAAGGTCGTAGCCAGTCTGAAGCGACCGAGATAAAGCGGCGTGAGGACCGACTCGCCAGCGGTCGCCTCAAGACACCTGCCGACTACACAGCAACCCAACACGAGATAGAACAGCACACCAAGCGGCGATTCGACCTCGACGACGAACTCATCGCCAAGATGGAAGACGTGGAGGCGGCCACAGCGCGCCTCAAGCAGATCGACCGCGATGTTGCGCAAGCCAAGGCCACGAGGCTGCACCAAGTACAAGGCGATATGTCGGCCTTGAAGGAGCTTGAAACGGCTACTGCCGCCAAGCGCGCCGAGCGTGTCGCGAGTGAGGCGTACCTCACTGCCGGCACCAAGTCGATGTATGAGCGGCTTCGCCAGACCAAGGCTGGGCGAGCGGTGTCGGTGGTGCAGGGTCTTAAATGCGGCGTGTGCCACGTGACCGTGCCGTCGTCCACTCTCGCCAAGGCGAGGCCGGGGACGGCACTGGTTCCTTGTGAAACGTGCGGCCGGCTGCTGTATGTCCCCCACTGACGCACGGAACGGTGCTGCCAGCGAGCCGTCCTGGATCGTGCACGTCGATGGGGCCTCGCGCGGCAACCCTGGGCCCGCAGCCGCTGGCATAGCTATGTACCGCGACGGTGAACTATTCCGGACCATTGGTCAGACTCTGGGTACGCTGACGAATAACCAGGCGGAGTATCGAGCCCTATTACTAGCGTTGCGGGCGCTCGCAGTCTATGCCGCTCGGCAGGTCGAGATTTGCATGGACAGTCAACTTGTCGTGATGCAGGTGCAGGGGAAGTACCGCGTGCGCGATCACGGCTTGCAGGCGTTGCACGCCGAGGCTCTTACCTTACTCGCCAAGGCTGGCAACCCGCGATTCACCTACGTTCCGCGGGAACGGAACGCGATAGCCGACCGCATGGCCAACCTGGCGCTCAATGGGGAACCGATTGACGCGGAAATCTCGCAGCATGCCCCTGGCACTGGCGACGCAAATGCGACGACAGCCTGACTCCTCGTTAGCGATGCGCGCGCATCTGGGGAAACTGCATCCACGCCGCTGCCCACCCGCTGTGCATGCGACTCATCACGTGCCGGTGCCAGTGCCGGTGCGCGAAGTGTTTGAGAGAGGCTACTTGGTCGGGTGTGGGACCAAATTGCTTTCTGGCTGCCGCCACGCGGTGCAGTGCCGCCTTTGCCGACCACCCCTCGCTCACTAAGATGGCGGCCACAGCGATGGGCCCGCGCCGGCGGCCTGCCTGGCAGTGGACGAGGATGGACAGGCCCTGCGCACGCCACCCGGCTGCGATCTTGACGATTTCATCCAGGGCTTCTTGCGGGATGGCAATGCTATCGGCAACTACGACACGCTGGTACTTGAGTCCAGCTCGCTCGGCGACCCGCTGGCAATCCTCCGGGTCGTCCTCGGCGCGAACCGATAGGATGGCGTCGAAGCCATGCAAGGGCAACCGGCGCGTTTGCTGCCGGCTCGGCTGTCCACCCACGGCGATGCCCGGCACAACCCATTTAAAGTCGGCGTCGACGCCTGGCAGCCAGTCAGCCATTACGGTGGCTTTCCAACGCTGAACGCACCCGCGCGCTTCCATAGCACGAAGCAGGTAGCATAGCGTAATGGTAGCAGACGCGCACATGTGGTGGAGGAATAGGGGAAAGCCGGGTGTATAAGCGCATTCTGGTCGCGCTTGATGGGACAGGCACCGGCGAACAAGCGCTGTCGCACGCGGCGACGCTGGCCCACGCCTTTCGCAGCGAACTCGTGCTCCTCCACGTCCTCGCCGGCGGGGTGCTCGTACCAGATATTCCTGGTGTACAAGGCGCAGACGGCGTCCCTGGTCCGACAGCCGCGGACCGCTCGAGCATCCTCAGCGAGCGTGCGGAGGCTGAAGCCTACCTGGAGACCATCGCCAACCGGCTTCGCGCCACTGGCTTGGAAGTGTCGATCCGAGTGATAGCTGGTCCGATCGCGAGGAGCATCGCCGAGGAAGCCATCGCCGTCAACGCCGATCTCCTGTTGCTCGCCGCCCAGGGGCGCAGCGGCATTGCTCGCCTGGTGGCCGGCAGCATTCCTGAGGACCTCATCCGGCTCGCACCATGCCCTGTGGTGCTCGTGCCTACGACGCCCCAACCGCACGACGACGGCTTGCCGGTGGTGTCGTCTGGGCAAGTACGCAGCTTTGAGGCCGATGCCCGTGCCATGGGTGCTGTTGCACCCAAGCCACTGGGACTACGCATGATCGATGTCAATCGCGTTGTGGGGAGTGTGGGGCGGGCCAGGGAACTCAATGCCGACTTCCGTCCCCACGGGCGGGCCCGCCGCCGCAGTGACGAGCAACGCTTTGCCAACATTATGGCGGCGATTGAGGCTGGGCTGTCGTTGCCCCCTATCGACGTGTATAAGCTGGGGTACCACTACTACGTGCTCGACGGCAACCACCGTGTGGCCGCGGCCAAGGAACGCCACCAAGCCGACATCGAAGCCATCGTCACCGAATTCCTCCCCATTTGCGACGAGGAGAGCGCCGAAGTCTTCGCCGAGCGCCGGCAGTTCGAGCGCGCTACCGGACTCACGCGCATCGGCGCCACGCGCGTTGGCCACTATCCGGCCATCGCTTCGCTCATTCGAGAGTTCGCCGAGGACCTTACCGAGCGTGAGGCCAGCTTGGGCGGCTTGAGCGGCAATCCGCTGTACGCGGCCGCCAGCCGCTGGCAGTTCGAGGTGTATACGCCGATTTCCAAGGCGCTCAAGGACGCCAAAGTGGCTCGCTGCTTTCCGAGCGAGCGCACCGCCGACGTGTTCGTTCACCTCGCCACCTATAGGCAAGAACTCGCCGAACGAACGGGATCGCAAGTGACCTGGAAAGATGCGCTGGAGCGTTTCATTCAGCACTACGCTGGATGCTCGGGGAGCACCTGGCAGCGCATCCCCGGCATACGCTTTCTGTTCCGCCCACGGACAGCCGAGGCACCCGTCGAGCGGTAGCCGGCTGCTCCCATCCCTGGGGATCGTGGCCGTGCGTCACGTGCTACGATGCTCGCGCGTGGGCGATGGACGGGCTGTAGGGGTGACGCAGTGGCCGAACTTGCCGAAGACATAGCACACTGGGTCGCTGGGATCGACCTCGCCACGGTGCCCGAAGCGGCACTGTATGAGGCCAAGCGCCGGGTGGTGGATAGCATCGGCGTGGCATTTGGCGCCTACGACTGCCCTCCTGGCAAGGCCGCACGTGCGCTGTGCCGGCGTACCTCCGCGACACCTGGCGCCACCGCCATTGGCCTGCCGGGGCGCACGGCTCCCGACCTTGCAGCTTTCCATAATGGTGTGCTATTTCGCTACCTGGATTACAACGACACCTATCTGTCGCTCGAGCCGGCACATCCAAGCGACAATATTGCCGCTGCGCTAGCCGCTGCTGAAATCGCGGGTGCGACCGGTAAGCAGTTTCTGGCAGCCATTGTCTTGGGTTATGAAATACAGTGCCGGCTGTGCGATGCCGCCAGCTTGCGTACGCATGGCTGGGATCACACCACCTACGGCACGATGTCGGCGGCACTGCTCGCGGGCAAGCTTCTTGGTTTGGACGCCGAGCAACTGCGTCACGCCCTCGCGCTGGCCATCACCCCGAATGTTGCGCTCCGGCAAACACGGTCCGGCGAGCTATCGATGTGGAAGGGCTGCGCGTTCGCAGCCGCCAGCCGTGGCGGTGTGTTCGCAGCGCAACTCGCCGCGGAGGGAGTCACCGGGCCGTGGCAGATCTTCGAGGGTGAGTTTGGCATCTGGAAGCAGCTCACCGGCAGGTTTTCCTTGCCACCGTTTGCCGGACACACGGGCGATGACTGGATGATTCACCAGACGCACATTAAATACTGGCCGGTGGAATATCACGCCCAGAGTGCGGTGGACGCGGCGCTGCAACTGCGCGAGCGGGTCGACCCCACCCAGATCTTGTACATCGACATCGATAGCTTTGACGCTGCCGTAGATATCATTGGCAGGGACCCTGAGAAGTTTGCTCCCAAGAGCCGCGAGACGGCCGATCATAGCATGCCCTACTGTGTCGCGGCGGCACTGATCGCTGGCGATGTAACCGTCACCCAGTTTGATGACCACTGGCTGCACGATCCGCGCATGCACACGCTTCTGGCTGGCACCACGATGCACCGGGACGCTGAACTCAATCGGGGCTACCCGGAAGGCATCCCCAACCGTGTGCGCATCACGCAGCGTGACGGCTCGCGTACTGAAATCGAAGTGCGCTACCCACGCGGGCACAGCCGCAACCCCATGACTGAT
>JANWJO010000219.1 GCA_025449435.1 Chloroflexota bacterium | reverse complement strand
TGCCGGGCCAAAACTCACGTCACTGCTGGGCGGCAAGTAGCTCGGTATGGCAGGGGAGACGGGCGCCGGAACGAACGCCTGCACGGAAGCCGCCGGAGAAGCTGCCGGAGAAGCTGCCGCGGTGTCCCACGGCGAGCCCGCGCTGCCGCTGCCCATGGTGGGCGGGGCAACTGGCGCGGGACGCCCATAAGGCGACGTGGGCGTGGCAGGCGCCGCCGCTTGAAAATCGCGCGTGAGGGCATCGATGTCCCCAAAGAAGGACGGCCCAGAGGACACTGGGGGGAGATCGGCCTCTGCCGAGGCCTGCGCCGACGCCATGGCGCCCACCGGTTCGGACACCGGGCTACTCGACTCCATCTGCTTGAGCCACTCAGGCCACACCTGCTCCAGGTCGGGGATGAGGGAGGCCAGGCTGTTTTGCCCCGCTGCCGCCTCCTGAGCCTTGGCTTCTTCTTCGTCCCACACGATGACCCGCGGCGTGGTGGGCAGCCAGCTCACGTCGTAGCCGTGGCCTTTGAGCTGGCGATACAGCCAGACGAGCATCTGACGCTCCGGGTCGAGGGCGTCGAGGTCCTTTTCCAACTGATCGGCGTGGTCACGATCAGAATGGCGGTACACAAACCGGGCGATGGCGAGCGCCTTCAAGCAGTCAGGGCTCTGGGCCAGGACCAGGTTGCAATAGCGCAACGCCGACTGCGTATCGTGGTTGAGCATGTGTACCACCGAACGCAGCAACAAGATGTCCAGCCGGCCATCCTCTTCGATCAGCGCCTTCTCTGCACAGTGATCGGCACGCTCCAGCCGCCCCAACAGCAACTCAGAATGCGCCAGCCGGGCATAGGTGGTGACTACATCCGCTTGCGATCCCGATTCCTTGCGAATGCGGATGTACTCACCCCGGACCAACTGACTGGTTTCGCCGAGTTCCATCGACCGAAACAGCGCAGCCGAGGCGAGCTGGTGGTTGCCGGTCTGTTCCGCAACTGCTGCTAAGCCTTGATAGGGACGGGGATCGTCGGGAAGCGCGCTAGCCACAGCATCGAAGCATTTCTGTGCTTCGGGACCGTGGTCCTGGTCCACTAGAATCCTGCCGAGCATCCAGTAGCCTTCTACCCAACGCGGGTAGCGCCGCAGACCGCGCAACACACCAGCGGCGGCGCGCTCAAAATCCTCGCCGTCAATGGCTTCACGCACATCCGCCTGGAGGGTTGACAGCTGTACCTGCACCATCGGCTTGCCCTACCTCACCCGCTGAGACCAGCGGACGCACTCCCCGCCCAGCAACGCTGGCGCCTGGCTTCACACCCGGCCAAAGCTGGCTAGGCGTCGGTGCTAGCCAGCGGAGTAGGCTTCCGACGCCGTGCCAGCAAGCAACACTTCTTGTCGCATAGTATGGACGGTGACCCGACTAGGTCAATTGGACGAATTTGCCCCGCCCATACTGGCTAGGACCTCCCCGAATAGGCTCGCTCGTTGCGCATGGGGGTTAGCGAGTAAGGCCGACGCAGCCTGCATGGCTACTTCGCTAGCACTGGTACCGGCGAGCGCACGCACGTGCCACAGCGTGGCTTGTCGCTCAACATTGACACCAGCCAGACGCAGGCGCTCGGACAAGATGTGCTGCAGCCAGGGCACTTCAGCGGCTTCGTACGATTCTACCAACAGCAGTGCCGTGCGTTGCCCGTCGCGTTCCCCGGGCAATAGCGGCGCCTGTTCCAGAGCTCCCAGCCACCAGCGGGCGCGGTGCTTATTGCGATTCACGATCACATCAACGTTCATCAAGCGTTGGGCGCAGGCTTCCGCGCTCAATTCCCTGCTCGTCACAGTCCAGCACACCTCGCGTGCCAGCCCATCCAGCGTAGCTAGTCCCGCACGGGTGAGGGCCCGGCGCGCGGTAATCGCCGCGGTGTCAGGGATGATCAGACGGACGGCGATTGTGATCTGGACAGCGGTCGGCAACGCCGCACTCACGCGCGCTGCCTGGCGATACTCATGGCCATCGAACGGAAAATGCCGTGTGCTGGCGCCATGGAACGCTGCCGATCCGCATGCGCGCGCAGCCACGGCGGGCGATTGGTGGGCGGGTGCTGCCACCACCAGCTCGCGCGCTCGGGGTGGGGCATGAGCGCGAGCACGTTACCCGCCGCGTTGCACAATGCCGCCGCGCCAAACACCGAGCCGTTGGGATTGACTGGGAACGCCGTCGCCGCTGCGCCACCGGCGTCGCAATACACGAACGGGATCTGCTTATCCGCTTTGAGTCTGGTGAGCACCTCTGCCGAGGCCGAGGTGAACCGTCCCTCACCGTGGGCGATGGGCAGCGATACGACCTCATCAGCGTCAAACGCCTGGGTGAACAGGGAGCGCTGCGGCTGTACCGACAGCTTCATGTGTACCCATAGGCAGCGATAGCCCCAGGAGTTCGCCGCCAGGGCCACAGCAGGCGCCCCGGCGTATCCGGGCACCAAGCCAGTCTCTACAAGCACCTGTGCACCGTTGCAGATGCCCAGCACGGGCTTGCCAGCCTGCGCCGCGGCAGCCACTTGCTCCACGATGTGCTCGTGCGCCGCGATGGCGCCGGCCCGTACACGGTCTTCGTACGACCACCCGCCCGGGAGTACAAACCCAGCGAAGTCCGCCTGGGCAATGCGCTCGTTCCAGCGCACCAAGCGAGCCTCCAGGCCAGCGGCTTGGACGGCACGTACGGTCTCATCCTCACAGTTGGTGCCGGGGAACAGCACGACCGCTATCGTCCCGCTCACGCCAGTATCTCCGGCACCGCGCCACGCCAGGCACTTGATACGTCAGTGAGCGGAACATCGAGCACCACCTGGCCAGCGAACACGGCGCGCAGCCGGCTCGCGCCGGTATCGACGGTACCGAGCACGTGAGCTGTCACCCTCCGCTCCTTCGCTCGCGCCAGCACGGTTTCCAGCAGCGCTGGCGCAACCGCCACGGCGATAGCACCATCTTCGGAGAACAGGGCCACGTCGGCACGCTCCGCCAAGCCATCGAGCTGTACCGTCAGGCCAGCACGGCCGTCGCCATCCTTGCCCAGCAGCATTTCTGCCAGGCAGGCGAGCAGCCCGCCGTCGCTCACGTCGTGGGCTGCGAGTAGCAGGCAATCGCGCGCCAGCTCCGGTAGCAGCGCGTTCGCCCGTTGCTCCGCTTCTAGGTCCGGCGGCGGTAGCGCCACGGGGGGAGCCCCCAACACATCCAGGGACACGCTACCCCCCAGGCCGGTGCGCGGATTGCCGAGGAGCACCAGGGTGGCGTGCGGAGCTACGACTTGCATCCCCAGCGCGCGTGTGCAATCGTCGATCACACCCACACACGCAATGATCGGCGTAGGCGGGATGGCCCGGCCAGTGCTCGATTGGTTGTAAAAGCTCACGTTGCCGGAAATGATGGGCAGCGGCGGCCCGCTGATGCCTTGCGGACCTAACGCGCGGGCGGCGTCGGCGATTCCCCGCACGGCCTCGGTGAACTGCCAGAAGGCGTGTGGGTCTTCCGGATTGCCCATATTCAAGCAGTCGGTCAGCGCCCTAGGTTGCGCGCCGGTGGTGGCAACGTTGCGTGCGGCCTCCGCCACGGCCAGTTGTGCTCCTAGGTACGGGTCGAGCCGGCAATAACGCGGCACACAGTCGGTGCTCAGCGCCACCGCCGCGGTGCAGCCGGGCAACGGCGCGATCAGGCCAGCGTCAGCCTCACCGGGGCGCAGCACGGTAGACCCTTGGACCTCCTGGTCGTAGCGGCTGAACACCGCCCAGCGCGACGCCACGTTGGGATGCCCGAGTACACGCAGGGCCACATCGTGCAAGCTGGCAGGCTGCGCGGGCGGACTGCCTAGCACGATGGCTGCTGGCGGACGGCCCTCACGGTTGTAGCGGATGCCGCGCGTCACCACCTCGATCGGCACATCGCACACCGCCTGGCCGTGGTGCGACAGTGTGTACCGGCCACCAGCGCTGGTCGTGCCGATGACCGCCGCTTGCGCCCCCTCTGCTGCCCCGGGCAGGTCGAACTCGTCGTTGTAGATGGCGAGCAACCGAGGTGTAAACTCCGGTGGAACGATCCACAGCAGGCGTTCCTGCGTTTCCGCGCAGGAGATCACGTGCGGCGCGAGCCCCTCCATGCCCAACGGCACGGCGTCGAGGTCAATGGCGATGCCCACGCCGCCATCGGCGCCCATCTCGGACGATGCGCAGGAGATACCGCCAGCGCCGAGATCCTTGAAGCCAACTTCCAACTTGCGCCTTCGTAACTCGGCGAACACCGCCTCCGTGGCGCGGATGATCACCGACTTGAGAAAGGGGTCGGGAACCTGCACCGCACCTTTCTGCGCATCGGCATCGTCGGCACTCAAGGTTCCGGAAGAAAACGCCGCGCCGCCAAAGCCGCTATGGTCGGTCGCTTTGCCGATGAGCACCACGTCCCATCCGGCTGCACCAGTCGGGACCCGGCTGTGGATGATGCCGTCGGTGGACACCAGACCAAGGCACACGACATTAACCAGGCAGTTAGCGTCGTAGTCCGCATCCCAATACACATCGCCGGCGATGTTGGGCACGCCGACCGCGTTGCCTTAGCCAGCCCCGCCATCAACGACGCCACCGGCGATGTAACGGACCGATTCCGCCGCCGGGCCAGTGGCATCACCAAAACGCAACGCGTCGGCTACGGCGATCACGTGCGCGCCCATGCACAGTACATCGCGGATGATGCCGCCAATGCCAGTGGCAGCCCCCTCATAGGGAACCACTTGTGAGGGATGGTTGTGCGACTCGTGCCCAAACACGATGCCCCACTGCTTGCCGTCCCACTCGCAGAATTCGACGATGCCCGCATCTTCTTGTGGACCCTGGATGACCCACGGCGCAGCTGTGGGGAGTGTGCGCAGGTGCTGGCGGCTGCTCTTGTACGAACAGTGTTCGCTCCACTGGGTGTTGAAGATGTGCAACTCGGTGAGCGTGGGGTCGCGCCCAATCAACTGCACCACTTGCCTTGCCTCGCTCACCGTGAGGCTGATTGCATGCTGCCGCAGGAGCGCCTGCACGTGGGAGTCGTCGCTCGTGATAAACGGCAGCAGGTCCATGGACTCCCGTCAATCTGGTGAAGATATCGAGGTAGCGCTTACTCGTTTGCTCTACGACGCCCACAGGCAGATCCGGTGCGGGTGGCTCGCGCCGCCAGCCCAACTCGATCAGGTAGTTGCGCAAGAACTGCTTGTCTAAACTGGGGATAGTTGCACCCAGGCGGTAGTCTTCGGCAGCCCAAAAGCGCGAGGAGTCCGGCGTGAATGCCTCGTCGATCCAGGTGAGCGTGCCATCGATGAGGCCAAACTCCAGTTTGGTATCGGCGATCAAGATGCCGCGCGTCGCAGCATACTCCGACGCCTGCTGATACAGGCGGACCGTAGTAGCGGCGAGACGGCCAGCGAGCGATTCCCCCGCCCGTTGGACAAATTGCTCGTGGCTGAGCGGCACGTCATGTCCGGATGCCGCTTTGGTAGTAGGTGTGAACAACGGAGGGTCGAGCTGCTGGTTCTCTTGCCACCCGGCTGGCATGGGAGCGCCGTGTATGGTGCCGTGCGCTTTGTATTCATCCCAAGCGGACCCGGTGAGATAGCCGCGCGCCACGCACTCGATATCGATGCGTTCCGCTTTGCGGCACAGCATGGAGCGGCCGGCAAGTAGGCCGGCGAATGGTGCGAGCACCGAGGGAAACGCGCTCACCTGTGTGGTGACGACATGGTTGGCTTGCGCATCTTTGAGCAGATCAAACCAGAACGCCGACAGTTGGGTGAGTACGTAGCCCTTGTACGGAATAGGGTTGGGCATCACCACGTCGAAGGCGGAGACGCGGTCCGTAGCCACCAGCACCACCTGGCCGTCCACGTCATACACGTCGCGCACTTTGCCCCGCGCGAGCAGATGAATACCAGGGAGCGAACTGGCTTGCAGCAGATCTGGTGGCGCGCTGGGGAGGGGATCGGGGTGAAACACCGGCCGGTAAACGCCCTTCCTGACACCGCGGGCACGTAAGTGCCCATGCAATACTACCGAACATGAGGTCCAGCGCGCACGTCTGGCGGATCGCGACGTGAGACGGCTCCTAGCCATTATGCTTGTGGGGGGATGTGCCGTCGTGCTAGCTCTTGCCGCGCGCTCGCCATTGTTCAACGCAGCGATCGCCTCACCGGCACTGGCCACCCAACTCGCGCCGCAGTATGAAGCGGTCGATGCCCAGTACGGTGCGGTGACCGACCCCTCATCGATTCAAACCGCGTTGCACCAGTTCACGCCCGATACGACCACCGTGGCAACGTTGCCCTGGCGAGCGCACGGCTCGGTGAGCCAGCCAGCCGACGGCATCCGCATGGCCGTGGCGGCACAACGTGCCATCAGCGCCTTAGGTGCCACCGGCGAACTGCTGCCCGCACGCCAAGACCTGGACCAGAGCTATGCGTCGGCCGAAGCGGCCTGGCGCTACGAAGCGCAGGTAGAAACAGCCATGCGCTTGCCCGGCGGAGCCCAGGCTAGCGCCAGCATTTCACCGGCTGTGCAAGACCTCATGAACAAGAGTACTGCCAGCATCCAGCAAGCGAGCACGTTGCACGACCAAGCGATTGCCGTCATCCAACAGATCGATCCCGATGCAGGCACGCTGGCGAACACCAGCCGCGCCAACATGCCCTAAAAACTGAGGTCGGTCACGCGCGGCAACTCCGCAGGTATCGGAGGCGCTGGTGGGAATGACAGTTCGGCGTGCAACCAAGCAACGATCTTCTCGATGGCGTCGCGCTGAGCCGTGGGCGGCGTGAACCGGTGGTCGGCACCGGGAATGTGCAGGATGGTGTACTCCAGGCCAGCACTGCTGAGTTGGCGTTCCACCGCCTGCACTTGCGACAGGGTGTTATGTGTGTCGAACTCACCTCGCACCACGAGTACCTTGGCCCTAGAAGCCACGAGGGCTTCCAGCGGGCGGATGTGCCGGAGCTCGTCGTAAAACTGGCTTCCCAACAAGCAGCCACCTACATTGGCGGCTAACCGGCCTTCGTATTCCAAAAACTCCGGGTGCCATTCGAGGTCGACTGGTAGGGACGACCACAGGACGACCGCTTTCACCCGCTGGTCACCCTTAGCGACGCACGCAGCTACCGTGCCACCCCACCCTAGGCCCACGAGCGCCAGGCTGTTGGGAGCTACATCGGGCTCGGCGGCCAGGGCATACAGGCTCACATAGGTGTCCTTGATATCATTGCTCGGGGTGACGTCGATGCTCTGCCCATGGCTGTCGCCGCGACCGCGCAGATCGACGCGCAAGGCCACCCCGCCGGCAGCGGCCACGTTGTCGGCGGCGGTGCGCAGCAGCCGGTGCGGCTGGTCCTTCGAGCCCATGAGATCGTGGAGGAACAGCACGCCTGGGCGCCGGTCGCCGGCAATCTTCACCTGGGGCCGGTGGTACACCCCATGGATCAGTTGGAGGCCGCTACGCACCCGCGCAATGGCATGGCGCGCAATCTCCGGCCTTTGCGTACTCGGCACCGGCAAATCCCCTCGGATGGACAAGACGTAGCCAGCGATTGTAAGTGCCAAGTTCCATCTTGACAAAAGCTAGTACCATCTGGGCTGGTCAGTGGACCAGCCCAGATGGTACGGTGGAAGGTCCGCTAGGCTTCGCTGTTGACACGCTCGACCGTCAACGTGAGATCTTCATTGCCGAGTGTGCCCTGCCAGTGGTGCCCAGTGCTCGCCGCACCCTCCTCCACGTGGTCTGCCAGCGTTTCCTGGCGAATATAGTCGTCAAACTCCTCGAAGGCACTCGTCACTCCAGCCGAGCCGTGCCAGGTGAGCACAATATGGTCTTGCAAGGCCAGGCCCGCATCCTTGCGCACCATCTGTACCCTGCGCACGATGTCGCGCGCGCGGGCTTCGAGCTCCAGGTCAGGAGTGATGGTGGTATCCAGTGCCACCACGCACCCGCCTGCCTCGGCTACCGCCAGCCCAGCGCGCGGTTGCGCTAGGAGGTTCACCTCATCAGGAGCGAGTGAAAATGCTCCAGCGGTCACATGCCCGTCGCTGTGGACGGTCACCGGGCCAGCCGCAAGCGCGGCGGTGATCTCGCGCACCCGCGCGCCGTAGCGGGGACCGACC
>JANWJO010000218.1 GCA_025449435.1 Chloroflexota bacterium | reverse complement strand
GCCCGCCGAACTCGCGCCCTTTACCGACCCGTCCTGGCGGCCAGCGGTGGAAAACGCGGCACGCATCCCGCGCCGTTACCTCGACGTCCCCACCTTTGCTCCCGGCGCTGGCGGCCCGCTCCCCGGCGCGGCGTTGCCCAACCTGCGCTCTCGCGAGGAGATCGTGTGGAACGCCGCCCAGATGCGGCGAGAACTCGACACCTTTGCCATCGACGCCGCGGTGATCTTCCCCGACTTCCTGCTCAAGATCGCGGCGCTGCCCAATCCCGCCTACGCCGCTGCGCTGGCACGTGCCTACCATCGCTGGATCGCCGAGCGGTGGGTGGCCGACGGCAACGACTTGTATGGCGTGATTATCGCGGTGCATCAGGCCCCGGTGGAGGCGGTGCGCGAGATCGAGCGCTGGGCGGGACACCCGCGCTTTGTCGCCGTGTTCCTGCCCACCTGCCAGGTGTACCCAACCTGGGGCCACCCGCGCTACTTCCCCATCCTGGCGGCAGCCGAAGCTGCCAACTTGCCGGTGGCGCTGCACTCTGTGTCGGGCAGTTCCTGGGGTTTCCCGTTCAACGTCGAGCAGTTCAGCGGGCCGATCACCGCGCACACCCTGTCGCACGTGTTCGCGATGATGGCCAACGTCATGAGCTTTATGGAGAACGCCGTACCGGTGCGGTTCCCCAAGCTGCGCATCTTATTCACAGAGGCCGGGCTCACCTGGGTGCCGTTCTTGCGCATGCGGCTGGACAAGGAATACACCGAGAACCGCCGCGCTTGGCCGTTCTACGACGACTTGCCCAGCGCCTACATTCAGCGGATGTACTTTGCTACCCAACCCATCGAGGAACCGCAACGCAACCAGGACCTAGTCGACCTCATCCGCATTTACAGTGGCGAAAACACCACGCTGTTTGCTTCCGACTGGCCGCATCACGACTTTGACCACCCGCGCATCGCCTTCCAGTTGCCCATCGCCGACGAGGCTAAGCGCAAGCTCATGGGGCTGAACGCGCTGACGGTGTTCCCCAAGATTGCAGTGCCGGCGCGCTACGCGGCCCCAACACACGCTGTATAGGGAAGCCGTCGGGGTCGTCGCCCAACCAGTGACCAGGTGCGCCACCACCAGGGCAGGCAGCGGCATCTGGCAGCAGCGCGCCGGCTGCGCGGTCCCAGCGGCCGTGTTCCGGCACCGTATCGCTAGCGTTGGGCAGCCAGAAGGTGCTGTCACACCGCTGGCACTTCACGAACACGGTGCCGCGATCATCGAGATGTGCGTTGCGAACGGCCAGGTCTTCAGGCAATGAGCACGACCTGGCCCTGCTCGACGCGCACCGGATAGCGGCGCAGCCGGCCCCGCTTGCGCGCCAGACACTGGCCGGTGGTGACGTCGTATTCCATGCCGTGCCAGGGGCACACCACAATCTCGCCATCCTTGGTCCACTGCGGGGTCCAATCGGTGGCGCTGGTGGCCTGAACGGTGGCGCCCACCTTGCCTTCGGCTAGCGGGCCACCTTGGTGGAAGCAATAGTTGGGGAGGGCGTAGAACGCGCCGCGCACGTTGAACACGCCGATCTGTACGCCATCGATGGTGACGATGCGATGGGCGCCTTCAGGCCACGCGGCCACCGGTCCCAGATCATGCGCGCTCGCCGTGGTGGAACCTTCCCCCCTCTACGCATCGAGTAACCACGAAGTGTACTCGCTCCTGGCTCCGGCGTGTCCTTGTTGGAGAGCAGATACGGACCCCCTCTTGGGGACCCTTAAGGAGGGTCCGTAACCATGTTCCGCCAGGTTGGGCCGGGACCGGGATCGGGCCTGCGCACCCGCAGCGCGGCATGGCTATGCTACTTCGCGCGGTTGGGTGCGCGCACGGGCGCGGCGCCATCAGGATGAGAGAAGGATACATTGGCCAGCTTGCACGACGTCGTTCCCGTTGGACGGGCCACCATCGGCAGTTTGCGGCAGTTTGGCATCGAGGCCTTCCAGCAAGTCGGTGTGCCAGAGGACGGCGCCGCTATCATCACCGAGGTGCAACTGGAGTCAAACTTGCGCGGCCAGGCCACCCATCATATGGGCGACGTGCCTGGTTACGCGCGCCGGTTGCAAGCTGGCCAGATGAATCGCACGCCCACCTTCACCTGGCAGCGCGAATCTGGCATCAGTGCCCTCATGCATGCTGACAACGGGCCGGGCCAGTGGGTGGGCGTCGTGGCCATGCGCAAAGCCATCGAGAAGGCCAAGACGAGCGGCATCGGCATCGTGGGGGTCCACCACTCCAACCACTACGGCGCCGCCGGACACTACGCCTGGATGGCCGCCGCTGCTGGCCTCATCGGCCTCTCGACCACCAATGGCGGCCTGGTGATCGCCCCCTACGGCGGCACCACGCCGCGCCTGGGCAACGACCCGCTGGGTGTAGGTATTCCAGCGGCTGGCCGTCTCCCCTTCGTGCTCGACGTTGCCATGAGCGTAGTGGCCGTCGGCAAGATCGGCCTGGCCATGATGGAAGGCCAGCAAATTCCCCTGGGCTGGGCCATCGACAAGGAGGGCAAGCCGACCACCGACCCGCGTGCCGCGATGGACGGCTCTGGGCTGCCCATCGCCGGCCACAAGGGCTATGGACTAGCGATGGTCATGGAAATGCTGGCGGGCGTGCTGACCACTGCTGGCTTCGCGCTCGACCACAATCGAGAGACCTTCCGGAGTGGCCAGCACGAGCACAACCTAGGCCACTTCATGCTGGCGCTCGACCCCGGCTTGTTCATGCCGGCCAGCGAGTTCACCGCCCGGGTGGACCGGCTGATCGACGACATGAAATCGTCGGACGTCATCCCCGGCACCAAGGAAATCCTGGTGCCAGGAGAACTGGAGATGCGTGCCCGCCAGCACAACCTAGCCGTGGGCAGTGTGCCATTGCTGCCCAGCACGCTCAAGCGCATCGAGGACCATATCGCGGAAGCCGGGCTGCACTCCAAGATCGAACTCGTGTAGAGGAGCGATAAGGGTTGACCCTCCTGTCGTCCCCCCGGTGGAGGGAAGTTGCGCCGGACGTACGCGGACTTCGTGGACCAGGCAGAACGGGAGCCAAACCCCCCTGTAGTCCCCCCTTGGCAGGGGGGACTGGCGGCTGGAAGTATGGTGGTGAACCTCAGCTGCACTAGCTCCCCTCTCCGGACGGAGAAGGGGCGAGAGGTGGGGTTAAGGGAGGGAGCATTACACCAGCGCTGCCAACTCACGCACCACCGCGGCCGGGCTGGGCATCGCCGCCATCTCCGCCGCCAGTTTGCCGGCGGCTACGCGGTAGGAAGTATCATCAAGCACAGCGCGTACGGCCAGGCGCACCGCCTCGGGCGTGACGTGCCCCGGCCAGATCACCTTGCCCACGCCACTGGCTTCCACCCGGTGAGCATTGTCGAAGTTATCCGCGCCTTGCGGCAGCACCACCTGCGGCAAGCCCGCGCCCAGTGAGGGGAGCAGCGTGCCCGCGCCCCCGTGACTCACCAGCAACGCGCAGTGCGGCAGCAGCGTGGACTGCGGGATGTATTGGGCGACCCGAGCATTGGCAGGAACGGGGTCAAGCCAGTCCGGTGCGTGGTTGCGCCCGACCGTGGCGACCACGTTCACGGGCTCCGTCGCGAGGCCGTCGAGTGCGGCGCGAAAGACGCTGCGATCATTGTTCAGGTAGGTGCCCAACGTGAGATAGATGGTGGGCCGCTCCGGCAGTGCGCGAACCCAACCAGGCAAGTCCTCACCAGCGATGGCCGAGAAGCCGACAGGCTGGATCTGGCGAAGGTGCTTCACCATGTCCGCTGGCAGGGGGACTTCCAGTGCGGCTGGCACCATAGACAGGCAGATGTTGCGGAAGCTCCCGCCGTACGGCTCTGCCGGTATCCCGGCTGCACGCCATACGGGCTCCAGCGGCGCCTCTACCGATCGGTACACCTGCTCGGCTAACAGCAGACCGAACGGGTGCTGCACGCTGGGTATCCGAGCAGCGGCTGCGGCGATCGCTCCGGCGAATGCCAGGGTGTCGTGGACCACCAGGTGCGGCTGCCAGCGCTGGATTACCGCCATCAAGCTCTCCAGCATAAGCGGCGCGATGACCCCGGCAAATAAGTGTGGCGCGAACCACGCCGTCACGTCGTCGGGAGCCAGTCCCTCACCTGGGGTGCCGCCGACCTGCTGCGCCAGCGTTTCCCATGCTGCCTCGAAGGTGTCCGGATCGATGCGTTCTACGGCGAAGCCTGCCCGCGTGATGCGATCGTGCATCGGCTGGCCGGTGGCAAAGCGCACGTCGTGGCCGGCCGCCGCGGCTGCCTGGGCCAGTGGAATCAACGGATGCACATGGCCAGCTTCGGGGATACACACAAACAGCCAGCGCATGAGTTCAGGACCTTTCAACAAACCTCACCTCGGCTTGATGTTCTGGTTGATATGGAAGAAGTTAGTCGGATCGTACGTCGTTTTCACGTCCACCAGGCGCTCGTAGGTGTTGCCGCCATAGGCCTCATGGATATCGCCAGTGCCAGCCTCACCGACGAAGTTGACGTACACCGCGCCGGTGGCGTGTGGCTGAAGTGCGGCCGCTAACGAGCGCACCCACGGCACATGCTTTCCGGCCTCGGTTGGATCGATCCAAGTGCCCAGGACGTTGATAGTGTGGGCGGCGGACCGCGCAGCATAGGCGGTGGCGCCCGAGTTCACCCGGCTCATCGCCCCGCCCATCTGGTGCATATGAATGGCCGACAGCGGCGACGTGAAGTGCGCGCCCGCGTCGATCATCGCATCCAGGACCTCGTCATCCAGGGCGTTGAGCGACACCGACTTCGTGTAAGAATGCATGCCTGCTGGCGCGCCGTGGTCGAAGAGGGTCTGCAACACCGTGTAGAGCATGGGCGAGATGATATCGACAGGCGGTGCACCGAAGGTGCGCAGGGGCCGGAGTATTTCTTCGCCCTGGTCGATTGAGCCGCAATAGCACACGATGATGGCGAGGGCCGGCTGGCCGTGCAGGTGCACAGGCACAAACGGTGCGGGCGGCGCATCAAGGATTGCGGCAAGCATGGTGAGTTCATCTGGAGCGCTGGCTGCAAAGCCACGATAGAACTGGAGCACTGCCTTCGCCTGGGCCAGCGGATACAGCACCAGCCCACCGAGAATGGCGGACACTGGGTGCAACTGGTACTCGAAGGTGGTCACCACGCCAAAGTTGCCACCGCCGCCGCGCAGCGCCCAGAACAAATCGGGATGTTCGCTGGCGCTGGCGATGAGGCAGCGACCGTCGGCGGTCACGATTTCGGCTGAGATCAGGTTGTCGCAGCTCAAACCATACGCGCGTTGCAGCCAGCCGATGCCGCCGCCGAGAGTGAGCCCGGCGATACCGGTGCTCGACACCAGGCCGCCGGTGGTGGCCAGGCCAAACTGGGCCGTTTCGCGGTCGAACTCCCCCCAGGTCACGCCTCCCTGAGCGCGCACGGTCTTGCGCTCCTGGTCCACCCAGACGCCTTTCATCAAGGACAGGTCGATCACCAGGCCTCCGTCACACGACGACAACCCGGGGAAGCTGTGCCCGCCGCCGCGAATGGCTACATCGAGGTGATGGCCGCGGGCGAACTGCACCGCTTGGATCACGTCGGCGACGCCCGTGCAGCGCACAATAATCGCCGGGTGTTTGTCGATCATGCCGTTCCATAGGTGGCGGGCGGGCTCGTAGCCCTCATCAGCAGGGGTGAGCACCGGGCCGCGCACGCTCGCGCGCAACTCCTGGATGGTGGCGTCACCCAGCACGGCGTGTGACGTAACGTGCGTAGTCATGTGCTTCTCCTTTGTGCTCAGCGTTGCGGTGCACCCCGTCGTGCATCCATGCGCACAGGTTACGCCAACGCACTTATGGCAGACTTAAACCTGCGTCGCAGCGACGTGTGACGGAATTAAGCGGGTGTCGTGATGCCGGCGAGCCAGGTACGCACCGCGCTCATCTGCTGCGGGTAACCCAGTTGTGTGTACAGGTCGGCGGCGGCCGCCGCATAACTGCCGGCCGCGGCATGGTCGCCCAAATGCCATAACGCCACCGCCTGTATCCAGAGCGAGTTAGCTTGGTCCGGACCGGCGGCTTGCATCTGTTGATGCAGCGTCGTGCTCAAGCGATGCATGATGAGAGCCGTGGCATAGTCTCCGGTGGCCATCGCCAGGTGTCCCAGGCACCCCAGCGTGGCCCACCGGCCGGGCCGGTCGCCCATGCTTTCAAACAGGCGGAGTGCGGCGTGATGCCAGTTGCGTGCACCCTCCACATCGCCTGACGCTAACGCGAGGACGCCCAAGCTATTGAGCGAGCGCCCCTCCCCGATGCGTTCGGCCAGCGCACGGCGCAATTCCAGGCTCTCTTCGAGCGCCAGTTGCGCCTCGGAGAGCTGGCCAGCTGCGCGAAACAGGTTGCCCAGCTGGTTGAGCGCTTGCGATAGCCCTGAAGGATCCTGGATGGTGCGGAAGTGCTCGACGCTCTGGGATAACCAATCTCGAGCGCGAGGCAGGTTGCCCTGCGCGCGGGACACGTTGCCCAGGTTGGCCAGCACAAACCCTATGGCACTGGCAACCGGCACTTCTCGGTAGATGCCGAGCGTCTCTTCGGTGTAGAGCGTCGCCACGCCATCTTGTGGAAGTGCAAGCTCAAACACGCTCATGTTGGCAAACACGATCGTCACGTTGCGGCCGTCCGGTGCTTGGCGAAATCCCGCCAGACTGCGCTCCAGTAGCTCGTGGGCCAGCGCATGCTCGCCCGTCCACCAGGCAACGGTGGCTAGGCCGTGGACCGCCACCGCTTGCGCGCCAGTGAGTCCAGCGCGCTGTGCGGTGGCAAGGGCACCTGCCAGGACCGTCCGGGCGTCATCGTTGTGGCCCTCCATCCACCGCCGGATAGCAAAGCAACTCGCCGCTTGCACATAGCCGTGCGCATCCTCCACCTCGCGGAAGATCGCCATGCACTCTTCGACCACGGTCAGGACGCCTGGAATGTCTCCGTGCCGGTTGACAAACGGCACTAAGCACAGCAAGGCAGTGGCTCTGGTGTGCGAGCGCTCTGGCACGGCGTTGATCACCCGTCGCATCCGTTGCAACCCTTCCGCCAGATAGCCACACAACAGCCAGAACTGCCACAGTGCGCTGGCCAGCCCGGCCGTTTCCAGGGCCATTCCGGGGGTGCTCAGCAGCCAGTCGAGCGCCGCCCGCAAGTTGTCGTGCTCCCGTTCCAAGCGCATGAGGGTGGTGGCGTGTTGAGAGGTCCACAATTGGCTGCGCGCCTGTTCAATGAACGCTCGGCACCAGGCCGCGTGCCGCTGCCTCGTCTGGACGGTCTCACCGGCTTGCTGCAGCAGCTCACTCGCGTACTGGCGCACGGGCTCCAGCAAGCGGTAGCGCATCTCGTCGCCGTGCGGCTCCGACACGACCAGCGACTTATCAATCAAGCGCGCCAGCAGGTCGAGCAGGTCTTTTGCCGGCGAGCCGTCATCAGCGCTCAATGCTTCCACGGCCTCCAGGCAAAAGCCGCCAGCGAATACGGCCAGTAACCGGAACAGCCGGCTTTCGGGTTCGCTGAGCAGCGCGTAACTCCAATCCAGCGTGGCGCGCAGCGTTTGCTGGCGGCTCAACGCCGTGCGGCTGCCACCGGTGAGCAGTGCGAAGCAGTTATCCAGCCGCGCACTGATTTGCTCGACGGTGAGCACGGTGAGCCGCGCCGCCGCCAACTCGATGGCCAGTGGAATGCCATCCAACTGGAAGACCACGCTGGCCACCGCGCTCGCGCTGTGGGGTGTGAGTCTAAAACCCGGCTGCACCGCTTGCGCGCGGTCCACGAACAAGCGCACAGCCGCCGACCTCGAAACGGCGTCGACATCGCCGCCGATTCGGTCCTCGGGCAACGCCAGCGAGGCGATGCGCCAGACCACTTCCCCAGGTACGCGCAGCGGTTCCCGGCTAGTGGCCAGGATCACCAGGCCTGGACACGCCCGCAGCAGCGCTTCGCACAACTGGGCACAGGCGCCAACCAGGTGTTCACAGTTGTCGAGCACGATGAGCAGCGGCCGTGACCCGACGTGCGCGGCGAGTGTATCGAGGACGGGCCGGCCCATTTGTTCGCGCACGCGCAGGGCCGCCGCCACTGCCTGCGGCACCAGTGCAGCCTGGCTGATGGCAGCCAGTTCCACGAGCCAAACCCCACCAGCGGGTGGGTTAGGCATGGACGCTGCCACGTGGGTGGCAAGACGCGTCTTGCCACAGCCGCCTGCCCCGCTGAGCGTGAGCAAGCGGGTGCCGCGCAGGAGCACTGCGAGTTCGGCCAGCTCTCGGTCACGGCCCACAAAGCTGCTGGTTTCCACCGGGAAGTTGTGGAGCACCTCACCCGCCGGAGTAGGTTCGCTTGCCATGGCCACGATGTTCTGGTATAGCCGCTCGCTGGCCGGCCCAGGCTTGGTATGCAGTTCGCGAGCGAGTGCTTCGCGCAGCAACTGGTACTGGCGCACGGCGCGTTGCTGCTGGCCTCCCGCCGCGTACAGCTGCATGAGCGCGCCGTGGGCCTCCTCCAACGCCGGATCCGCCGCGACGGCTCGCTGCCACGCCTCGATGGCGGCCGGCGCATCGTGCTCGCGCTGACACAGCCGGGCCAGGTCTTGCAGCAGGTCCAGGTGCAACTGGCGTAGCCGCAGGCGATGACCTTCCGCCCCATCATCGTACTGGTCTTCTGGCGACAGATCGCCGGTGTACAGGTCGATGGCAGCATGGTAAGCCGACCGGGTACGCGCGGCGCGCGCAGCCGTGGCAGCACGCTCGAAGGCTAGCACGTCCACCCACACCGTGGCGCCGTTACCACCCAGGCTCAGCACCTCGTCACGCAACCGCACCAGCGCAGCCGCTGACGGCGTCGCCGTCGCCAGAGCCTGCCTTGCCGCGCGTAGTACCTGATGTAAGCTATTGGCACCGTCATCGCCATCCGCGTCGGGCCACAGGGCATCGATCACCTGGTCGCGGTGGAGTTGGTGGTGCGGTGCGAGTGCCAGCAGCTTTATGAGGCTCTTCGCCCGCCGCAGCCGCCAGGCATCATTCGCCACCGGCACCCCACCAGCCACCACGCGAAACTGACCGAATAGGTGGACGCTTAACTGCAACGTGGCGTCAGCAGAGTGCTCCATCGCCTCCAAGCCAGTGAACTGTGCAAGGCACTACGATGCGGTGTTGAGGGAATAGTAGCGCAGATGGGGTCGAAACCTCACCCCGTCCCCTCCCCTAAAGTGGGAGGGGACGGGGTGAGGTCCGTTACCGCGCCTCCAGCGCCTCGCGCTGGCGTTCGTCGCGCCGGCGGAACTGGGTGGTGTAGAGCTGGTAGTACACGCCCTCGAGGGCGAGCAACTGCTGGTGCGTGCCGCGCTCCACAATCTCGCCGTGGTCGACGACCAGCACTTCCGTAGCGTTGCGGATGGTGCTCAACCGGTGCGCGATCACAAAGCTGGTGCGCGATTGCAGCAGGCGCGTCAACGCCTGCTGGATGAGCACTTCGGTGGCGGCATCCACGCTGGAGGTGGCTTCGTCGAGGATCAGGATGCGCGGGTCGGCGAGCAGCGCGCGGGCGAACGAGATGAGCTGGCGCTGCCCGAGCGATAGGTTCTGGCCGCGCTCGGCGATGGGGGTGGCGTAGCCCGCGGGGAGTTTGGCGATAAAGACGTGGGCGTTGACCGCCTGCGCCGCCGCCTCCACTTCGGCATCGGTGGCGTCCAACCGGCCGTAGCGGATATTGTCCCGTATCGTGCCCGAGAACAAGAACGTGTCTTGCAGCACCACGCCGATCTGGCGACGCAGCGTGGCGATCTGCACGTCGCGCACATCGTGCCCATCCACCAGTACGCGCCCACTGTTCACGTCGTAGTTGCGGCCGATGAGCGTGGCGATAGTGCTCTTGCCCGCACCGGTCGGACCCACGATGGCGATGGTGCTGCCAGCGGGCGCATCCAGCGATACGTCGCGCAGCACTGGCTGATCGGGCAGGTAGTTGAAGTTGACGTGCTCAAACTGCACGTGGCCGAGGATCGGACCCATTGGCAGGGCGTCGGGCGCATCCACAATATCGGGCTCGGTGTCGAGGAGTTCGAAGATGCGCTCCCCACCGGCCATAGCCGCCTGGAAGGTGTTATACACCTGCGACAGGTCCCGGATGGGCTGAAAGAACTTCTGCACGTAGGCCGCAAAGGCCACCACCACACCCACGGTGGCGCTGCCACCCACCACCAGGTAGGCGCCAAACCACAGTACGATGCCTAGCGCCACCACGCCCAGCACGTCGGCCACTGGACCGTACATGCTCGACAGGATGGCGGCGTTGATGTTGACCTGCCGGTTCTCGTTGTTGATCTGGCGGAAGTGGGCCACGTTGGCGTCCTCACGGGAGAACGACTGCACCACGCGCACGCCGGAAATGCCTTCTTCCAGGGCGGCGTTCACCAGGCCGATCTTGCTGCGGGTCTCGCGGTACACCGCCTTGGCCCGCTGCGTAAACAGCACGGTGGCGACCACCATCACCGGCAGCACCGTAAAGGTGAGCAGCGACAGTTTCACGTCCATGAGCAGCATGAACACCACGACGCCGATCAAGGTCACTACGTTGCCGGCGATGGTGAGTAGCCCCACCGACAGCATGTCGTTGATGACGCCCACGTCGTTGGTGATGCGCGACATCACCGCGCCGGCCTCATTCTGGTCGTAGTAGCTCTGGCTCAGGCGGTGCAGGTGCTTGAACAGGTCGCTGCGCAGCAGCGCCAGCACCTTCTGCCCTGCCCAACTGAGCTGAAAGGTCTGCACATAGCCAGCGCCCCAACCGATCAGGAATGTCGACATGTACAGCAGGGAGATCCAGGTGAGGCCCACCAGGTTGCCTTTAGCGATGTCCTGGTCGATGCCCACCTTGAGCAAGTAAGGTTGAGCGAGCCCAGCGCCCGCCGCCACCGCCGACATGAGCGCAGCCAGGCCCAGCCGCCAGCTATATGGCTGCAAATACACCCACAGGCGCGACACGATGCGCCGGTCAAACGCGCGACCTTCTTCACGGACGTTGCCTAAGCCGCCCCAGCCCTGACCTTGCATTGCCGCTGCCCCCTATCTCTCGCTACAAAGGCTTAGGAGCGCGGATGTGCGCCGGTGGACGCGGCCTCGCCAGCGAGGTCGTGCTGGGCCGTCTCCTGGCCAGCTAGTTGCAACTGGTAGATCTGGGCGTACAGCTCGTTGTCGCGCAGGAGCTGCCAGTGCTTGCCGCTGGCGCCCACCTTGCCGTTTTCGAGCACGATGATCTGGTCGGCGTCGCGGATGGTGCTGAGCCGCTGAGCGATCACGAACGAGGTCCGCCCCTTCATGAGCACCGCCAGCGCCTCCTGGATGTGGGCTTCGGTATCAGCATCGACGCTGGAGGTCGAGTCGTCCAAGATCAGGATACGCGGGTCCATCAACAAGGCGCGGGCGATAGCGATGCGCTGCTTCTGGCCACCGGATAGCGTGACGCCGCGTTCGCCCACGACGGTGAGGTAACCCTCGGGGAACTCCCGAATGAAGTCGTGCGCCCGTGCGGCTTTCGCCGCCGCCTCCACTTGCTCGTCGCTGGCCTCGGGCAGTCCGTAGGTGATGTTATCGCGAATGGTGCCGGCGAACAGGGTGGTTTCTTGCAGCACGATGCCGATCTGCTTGCGCAGCGAGGCGATGGTCACGTCGCGCACGTCCTGGCCATCCACCAGGATGCGCCCGCTGGTGACGTCGTAGAAGCGCGGGATGAGGTTGATGATCGTGCTCTTGCCCGACCCAGTGGTGCCGAGCAAGGCGACCACCTGCCCAGGTTCGGCCCTGAACGACACCCCATTTAGCACTGGCTCGCCAGGCAAATACTCAAAAGTCACGTTGTCTAACTCAACGGAGCCGCGTAGCTGCGGCAGTTCGGTGGCTCCCGGCTTGTCTCGCACGTCGGACTGCACATCGAGCACTTCGAAGATGCGCTTGCCAGAGGCAGTGGAGCGCGCCAGGCTCTGGATGAACCAGCCCAGCATCATCACCGGTCCCACGAGCAGCCCGAGGTAGGTGCTGAACGCCACCAGCGTGCCCAGCGACATCCGGCCCTCGATCACCTCCCGGCCGCCATACCACAGCACGGCGGTGGTGCCGACGCCCGTCACCATCTGCATCAACGGCATGAAGGTGGCGAACAGCCGGAACACCGCGACGTTGATTCCGGACAACTCGTCGTTCTCGCGGTCGAACTTGTCGATCTCAAACTGCTCGCGACCGAACGCGCGCACGACGCGGATACCAGCGAGGCTCTCCTGCAGCACCACGGTCAAGATCGAGAACTTCTGCTGAATGAGCTTGAACACCGGCTCAATGATCTTGCCAAACCTGATGCTCACCACTAACAGCACCGGCAGCGTACTCAGCGACAGCAACGCCAGCACCACGTCGAGGCGCAAGAGCACGATGGCGATGAACACAATGCTGAGCAGCGTGGTGATACCCATCAACAAGCCACGGCCGATGAAGAAGCGCACCTGGTCCACATCGCTGGTGGCGCGCGTCATCAACTGGCCGGTTTGCG
>JANWJO010000217.1 GCA_025449435.1 Chloroflexota bacterium | reverse complement strand
GCGTGAACAGGCGGTCGAGCAGGATGCGCCGTGTCGGGTCGGCTAGGGCCTTGAACACCAGGTCATCGTCTATCACAGGCGTAGTATACGTGACCGAAACGTCACATGTCAAGCGGTTTGAACGGGAACAGAACCCCCCCCTGCCAAGGGGGACCGGGTGCCCTTTGGGCGCGGGGTTTGGCTTTCCCCCTACTCCCTCACTCTTACCGCAATCACCGACGCGTTGTCGGGAGCGCCGAGGGCGAGGGCACGGTCGATGAGCACCTTGCAGGCATCCGACGCAGTAGCGTTGCCTTGCGCCGCGAATTCGGCAGCGGTCACGAGGCCACACACCCCATCGGAGCACAGGATCAGCATGTCGCCCGGCCACAGCGGTTCTTGAGCAAGGTCGATCTTCACATCGGCACTCACGCCCAGCGCACGCGTGATCAGGTTGCGGCGGGGCGACGTGCGCGCTTCTTCTTCGGTCATGACGCCGGCGCGCACCTGTTCCCCCACCCAGGAATGGTCGTGGGTCAAGGCTTTGGCGGCGCCGTCGCGCACCAGGTACAGCCGGCTGTCGCCCACGTGGGCGTAATGCACGCTGCCGCGTAACACCTTGGTTACCACCACCGTGGTACCCATGCCGTGTTTATCCGATTGTTCGCTGGCTTGCTTCCAGATGAGGGTGTTGGCGGCCACGATTGCCGCTTCTATGCCGTCACCATCCAGGATGCGCTTGGTCACCGTCTGGACGGCGATCTCGGAGGCCACTTCCCCGGCGGCGTGGCCGCCCATGCCGTCGGCCAGCACGCACAGCACTTCGTCGGTCGATTTGCCGGGGGTGATCAAGATGTGGTCTTCATTGAGCGTGCGCACACGGCCAACATCGGTCTGACCAGCCACATCCAGCATCATGGCGGCAAGTATACCGTGCTAAACTAGCCGGACCGGTTACTCCGGCACCACATAGGGGAGTGCGCAGTATGCCTCGTGAACGGTTGAAAAACAGCGTCGGCATCTGGGCCTTTGGCTCCAATGCCACCAGGTTTGTTCCAGGAGGCTACCACCCCGAAGCAAACCACGAATCGATGGAGCAACGCACAGAACGCGCTGTCAATGGCCTGGGTGACTTCGTAGATAGCTATGAGTATCACTACCCAACGGAAATCGACGAGAAGTCGGTTGGGCGTATTCAAGCCATTTTAGGTACGAAAGACATCTATTGCTTGGCTCTTGGCCTGTTTTCTGACCCAACGTACGCCCACGGCTCGCTGATTAATCCTAATAAGGCACTGCGGCAACGCGCGCTCGATACCGCTAAGGCCGGTATCGACCTCGCCGCCAGCATCAAATCGCACTTCATCATCTGGCCGGGCGCTGAAGGATACAACTACCCCTTCCAAGCCGATTACGCGCAGATATGGAACGACTTTATCGATGGCCTCGCCCAATTGGTGGATCACGCTGGCCATCGGGGCGTCAAGGTGTTGCTGGAGCACAAGAATAGCGAACCGGCGATGCGCATCCTCATGCGCGATCTGGGCATGACCATGTGGCTGATCCGCAAGGTGGCCGATCGCGGCGTCAACACTAGCAACGTCCAGGTGAATATGGACTGGCAGCACCTGATTATGAACGGCGAAAACCTGCCGGAGTACGCCTCGATCCTGCATCAAGAAGGCTTGCTCGGCCACCAGCACGGCAATAGCGGCTGGGGCCAGTTTGACGACGACAATATGGTGGGCGCTAGCTTCTTCATGCAAACGCTCGGCCTGGCCGCCGTACTGCAAGACACCGGCTACGGCCAGCACGGCGAACGCATGGGCTACGACCTGTTCCCCTACACGGAAAACCAGGTCGAGGCCGTGCGCCAGAGCGTGATCCAGTGGGAGTTTATCGACAGCCTGGCAGCCAAGATCGACCGCCCGGCGCTGCAAGCCGCACAGGCCGCCCGTGACGCGGTGGGCGCCTACCAGATCGTGTATGAGGTGCTCGGCCTCGACCAGGCGTTCATTCGCAACATGCGGCCGCGTGCCTAGCATGCACGTCAGCCAGCCGGTGAGTGGGTAGGGCGGCGATATGCACGTCTCTATCTCCATCCTCAACGCCAACCTCAGCGCGCTCGGTGAACTCACCCAATACATCGAGTCGGCCGGCGCCGATTCCATCCAGATCGACGTCATGGACGGCCATTTTGTCCCCAACATTGCGTTGGGCCCGCAGGTGTGTGCTGCCGTGCGCGAGCATACGACCCTGCCCATCGAGGCACACTTGATGGTCGAGCACCCCATCCAATTCGTCGAGGCATTCGCCGAGTCCGGGGCCACCACCATCATTGGCCACATCGAAGCGTTGGGTGACCCCAGCGGCTTCATCCGCGCCGTGCAGGGAGTCGGCAAGGAGCCCGGACTCGCCATCAGCCCGCAGACCCCATACCAGGCGGTGGCGCCCTATGTACGCCAGGTGAGCTTGGTGATCGTCATGGGCGTCCAACCCGGCGCTGGCGGCCAGACCTTTATGCCCCAGACCCTGGATACGCTCACCGGTCTGCGCAGAGCGCGGCGTACAGGCGAAACGCAGTTGCAGCTCGATGGCGGCGTGAACTCGCACACCATCATCCCCATCGCCCACGCCGGCGCCGACGCCGTGATCGGCGGCAGCTTCGTCTTCAGCCATCCCATGGGCATGCGCGAAGCCATTATCGACCTCAAGTTGCTTGGCCGGATAGGGCCGCCCTAAGTCACCACCCGGACGCACTAGCGCAGTGAAGGGAGCGAGGCGAGGCCGTGAGCGTAACGCCGACAGCGACAGCCAAGTCAACTACACCGAAACTCAACGTGGCCGTGATCGGTGCCGGCGTCGGCCGGGCTCACATCCGCGAATACCTCGCCTCCCCGGAAGCCAACCTGGTCGCCATCTGCGACGCCGATGCCGCCCGCCTCAAGGCGGTCACAGCCGACCTCCCCGGCGTCGCCACTTATACGGACCACAAAGCGCTGCTGAAACACCCAGGCTTGCAAGCGGTGTCGGTGGCGCTGCCCAACTTCTTGCACGCGCCCATCAGTATGGATGCCCTCTCGGCCGGCATGCACGTCCTGTGCGAAAAGCCGCTGGCCCTCAACGCCGGCCAAGCCGAACAGATGGTGGCACTGTCCCACCGGGTCAACAGGATTCTCATGGTCAACTTCAATTACCGTTTCACCGAGGCCGCCTGGGTGGTACACCAGGCCGTCGACGCGGGCCTCCTGGGCGACATCTATTTCGCCCGTACCGGCTGGCATCGCAACCGTGGCATCCCCGGCATGGGCGGCTGGTTCACCGCCAAAGAGCGCTCCGGCGGCGGAGCGCTGATTGACCTCGGCGTACACCGGCTCGACCTCGCCCTGTGGTACATGGGCTACCCGCAGCCTGTGAGCGTGAGTGGTGCGGCCTACAGCTACTTTGGCAACACACTGGCCTCCGAGCAAGGCACCACCTTCACGGTGGATGACCTCGCTGCTGGCTTTGTCAAATTCGCTAACGGCGCGTCACTGGTGATCGAAGCGTCCTGGGCTGGCAACAGCGAGAAGCGCGAGGGGATGTTCACCACCCTGTACGGACTGAAAGGTGGCGCGGAGTTCCGCAACGTGAACGAGGGCTACGAATACGAGTCGCGGCTCTACCTCGACGTGGCTGGCACGCTCACTGAGGCCCGACCGCTGTCCAAGCCGCCCCACACCGAAACCATCCGCGGCCACTTCGTACGCTGCTGCCTCACCGGCACGCAACCCATCTGCCCAGGTGAACACGGCCTGATCATTATGCGCATCCTGGATGCGCTGTACGAGTCTGCAGCCAGCGGCCACGAAGTGCGCCTGGATTGACGCAGCAGGCATGGACCCTCGTTTAAGGTTCCCCGAGAGGGGAACGCGCGGCATTTCCGGCGCAACGTCCCTCCCGCCAGGGGGGGACGACAGGGGGGTCGTTCGTAACCCGACTACGGTCGGCCTACACCCCAGCCTGCGTCAATAGCGCCTGGACATAAGCACGATCCAGCGGCTGTTTGAGCGTTTCGCCCTCACCGCCAAACGAGCGCAGCGGATGTCCGTTTACAAGCAGTGACACTTGCTTGACGTCGGGGAACTGCGTCAGCGTATACACCAATTGGCCAAGTGACAGTGGTATGGCCGGCATCCCCTGCACCGTGGCGAACTCGCTGCTCAAATCCACCGTGGCCAGGTTGTTGGTCACGCTGAACCCCAACAACTTGGTGCCACTGGGCAACTGGCTCAAGTCGCCAGTGTTCTTCGGGCCCCCCAGCAATGCCAGCACACTGAGCCGGGGAGCATCATTCAGACTCAACTGGCGCGGCTCGGCCACCAGTGTGGTGCCGCGCGTGAAATACACTTGTACCGGTTGCGTGGACGGCACCGGCGTCGCGCTGGCACTGGCAGAGCGCACTGGCGATTCGGTGGCGGCCTTATGTTCCGTCGGGACATTTGTGACGGCTGCTCGGGTGGTGGTCGCGCTGTCGCGTTGCTGCGCAACCGTCGCCTCTGGCGCTGCGGTGTGCGTAGTCGTCGCGGTCACGTTGAACGAATGGCTGGCGGCGGTAGCAGTGTCCGCCGTGCCGCTCGACATAGCCAGGCTGCCTGTTGCTGGTCCGCAAGCAGCCAGCAGCAATGCGACACAGAATATCGTCAGAGCACGAACCCCATCGTCGCGCCTACTCCCCTCCCCGGATCGGGGACGGGTGCCCTTTGGGCGCGGGGGAGGGGGCAATACCATCATCGCGAATCCGACGGAGCGAAGGTCTGGCTGCTGGCCGGAATCGTCAGCGTCTGGCCCACGATGATCGAGTTGGCGTTCGTCAGGTGGTTGGCCGCCAGCAGCGCGGCTTGGGTCACGTTAAAGCGCAGCGCGATGGCGCTCAACGTGTCGCCGGCCTGTACCACGTAGGTTTGTGTTTGTGGCGCCGCTGCTTGGGTAGACATGGTCTGATTACCGCCCGGGATAGTCAGCGTCTGGCCGACGATGATCGAATTGGCATCCGTGAGCTTATTGGCAGCCAGCAGCGCGGCCTGCGTCACGCCGAAACGCACGGCGATGGCGCTCAGCGAGTCGCCCGCTTGCACCGTGTACGTCTGGCTGGTGGTACGCGACACCTGCACCCCTGAGCTTGCCTTGTTCGTCATGGTTGTGGTGGTCCCCCCGCTGTCCGGGATGGTGAGCGTCTGGCCGACGACGATCGCGTTGGCGTCGGTGAGGTTGTTGGCGGCCAGCAGGGCGGCTTGCGTCACAGCGAAGCGCACAGCGATCGCGCTGAGGGTATCGCCCGCTTGCACGGTATACGTTTGGGTGGGCGCCGCCGATTGGGTAGACACGTTCTGATTGCCACCGGGGATCGTGAGCGTCTGGCCCACGATGATCGAATTGGCATCCGTAAGCTTATTGGCAGCGAGCAACGCGGCTTGCGTCACACCGAAGCGCACGGCAATGGCACTCAGCGAGTCACCCGCTTGCACCGTATAGGTTTGGCCGTTGCCACCGACGCTGGGTTGAGTCGCTGGCGCCACGCCCTGCTTCATGGCGCTGGCATCGATGTACGCTAGGCCGCCGGTAGCCGGGTTGCGCACCAGCAACCGTGGGCCGTGCGGATCGCTGACGACGTACAACAACGTCCCTGCTGGCACGTAGCCAAAGATCACCGCGGGGTCGCTAGCGCCCGAGCGCAAGGCGGCCAGTTGGGCCGTTCTCACCCAGTACGCCTGGAACGGGGGCGTGGCCGCTGGCAGCACATACCCACTGGGTGGCGAGCCCGACGGCCCAACGGCATAAGCGTCCACAAACCCGTGGTCGTGGGTCACCGGCTCATACACTTCGAGGCGGTTGCCATCTTGGGGCGACATCACCTTCAAGTAGGTCCACTGGCCCAACGACGTGATGGCGTCGGCGTGCGGGTCGGCGTTGGTCCATAGCACCGTCCGCCGGATGGTTTCCACCCAGTACGAACTGAACGCTTGATCTGGCACGTCGAGCACCACCCAGAGCGGGTCGCCAAACGGAGTGCCGTTGGCGTCTTCCATCCGCCAGGTGGCCGTCGCCACGCCCGTAAAGCCAGCAGGCACGGTCACGCTCGCGGTGAGCACAATGCTGTTGCCCACCGCTACGCTGGGTAACTGCTTGCTAGCGGTGGCGTTGGCAAAATTGCCGCCAGGCTGCAGCACAAGTTGGTCGCTGGCGTTCCAAGGCTGTGTGCCCGTGTTGGAGATGCGCCACGACTTGGTCACGGTCTGCCCCGGCGTTACATCGGTGTGGTCGGGTAAGGTCACATCGGCCAGGAATGTGCCGTCCAGACCGCCCTGCACCTGCTGTTGAACGGGTGTACCCACCGAGCCGAAGAACCGCTCGACGCCACTGACGATGCCCGACGCAATCTTGGCTTGGTAGCCGCGCGAATTGAGCGCGTTCGCCTCGTTTGCGTTGGTGATGAACCCCGTCTCGATCAGAATCGATGGCATCGACGTGTTGCCCAGCACATAAAAGTCGGCCGACTGCACACCGCGATCGATGGCGCCGGTTTGGTGCACCACACCAACCTGGACATCTTGAGCCAGCAAATGGCTTTGGGACACCAGCGCGGGCGAACGTGACACGTTGTCGATGTACCCATCTTTCGATCCATAAAACGTCATCACGCCGGCGTACCCTGGGTCGTTGAGCGAGTTGGCATGGATGGAGATGTACAGGTTCGCGTGCGCGGCATTAGCCATCGCCGACCGCGTGGCGAGGCCGCCAGTAATGTCGCCTGGAGAGCCCACGGTGACGTCCGAGGTGCGCGTGAACACGATGTGCGCCCCTTGCGCGGCGAGTTGGGCGCCGGTCTGCAGCCCGATGGCCAGCGTGAGGTCCTTCTCTTGTAAGTTATTTCCCAGAGCACCACTGTCAAAACCGCCGTGCCCAGGATCGATCACGATGGTCCGCCCCGCCAGAGCGCCAGCGGCGCTGGCCGTTTGCGCCGACAGGGGCGCCAGCGCGATTACGACCATCCATAGGCACAGCACCGCGCGCAGCCGGAGGTTACGCGCCATCCTGTGTCATCGCCAATCCGGCCACCACCACGCGCGCTCTCGCTCTCTCAACCTACTGCTCGAGCATCGCCAGAGCAGCAAACGCTCTTGCACCATAACGAAGGAGCGTCTCCCCTGGCATTCACGCCTACCCCCAAGGTCCCATCAGTGCTGCCCACTTTCAGTTCACCGGTCTCCCTCGGGGCTTTGTGCTCCCTCTCCCGACAGGGGGAGGGGTGGGGGAGGGGGCTGTTCCCTGCTACCCTCTTGCCTAACCAGCGGGCCCGGGTTGTGCCCGGCGTGGCGTGGAGTGACCCGTGAAGATATTCTTCTTGATGCTCGCGGTACTAGCCGGCTTCGCCGGCGGCACCCAACCGTTGCTCAACGGGGCGCTCAGCCGGACCAAAGGCGTTCCCGAGGCGGTGTATGTCTCAGTCAGTGTGACGTTTGTTGCCATTGTCCTCATCCTGGCCGCCAAGAGTATGCGAATGAGCGAGACCGGTCTGGCCTTTTCCGGCTGGAGCGCTGCCCTGCTCGCAGTCGCAGCAGTATTAGCGGCCCTGGCGCTCGCGCTCGTGACGCACGGCGTCGCCCCCTGGTACTTCACGTCGGGGCTACTCGGCCTGGTCGTGCTGTTCGGTGCCACCGCCGCCACGCCGGTACTCGGCGCAGGCACCACCATCGCCGCCGTCGTGCTGGGTCAGCTCCTCGCTGGCCTCCTGTGGGACCAGATCGGCGTGCTAGGGCTCAGCCAGATCGCTATATCGCCACAGCGTCTCGCCGGGGTCGCCCTCGTCGTCTGTGGAGTGGTGCTGGTGCGTGGTCTCTGAGGGAGCAGGCAGGGCGTAGCGCACCACGGCGCGCAACTGGTCTCCGGCGAAGTCGCAGTCATACTGGGCAATCGGCGCGCCGGCCAGCATCTCACCCAGGAAGTACGGGATGTTTTCCACCACCGTGCGGTTCGCCGGATCACACACCCACTGCTGGTCGATCCATGCCAGTTGACCATCCGCCACCGTGCGCTCGCCTGGCCAGCGGTCCATATGCGCAGGCACCGTGGCGGTGTACACGTACATGCCGCCGCCCTGCCCGTTGACAGCTTCGTCCACCGGCCAGGTCACGATGCCGCGCAGCATAAAATCTGCTGTACGCAGCATCAGCCCCGTCTCTTCCGCCACTTCGCGCTGAACCCCCTGCAGCGGCGTCTCTCCCGGCTCAATCTTGCCGCCCGTGCCATTCCACATGCCTTGGTGTGGCGGGCGGGCGCGATACAGCATCAGCACCAAGCCGTCCTGGCGGCAAAAACATAGGGTGTAGCGCAGGTTGACCTGGTTGAGGTCCCGTCGCATGGTCAGATCGCCGGGGATTCTTCCGGGTCAGTATCAGCCGGGGGAGCCGGCGTCCGCAGCCGCGTGCGGGCAGCCTTGCCCCGCAGTCGCTCCAGCACCGCGGCGAGGTCGGCGGGTAGGGGCGACTCGAAGGAGATCACCTGGTCGGTTTGGGGGTGTTGAAACGTGAGCTGGTGCGCGTGGAGAAACTGGCGGCGCAGCCCCTGCGCGTGCCGCTGTTCGCCATACACCTGGTCGCCCACGATTGGGTGCCCGAGGGATTGCAGGTGCACGCGGATCTGGTGCGTCCTGCCGGTGAGTAACCGGCATTCCAGCAACGTGTACGGCCCTACTTCTTCGACCACCGACCACTGCGTGCGCGACGGCCGGCCCGCCGCCACGATGGCCATACGCTGCCGGTTACGCGGGTCGCGCCCCAATGGCCGGTCGATCTCGCCGCTCGCCGATTTGGGCCGCCCAGCTACCAGCGCCAGATAGGCCTTAGTCACGATGTTGCGGGCGAACTGTTGCTGGATGTGCGTGAGCGCCAGCGGCGTCTTGGCTACGACTAACAGCCCCGACGTGTCTTTATCCAGCCGGTGTACGATGCCAGGTCGGAACGCCAGACCCACATCCGGCAGCGTCCCAGCGTGGGCGAGCAACCCGTTGACCAAGGTACCGGACGTGTGCCCATACGCTGGGTGCACCACCAACCCGGCCTGCTTGTCCACCACCAGCACATCGCCGTCTTCGTACACGATGTTGAGCGGCATCTCCTCCGCTTGTGCCGCCAGTGGCGCGGGCGGATGCCATGCAAACTCTACTTTCTCGCCAGTGAACACTTTGTGGCTGCGGATAGCCATGCGGCCGGCGGCGCGCACGTGGCCTTCCTGGATGAGGCGGCTGGCCTGGCTGCGCGTAATTTCGGGCACCGCCCAGGCAATAGCCTGATCGAGGCGTAGACCCGCCGCGCGCTCGTTGACGGTGAATGCGTAGCCACGCGGCGCTCCCGGACTGGTGCTTACTGGTGAACTCTCTAGAAACTCGTCGTCGCCCTCGTCGGGCCAGTCCGTGTCCCGCCCGCCGCTATGGCTTAGCGTTGGGTGCATGGCTCTCCGCAGCCGCTTTGCGCCCGTTGGGGAACGTGGCCGATTCGGGCAGCAGTTCCAGGATGCCGTCGGTGATGGGGTAATGCGCGTCGCACTGGGTGCAAATCAGCTGCTGGCCCTCCAGGCGGATCGGCTGGCGATCGAGGGGACACGCCAGAATCTTGACCAGTTCAGCCAGTTCCATGTATGCGTTTTCCTTGTTGTACCGCCTGTGGAAAGTATACCGGCGCTACTGAGGGCTCTTGGTGACCTCGGCAAAGAAGGTGAGGTAGATGCCGAGCAAGATCACGCCCACCACCACGCTGCTATCCGCTACGTTGAACATTGGCCAGTAGTGCGAGCCGGCGTGTGCCGCGATGAAATCCACCACATAGCCCAAGCGAAACCGATCGACGACGTTGCCCAATGCTCCGCCGAGGATGAGCCCTAAGCACAACCGCAGTAGTGCTACGTTGCGCGGCAGATAGCGATTAAAGGTGACAAACACACCAACCATGACGGCGATGATCAGGATGACCAGGAGATTGACCCTGGTGAACAAGCTGAAGGCGATGCCCGTGTTGCGCTCGTAAATGAAATCTAGCACCGGCGGCACCACATGCACGGTCCAGCCGGGCTGGTCACCGGCTGCCAGCACCACGAGGTGCTTGGTCACCTGGTCGGCAACGAGCACCACGATACCCGTGACGAGCGGCACCCACAGGAGCAGGCCCATCCCCACCGGGTCGCCGGCTGTAGTTGGCCCGGAAGTGGCAGCTGCTAGCGTTGGCAAGGGCACTGAATGGTCGCTCACTGGCTAGCGATCACTCTACTGTTCCCCCTGTTGATCGTTCTGGCGCGAGCGCAAAAACCGCTCCAGTTCCTCCACCAGATCGGCGCCGCTGGGTAGCGGCGAGTCGTTGCCATGGGGCGCCTCCGATGCTGGCGCATCGGCTTGTTGTTCCAGCATGCGCACATGCTGCGCCACCTCCGGATTTGCCTTGAGCGCAGAGTTGACCTTGGCCTCGAACGAATCGGCCTCAGCCTCTACCTCGGCCAGTTCGAGCTTGAGGTCAAAGACGGCGACCAGCGCCTTCAATACCGATAGCATCACGCGCGGGTTGGGCGCTGCTGAGATGTAGTGCGGCACTGCACCCCAAATGCTGGCCGAGGCTAAGCCGCGCTGGCGGCAGGCATCTTGCAGCACGCTCACGATGCCGGTCGGCCCCTCATAATTAGACGGCCGGATACCGGCGTTCAACAAGCGGTCGCGCAGCTTTTTGTTGTTGGAGGTGCCACTCAACTTGGGCGGCCGCGTATGCGGCACATCCTGCAAGAAGGCGCCGACCACCACGACCGAGGTCACACCCGCTTGCTCCGCCACCGTCATGATGGCGTCGGTGTAGCGCCGCCAGTGTATTTGTGGTTCCACACCGCGGAACAGCAGCAGCGGACGCGGCATGGGGGCGCCGTCTACCTGGTGCCACTCGTTTTCCGGCCAGGTGATGCGGCGCACGCCGCGCCCATCAATCGACACCTGTGGGCGCGCCGCCTGATTGGTGAAGTCGTAAAACTCCTCCGGGTCCAGCCAGGCAAACCGCCGCGCAGTCCAGCGGTCGAGCAGCCAGCGCGTCGTCGAGGAAGCCACGTCGCCGGCATCGTTCCAGCCTTCAAATGACGCGATGAGCACAGCGTCTTCCAGCTTGGGTGGGTTGTCTACGGTGAGTCCGTCCATCGAGGT
>JANWJO010000216.1 GCA_025449435.1 Chloroflexota bacterium | reverse complement strand
TAATGATTTCTCCTCTGGACGATGGCCGTAATTTGATGGCAATTTGCTCGATACCGCTCGGTTACTGCATCTGTTCGAGCGATCCTATTTTGCATCACACGTCAAGCTTGTTGGGGAGAGGTCGGGGGCGAGGCCGTCGCAGGATACTTACTCTCTTGCCTCTGTCGCTACCCGTAACTTGGCCCAGTTGCTCTTGCCAGCACGCAGCACCATGCCTTCGACTGGCGTGATGGTGCTGTTAGGGTCGCGCACGCGCTGGCCATCGACTTCCACCGCCCCTTGTTCGATGAGCCGTTTGGCCGCGCCGCCACTGGTGGCCATCCCCAACTCGCGCAGCAAGTCGGGCAGGCGGCGGCTGGTAGCCGCAATCTGCACCTCAGGTAGCGACACTGGGCGGTCGTGATGGCGCACCTCGCGCTCGAACTCCTGTTCGGCGGCCACCGCAGCCTCAGCACTATGGAACTGCGTGACCATGACACGCGCTAGCCGGGCTTTGGCGTCGCGTGGGTTGATGGCGCCATCCTCGAGTTGCTCGGCCAGGTCACGAATCTCCGCCAGTGGCGTGGTGGTGCAGGTCTCGAAATAGGTGAGGATGAGGTCGTCGTGCATGCGCATCAGGCCGAAGTACTGATCTCGCGGCGAGGACAGCATATTGATGACATTGCCGGCGCTGGTGGACATCTTCTCGCCGTTGGTGCCCAGGATCAACGGGCCGGTCATGACCACTTGCGGCCGCTGCCCGGCACGCCCTTGCAGCACCCGGCCGGCGAGCATATTAAACAGCTGGTCGGTGCCGCCCAACTCGATGTCGCTGCGTAGCTCCACCGAGTCCTGTCCCTGCAATAGCGGGTACAGGAGCTCGTGCAAAAAAATGGGCTTACTGGCCTCGTAGCGCAGTTGAAACGCTTCGCGTTCCAGCATCTGTTGCACCGTAAAGTTCGCCGCCAGCTCGATAACGTCGGCGAAGGTGAGTTTGGATAGCCAGTCGGCGTTGAAGTTGACCTCGGCTTTGGACACGTCGATGACCAGCGCGGCTTGCTCGACGTAGCGCTGCATGTTGGCGTGGACCTGCTGCGGTGTGAGTTGCTGGCGATGGGCGGTTTTGTCCGACGGGTCTCCCAGCATGCCGGTGAAACTGCCGACCACCAGTTGCACGGTGTGGCCCAGTTGCTGAAATTCCCGCAGCTTGAATAGGCGCGTGGCGCGGCCAACGTGCAGCATGGGACCGGTCGGGTCCATGCCCAGCTTGATCTTGACAGTTTCACCGTTGCGGAGGCGCGGCTCAATCTCGTCGCGCTTGATGAGGTCCACCACGCCACGACCAAGCAACTCGTCGATGGCATCGCCACCTGGCTTGACTTTACTTACCAGATCGTAGCGGCGCAGGGTTGCTTGCGGTGTGCTGGCGCCCAGCAAGGCGGAGGTCGTAACCGCGCCGAGGTGCTGCTGGAGCAAGCTGGCGAGTTCGTCCATCGCGGTGCGCACGGCGGTGTTATCCACACCTACAAAGCCGTCTATGGGAAAGAACAATGACTGGCTGTACGCTTCGCAGCGGCCGGTGCGGCTCTGGCGCGACACCCAATAGCGGGTACGGATATCCTTGCCATCGGCGTACACCGGCTCACCAACAGGCACCTGATCCGGCTCACTGGCGTCGTAGGACAGAAAGGTGTCGCCAGCACGCGCCAGGCGCACAGCAAGGTCGCCGGTCACAGCGTCCAGGTCGTGGGCACCCAACGGCACCCCGTGACGCAGGGACACTGCGTTGGCCAGATCCACCGCCGGGTTGACGGACGGGATACGCTCGCCACGCTGCACGCGAGCGAGCAAGCGCTCCACGGCCGGCGGGTGTGCCGCCGGGTCAACCTGGCTCGCCTGCAAAGCGGTGTGCCAGTAGGCGTGAGGTTCAGCAGCCTGGGCATGCTCGCGCACCCAGGCTTCAGCCTGGCGCAGCACCGCTTCGGCAGCCTGCGCATGCGCCTGGCTATTGTCGACGCGCCGCGCTACGACGACCCCAACCACATAATTGGGGTAGCGCGCGAACAGGTCGGGACTGACGCTGAACTTCATGGGCAGATCAAATCGTGGGCTGGACGATATCCACGGCTTTGCCGGTCTCGGCCGACTTATAGACAGCGTCGATAATCATGGCCACGTTCACGATCTCCGATGGGGTGACCAGCGGCGTGGTGCCGTTCTCGATGCAATCAACGAAGTGCGCGATCTTTTCGTCCTGCGACGTGTCGCGGCCGCGGAAGGTCTCTTCCGGCACGGTGGCATCTAGCAGCATGCCCGACTGCTCGGTGAACACCTTGAACGGCGTCAGTTCGGCGCCGCCTTTCGTGCCCGCCAGCACCACGTTATGCTCGTTGGCGCCCAGGTTGATCGCCCATGACGCCTCAATGAGCATGGTGGCGCCGTCGCTGAACTTCACCAGGGCCGTCGCGAAGTCTTCGGTCTCAAATTTGGTGTGATCCCATGAGCCGAAGGAGTTGTAGCCAGCACGCGTGCCCAGTTTGCGATAGGTGCTGCCGAACACTGACACCGGCGTGGGGTTGCCCAGCAAGTACATAGTCTGGTCGAGCACGTGGACGCCGATATCCATCATGGGGCCGCCGCCGGACAGTTCTTTGCTGGCGAACACGCCCCAGCCAGGGATACCCCGGCGCCGGATGGCGAGTGCGCGAGAGTAGTAGATGTCACCCAGCATGCCATCCTGGATGACGCGCTTGAGCGCTTTTTCCTCGCGGGAGAAGCGGTGCTGGAAGCCGATCATCAGCACGCGCTTAGCCTTGCGCGCGGCGCGCACCATCTCGATAGCACCAACAGCGGTCGTCGAGACGGGCTTCTCGCTCAGGACGTGCAGGCCGTGCTCGAACGCCTTCACCGCCAGCGGCGCGTGGGAATTAGGCGGCGTGCAGATGCTGATCGCATCGAGTTTTGGACCTTTGAGCATAGCGTCAAAGTCGGTGAAGTGGTTTGGGATGCCAAACTCTTTGGCCGTCTTTTCGGCTCGATCGCCGGCCACGTCGAAGGTCGAAACGAGCTCTACCCGATTGCCGAGCCGCTGGTAGCCGGGGATGTGTACGCTGCGCGCGATGCCGCCAGTGCCTACAATGCCGATGCGTAAAGGCTTCGTCGCCATGCCTGTTTGTGCCTTCTCCTGTTTACAAGCCTAGAAATACCGGCGGCTTCGTTGCCGGTGCGCTTTCAGTATGACAGCATCCATCACAAGCGGCAACGCACCGGCGGCCACGCTCATGCCCACCAACTGTGCTATGGGCCGGGTTCCGAAAGTACGGTCATACCCTGGACGCCAGAGATGTCGCACCCACAACGATTACCCCATAAAGGTGATGTGCACTGCCCCACCATAGAGATACGTTCCAGGGACAAGAAACAACCTGATGGGACGGTATCGATGCGGGAGCAGCCCACTGCAGGCGTACTGTTCCGCAAATTAGGTCAACCCTGGCCGCGTTCCGCGTATAGCGGCAAGCACATCTTCGTGAGCGGATTGTTATGCCCGCGCTGCGGGTCAAATTTGCATGCCATGGTGCCGCGCTCCGTTGCCCGCCAAGTGACGCGCAGCAATCTGGAACTGCTCATGCGCAGCGCGAATAGTTGTTGCCATGACTGATCACTGGCGCTACAGGCCTCGTGCTGGTGAGCCGGCGGGCATCCGCAGGCTCAGGAGCAGTGTCTCGACAATCAAACGCGGCTGCACGTTGCGCTCCAGGAGGTCCGACGCCCGCGACACGGCTTGAAGCTGCCGCGCTACCAACGCGCTGCCCAGCTGCGCGGCGAGTAGCTGGTGCCGCTGGACCAGCGAGGGCAGGGTGAGCGCGTCAGCCTGTCCGCCTGCCGAGAGCAGCAGTAGGTCCCGCCAGATCATGCCTACAAGCACGATCATGGCCCGTGCCGTGAGATACCCCTTGCTCCAGGCGAATGCCAGTTCCATGCACTCCAGAGTGGAGGTAGTGAGCGCGTCGGTGAGGTGTTCGGCCTTCCCCAGGAGCTCGGGCAACGCTTTGGGGTCCTCGGCCAGCTGTTTGGCCAAGCCCGGACGACCGCCCGAGGCCGCTGCGATGAGCTCGGCGCGCTGATCGGTTTCACCCTGGCTTACGAGCCAAGGGACCAGTTGGGCTCGCGTAGCGGTGCGCAGCCGGAGGATGCGGCAACGCGACAGGATGGGTGGCGGCAGGTCTTCATCCCCGGTAGCGCACAGCAAATGCACCGCCGATGGCGTGGGCTCCTCGAGGAGCTTGAGTAGTGCTGACGACGCGGCATCCTGCAGGAAGCTGGCGTCAACCACAGAAACGTGATACTGGCCACGGATGGGAAACGTGGCACTGTCCCGAACTAGATCGCCCACTGCCTTGATTTCGAGCATACTCGGCCGGCGGTCCTTGGCAATGGGGACTGGCGCCCAGAACGGGCTGACATCCGCAACATCAGGAATAGCGGTCTCGCGCCGCTCGACACCGCGCCGTTCGTCATCACTGCGCTCGACACCACGTTCAAACCGCAAGATGTCCGGGTGGGCGCCGGCCAGTGCCAGACGGCAGGCGCCGCACGTGCCGCACGGCGGGGTGGAGCCCTCACACAGCAGGGCCTGCGCGAACTCGAGCGCCAGCGTCGTCTTACCGCTATTGGGTGGCCCGACAAACAAGTAGGCGTGAGCGACGTTGCCGGTCTTCAGGCCGTGCTCAAGCTGGCCGACCACATGAGCTTGGCCGATGGTTTGCCAGGACACAACGCGACGCTCTCGCACATCCGGCCAGCTGCCGTGGCGGCCGCTCACCCAGCGTGGCGACTTGTGGCATGCTACCGCGCGTGACACGACTCCTGGTTCTCCGTGCGGGTGCCCTGGGCGACGCTGTGCTCACCGTGCCCTGCCTGGCGGGGCTGAGCACCCGCTGGCCCGCTGCGCATATCACGCTAGTTGCACCCAGGGTCGCCTTGCCAGTGCTCGCACAAGCGGCGCGGGCGGACCTCGCG
>JANWJO010000215.1 GCA_025449435.1 Chloroflexota bacterium | reverse complement strand
GCTCAACAGCCCGAATGATGTGGTCGTGCGGTCGGATGGCGTGATCTTCTTCACCGATCCACCGTACGGCCTCGGCCCTGGTGAACCGGGCAAGGAACAGCCAGCGACTGGCGTCTTTCGCCTCGACCCCGACGGCACTCTTACCTGCTTAGCGACCGATTTCGACCGCCCCAACGGCCTCGCGCTCTCCCCTGATGAGCACACGCTATACGTCGACGACACAGTAGTCAAGCATATCCGCGCGTTTGCCGTTGACCATGCTGGCGCGCTGTCGCAGGGCAGGATGTTCGCTGAGATGCGTTCATCCGACCGAGGCGGTGCTGACGGCATGAAAGTGGACGTCGAGGGAAATGTCTATTGCACTGGCCCCGGCGGCGTGTGGGTATTCGCGTCGGATGGCACGCAACTGGGCCGCATTAGTCCGCCCGAAAATCCCGCCAACGTAGGCTGGGGCGGCCCAGATGGCCACACGCTGTTCATGACCGCGCAATCCAGCTTGTACAGCGTACACCTGGGCATCAAGGGTGTCGCAGCAGGCTAACCATTACTCCGGAGAAGCGGTGCAAGCGGCAATGCCGCCCGCTAGTCGGCGTTAAGCTGCGGCTTGCTGGATCGCTTGAGCATCATGCGGGGGTCAACGCGCTGCACGTCGGAGATAATCCTGGCCAGCTCGAGCACCCGGATCACGATGCCGGAGAAGTCGAACTGCCACCAATACAGGCCGTGAAACGCCGAACGCTGAAAGGCGTGGTGGTTGTTATGCCACCCCTCGCCCCCAGCCAGTAGCCCGACGAGCCAGTGGTTGGTGCTGAGGTCGCCAGTTTTGAACGGCCGCTTGCCGAATACGTGACACACTGAGTTGACACTCCAGGTCACGTGATGCACCAGGAAAATGCGCACCAAGCCACCCCAAAGGAGGCCGCGCCAGCCGTCCACCATAAAAGGGATGACGAGCGAAATCCCCACCCACAGCCAGAACGTGCGTGACACGAATACGACGATAGGGTCGGCGAGGAGCCATACACCATACTTCTGCTGATTGGCCAGAAAGCCATCGATAATCCAGCCAAGGTGAGCGTGGATGAATCCATCCACCGGACTATGTGGGTCGCCCTCACGATCGGAGTGGGCGTGATGTTCCAGGTGCGTGCTCGCCCACACCAGCGCCGGACCCTGCACAGACATCGATCCCAACACCAGCAACACAAATTTGAGCCACGACGGTGCATGAAAGCCACGATGGGTGAGGTAGCGATGGAAACCGATCGTCACGCCTAACGCAATAAACCCGTACATCACCGCCAGCAGCACCAGGTCGGTTATGGCAACCGCACGCTGCCACAGTTGATGAATGGCAAAGAGGGCAGCTGCGAACGGTCCGAGCACCGCCACAAAATAGCCTAGGCGTGCCAGCGGCCCGTTGGCGGCGTGCCGATCCTTGGGAACGCGCTGCTCGACGCGCTCTTCCCGTGCCGCGACGGTCATTACTGCCATATCCCGTGTGACCCTTCCAGGTGGTCTAGAACGCTACTACGCGCATACACCGTGGCAAGCTCAGCGAGTGACGCCATAGGAGCGTCGCACGGAGCCACAACGACTGCACTTGGCAAGGCACACGGCACCGCACGCGCACAGATGTTTTGGTACGCGGAAGCAGCGCTACCCTTCCCTAGGTGGACTCAGTATTTATGCAGTGTACCCCAGTGCCGGCATCACTCACATACTTTGCTGGCAGTATGAACGCACCAGCTTCTTCACCAGTGTTTCAGGATGACTGCGATGGATGGGTGCATGGTCACCCTGAGTAACACTCTTAATTTCGGTAGCGGGAATTATGCCTTACCCAAGACGGCGGCCTGAAGGACCCAGATGGACACAAGGGAGAGCACGGTAGTGGCTCGGACGCCTATAGTAATGACCGATGTAACCAGAAGCACCACTCTTTGGAGGGGCGAGTTGACCAGACCCTCTGCTTGCGGTAGCGTGAGGGATGCAACGATGTCCGTTTGCGCTGGACCACGCCACAAGCTCTTGTGACGTCTGCGACATACAGCAACTTGGCGACGAGAGCGAGGGAAGAGTTTGGCGATAGGCATCTGGCGCTGGCTGGGGCCGGGAACCCACGTCAAACGCTGGCTTGCTCTCCTCCTCATTGCGGTAGCGTTTGCAGGCTTGGGCGTTGGGCTCCTACTCGCCGATGCGTATAAGAGCGATACCCTTCACCTCCCCTTTATTGCGTGGTACTTCACCTTGCAGTTCATTGATCGGTCGGTGCGCGGGGTCTTGCTGCTGTCCTTCGGCTTGGGCCTGGCGGTAGCGGCATTCGTGGGCTTGAATAAGTCACTCATCGGCCTGCTCGTTCCGGAGTATCGTGGCAACGTGGCCCATCTGGTGCGGGAACGCCGGTTGCTGGTCAAGGGCCCCAAAGTCACGTGTATCGGCGGCGGCACCGGCATGAGCTCGGCGTTGCGCGGGCTCAAAGCCTATACCTCCAATATCGCCGCGATCGTGACCGTAGCCGACGATGGGTCGTCATCCGGGCGCTTGCGGCGCGCCCTAGCCGTGCCGCCTCCCGGCGACGCGCGCCAGTGCATCACTGCGCTCGCCGATGCCGAGCCACTGGTCGCCCAACTGCTGGAATACCGGTTTGACGCACGCACGCCAGGCTTGGAAGGCCATAGCGTCGGTAACCTCGTGCTGGCCGCCTTGACGGAGGTGACCGGCTCATTCGAGGTGGCGCTAGCCGAGGCCAGCCGGGTGTTTGCAGCCCGTGGCCGCATTCTTCCCTCGACGTTGCGTGATGTACGGTTGTTTGCCGAGACCCACGGCGGCGAGCGCCTGGAAGGTGAGGGTGTTATCGACCACCACCGAGGCGACTCGCTGGAGCGGGTATGGATTGCACCCGAATCACCACCCGCCTATAACGAAGCGGTGCGGGCCATCCTGGAAGCTGACCTCGTCGTGATCGGCCCCGGCAGCTTGTATACCAGCGTCTTGCCGAACCTCCTCATCCCAGAGATTCGCGCCGCACTCAACGTGACCCGTGCGCCGCGCGTGTACGTATGTAACGTCGCCACCGAGCCCGGTGCTACCGATGGTTATTCGGTGATGGACCACCTCAAGGCCATCGAACGTCACGTGGGCGATCGCATCTTCGACTTGATCCTGGTGCAAGAAGGTGCCGGACCGTCGTTGAAGCCCGAGTGGCATGTGACGCGGCCGGCCGTCGACGCTCCCGCCATCACCGCTATGGGGTACCGGCTCGTTTCAGCCAATGTCACCTCTAAGGAACGGCCGACGAGGCACGATCCGCAACTCCTCGCGCAAGCCATCTTCCGGCATGGATCGAGCCGTATTCGCCGCGAGGTTCGGATTGCCGCGACAGCGGCTCCGGCGCAGGACGAGGTTGCTGTCAACTCCTAGGCAACAGGTATTCCCACAGTCGCTGCTGCACGCGGTGGTCATTCGGTACGTGGCGCGCACGGCTGATGCGGTGCCAACGGTCCATGGTCGCCAAGCGCACGCTGCCTTCCTTGCCTGGATGCGGGCCATCGATCCGTCCCTTTCCGCAGCGCTGCACAGCGACCATCAGCAGCGTCCGTTCACCCTTGCCTTCTTACCTGGCTCACCGGAACGCCCCGGCGAACTGCAGGTGCGTATAAGCTTCCTCAGTGACATTCTGTTTCACGCCTTTATGTCAGGGTTTGAAGCTGGCACCAGCCATGCTCCCTGGCGGTTTGGGGCAACTGACTTTGCCGTTGCCGAGGTGTCGATGCCACAGGCGAGGCAGGGCTGGTCGGGGCAGTCCAGCTGGCAGCAACTGGTGGATGAAGCGACCGATGACCGGCGTGTGAGCATCGAGTTTGCCACGCCAACGTCGTTCAGTTTGGGCGAGAGCAGCTCGCGCCGGCGGCTGCTGTTGTTTCCGCTGCCTGCCGTCCTGTGGGCAAGCTGGCACCGACGCTGGGATGAGTTGGCGCCTGCTGAACTGAGCTTGCCCGCCCTCTCCGAACATTTGGCGGAAGACGTGTTGGTGTCGGACTACACGTTGCGCACCGCGACCATCCACATGGACCGGTTCAAGCACAAAGGGTTCACCGGCACTATTCGCTATGAAGTAATGCCGCACGTGCCCACGGAAGTGGTGCGGGCACTCAACGCGCTGGCGGCCTTCAGCTTCTTTAGCGGCAGCGGTGCCAAGACCGCGATGGGACTGGGCCTGACCCGGCTGTCATCAATGTAGAATCAGCCACTGTTTTCCTGTACTATTGGCGCAGCCGTTCTGCCATTCGCCGGTCGAGGAGGAGAGGTTCGCGTGGCCCACTGTACACAATGCGGCGCCGAGCTACCGCCAGGGTCTGCCTTTTGCCCACGGTGCGGCAAGCCAGTGCAAGGCGCCCAACCCGCTCCGGCAGCGATCGGCGGCCAGACCCCAGAAGACGTCAAGGCACGAGTACACACCCACATCCCCGACTTTGTCATGAAACAAATTCACCCGTCCGAGCAGGTGTTTGGCGCGTGGGCGGCGTCGCTGTTTGACCACCGGCGCCAGGGCGAGTTCCGCCACGACAAGTTCGTGATCACCGATCAGCGCATCGTGATGTACCACACCGGCATCGTACACAAGGGCATGTCGGAAATGCCTTACCGCACGGTGACCCAAGCGAACTTGGAACGCGGCTGGATTCACGGCAAGGTGATCATCGAAGCTGCCAATGCTAGCCTCACCATCGATGGCATTAGCAACGACGACGCCACGTTTGTGGAAATGATCGTTGCGGGCATCATCGCTGGACGGCTGTATCGCATTATCACGTAGCCAGCAACTTTTCTCGCGTATCGCAATTGGGTAGCAGTCTACCGCTTGCCAAGGCGTGATCGCGTGTTGCTATGGAAATTCTTATCTGACGCTGGTAACACATTTCAACCAGGAGGCGGTAGTGCAGTTCCTGTGACAATTGGTTGGACAGCTGGTCGGGGTTGATCGGTTGGCCGGTAAGGAAAGTGAGGCCAGCGGTGGCCACGATGACCGCAACGACGAAGCCGGTGACGGCACGGGCTACGGCGCACAGAGCGCCGAGCATCAAGGGCCGGACGGTGGTGGATAGCGCGCATCTCGAATCGTCAGAGATGCCACTGGAGTTGCTACCCAAACAGGGGCAACAGAGCCGGGCGCTTATATGTGATTTTTGCACGCGCCGCGGCACCACGCACGCGGTGCATCTGCGCGGCTGCGATCTGGCCGCGTGTGACGAGTGCTTCAAGTTGGTGTCACGCCACGACGTGCTGGGTCTTGCCGAGCGCGCGGTGTCAGGTGCTCGCTTGAATGAGCACCATTATCCGGGTTGCACGCGGCGCTTGATCGACGATTACACCTACCTGCTCGAGGGCATGAAGAGCGCTGTCAGCGCCTAACGCGCTGCCCTTGTCCGCCGCTTACCGGGCGCGCGGGTCCCCGGGCCCGCGTTACCCGGTAGCTCGTTGGCGTCCAATCGTTGGCGTCCAAATTGTAGACGCAGACACGCGACGGCTTGTTGGGACGGCCCACCACTCACCAGACTGCGGTGAACAGGTCCTAGCTCTCAAATCCTCTGGAAAGTTGCTCGTCGCTGCCTCCGCCGATGTCATCTTGCCCACCGAAGAGTCCTGGACTCAAGGCGCGGAAACCGCCAGGCAGAGGCTCCACGTTGAGCACACCACAGTACCGCTTCTCGCTCGGATTCAAGTCGGCGCAGGTATTGGCCCCCCTGCTTTGGCTCGCGGTGCCCACCGGTGCGGGCACATACTTTGGTTGGCAGGCGGTGTCCGGTTTGGACCAGGTTGGGGAAGCAGGCTAAGCAGCATGTCAATAGACGAGGCGCTCTGCCAAGGAACGGGATCGGTCCCCACCGGTGAGGAGCCACAGTCGTCGGGCGTGTCACAGGCCATCATCGCCTGGCCAGTCGGGTCGATGCCCAGCACCGGGTTGTCGTTGGCGTAGCCATACACCCACCCGGACTGGGCGGAGTCCTGGGTCAAGAACCTCCCGGTGGTGGGATCGAGGTACCGAGCACGCAGATAGATCAGCCCACTTTCGGGATAGGTCTGTTCGCCGGCAAAGCCAAAGGGCAGCGTGGTGCCCGTACTCGCTCGCACACTGCCGTAGGCGTCGTAGGTTTGGGTGTCCACCACTTGAGCCGTGCTGCTAGTGAGGGCGCGAATGCTGCTCAGTGCCATAGCTCAGGGCATCCCCGTTGGGGTAGTTCGCACTGAGCCACCGGTTGAGGGCATCGTAGCCGTAGGTGGTGGTGCTGGTGCCGTTGTCCACCTCGCTGATGCGGTTGCCCAGCGTCACACTGGTCTGGTGTCCGGCACTGTCATAGGTGTAGCTGGTGGTGTGGCTCTGCCAGTCGCTCACACTCGCCAGTTGCCCACGGGCCGTGTAGGCGTAGGTCACGGTCCCGGTCACCGGTGCCGTGAGAGACAGCAGGCGGTTGCCGGCAACGCACCTAAGCTGTGACCCACCGAGCACGGGACCGCTGGGCAGCCTGCTTTGTCATCGACCTCGGACATCGCTCGTCAGAACGGGTAGGGAGCGAAACTCACGCTTGGCTAGGTGTTGCCACCCTCGCGCCAGCCCGGTTCCCCTCTCGGGAAACCCTAAGGAGGGGTCCGTCACCCGTTCGCCAGCCGTGTCAGGGCTGACAACGAGAGAGTCCGGCCATGCCCGGGTCATGGCGACATACCGCAGCCCGAGTCCTCCTTCATGGAGGTTTAAGTCGTGGTCAACACCCCGTTCAGCCATGCTGCTGGCCAGCACGTACGCCGCCAGTAGGTCAATAGCGACCAGTTGGGGAGACAGCGAAACAGGACTTCCTTAAAGCAACGTGTCCATCCATTGGGCCAACGCTGTGGCCACCTGTTGCTCAAAGCCAATGTAGTTGTGCCCGGCGCCTTCCAAGAGGAACGCCGTCACCGATGCTGCACTCGTAGCGTTGGTGCGAATCACTTCCAGCTCAGGAGCGCCGCCAATCCGCTCCTCGTTGGTAGCGAACATGACAAATAGTGGGCAGGAGACGCGAGCAATGCTGGGCGGCTTGCCGCCCGCGCTCGCAAATACGCCGGGCACACAGTTCGCCATACTCACGACGGTTTGAGCGCTGAGTGTGCCTCCATCCAGCGGTATGCTTCCCCACGGCAGGAGGTCCTGGCCACGACCTGCGATCACCATCTCTTCGGCCACCGCGACCGTGCTGGCGATCTCTTGGATGGGTCGCATAGGCGGTGACGCGGTCGCCAGCGCCAGCACGCGCGGGTCGTTGCGTTGGGCTTGGTAGTAGGCAACCTTTACCGCACCGAGGCTGTGGCCCAGCAGTACCACCCTGGGGGAGCCATGCTCGCCACACCAGGAAATCCAGCCATGTACGTCGTGAGGGCTCTCCTCGATGCGATCCCAAAACGCGCCCCGCAGTTTGCAATTCCTATCAGGCATTGCCAGGCTTGCCCCAATGTCGTGTCCTCGGTTATTGCCGATGACCGACGTGTAGCCGCGCTCGGCGAGATGCCGCAAGATGAGTACTTTCTCGCGTTCGCTGAAGTAACCGGCGAGGCCGTGCATCCAAACCAGGTACGGCTTACCGTTGGGGTACTCAGGCTGCACGAGCAACCCATCTAACCCACCGCCATCCTCACTGGTCGTCCAGATGAGTTCTTCGTGCCATCGCCGGGCCATATGCGCGCCACTCCTTGCCTGTAGAGCCTATACCCCTGGCCGGGCATGGTACACGATCCCTCCAGGTGGCAGCCGGAGTGGCCAAGGGCGTACACTGACGGCCGAGGAAGCACCGGTTGGAGCCAACCCTCGCAGAGGTGAAGAGTGGTTGGACACTGGTTCTCCCGAGTGCCGCGCAGGTGGTGGTTACCGCTCATGCTTGCGGTACTGCTGCCGCTGTGCCTGTGGCTGGTCGCCAATGCCGCCGTGTGGCTATTCGCGATCAACGACATCCCCAGCAGCGCCGTTCAGAGGGATATGGCCACGCCGGAGCCGGTGCTCCTGGCGGCCACGGAGCTGGTCCAGGGCACACCGTGCGCCCCGCATGCCTATACGGTGGCCCAAGCTCCAGCCTATGTGCGGGTAACCTGGGAGGCGCGGCGGAGCTCGACCAATCCGCGCGCGTACTTCGTTGGTGCGCTCGCCCAGCAATCCGGTCGCTTGCTGGCCGTGTGGCAGGTAGAAGGTGGAGCGACCGCTCGCTTATATGACGAAGGCTGTCCGGGATTGCCGGCCGGAACGCCAGCGCAACTCGCCGAGGCAGCGAGCGTATTTGCATCTGCACAGAGTGGGGGTTAGGTGGGCACTTCTCCGGAGACGCACAGGCCACGCGTGCTCGTGGCCGACGCCATCGCGCATGAAGGCGTGGACCTGTTACGAGCTGAAGCCGATGTGGATGTACGCACGGGGATGTCGCCCGAGCAACTCACCTCCGCCATCGTGGACTACGACGCATTGGTGGTGCGCAGCGAGAGCAAGGTGACCGAAGAGGTCATCGCGGCAGGGAGCAAGCTGCGCGTAATTGCGCGCGCTGGTGTGGGCATCGATAACATCAACGTGCCGGCCGCCACGGCGCGGGGCGTGATCGTGGTGTACGCGCCGGCGGGCAACACCGTGGCCGCCGCCGAACACACACTGGCCATGCTGTTGGCTCTCGCCCGCCACATCCCACAAGCCAACGCCGCCTTGCGGGCGGGAACCTGGGATCGAGTGCGGTTCACGGGCACGGAACTACGCGGCAAGACCCTTGGCCTTATTGGGTTGGGGCGAGTCGGCAGCGAGGTCGTGCGGCGAGCGCGGGCGTTCGAGCTCAAGGCAGTTGCATACGACCCGTTCTTGCCGCCTGAAGCAGCTGAGCGCATCGGTGCCCGCCTGGCACCGCTCGACGAGGTGTTGCAAGAGGCAGACTTCTTGAGCATCCACGCGGTGCTCAACGAGCAAAACAAGGGGATGATCGGCGCGCGCGAACTGGCGCTGATGAAGCCCGCGGCGCGCGTGATCAACTGCGCTCGCGGTGGCATCATCGACGAGCTTGCGCTCCTGGAAGCGGTGCGCGAACACCGCATCGCCGGCGCGGCGCTGGACGTGTTTGCCAAGGAGCCGGCCACCGACAACCCGCTGGTGCAAGAAGAGCGCGTGATCACGACGCCACATCTTGGCGCATCAACCGCCGAAGCCCAGGTCAACGTAGCGCTCGATGCCGCCGAACAGGTGCTGGCGGTGTTGCGCGGCGAAGCACCCCGCTACGCCGTCAACGTGCCCATTTCAGCGGCGGCAGCGGCGACGGTACGCCCTTATCTTCCGGTGGCCGACGTGTTGGGCCGGTTGGCGACACTACTGTCCGACGGCCAACTCCGCTCCCTGGAAATCACCTACGCTGGCAATCTGGCCAGCCAGGATACCGACGCGGTCCGGCTGGCCGTGCTCGCCGGCTTGCTTGGCCCGATCAGTGCCACGCGCGTGAGTTTGGTCAATGCCGGCGAGATTGCCCGGCAGCGCGGCCTGCGCGTGGTGGAACATCGGGAGCCGGAAGCACCCGGCTCCTACGTTGGCTTGCTCACCGTGCGCGCGGTCACCGACGGCGACGGCGTCGAGGTCGCCGGTCCTGAGGTGAATAGCGAACCACACATTGTGCGCATGGATGGCTACTGGGTCGATGTGCGCCCCAACGGCGGCTATTGGATCTTCGGCCGCCATCGGGACCGGCCGGGCATCATCGGCAGTATCGGCACACTGCTCGGACAGGCGGACATCAATATCTCGTTCATGCAGGTGGGTAGGCGCGAAGCCCGCGGCGAGGCGCTGCTCGTGCTAGGGGTAGACGAACCGGTGTCCGACGCCGTACGCAAACAACTCTTGGCACTACCGCATATTCAGCGTGCCAAGGTCGTTCAACTGTAGCTATTGCCTCGCAACTGATCGTTCATGGGCCCTCAGTCGCACGATGTCCGCCGGTTACACAGCCATCTCACAGTTGGGCCACTAACACTGCCCGTGACGTTGAGGATTAGCGAATCTCGGCTACGCAATCACGGGAAGATATTGCCACTATGAACGCTACGAACTAACCACACGCGACTAGACGGGCGCTCTTAAGCGCCGCGAGCGATGGTGCTCTGTTATTGATCGCCGGTTGCGCAGCATCCGCGGTGAGCGCCACGCCGTCCACGACGAGCACGGATGCAGCGACGGCGGCACACTGGCCATCCAGTTCACCGCGACAGGGCCGGCCAGCTAGGCAACAAGTCCCTTAGTACTGCCAGACGCGCACGACCGTTCCAACGGGCGCCCCCTGCTGGTCGATGGGCACGCGCACCAGGCCATCGCCGCGCACGACCGTAAAAATGAGGTTGGACTTACCGGCGACTGGTTCAGCGAGGACTTCACCGTCCTCGTACCACAATCGGCACTGGACATAATCCTCACGGCCACCAGAGGGCGGTATCGCCTTCACCAGGCGAGCCGCCACCGGCACCCGCTGCGTCGGCATCCCACCCAGGGCACGCACGATGACCGGTGCGGCAAATAGCCTAAAGGTAACAACTGCTGACACTGGATTACCGGGCAGCCCGAAGAAGGGTATCCCCTTCACCCGAGCGAGCAAGGTTGGTTTGCCGGGCCGCAGGGCGATGCCGTGTACCACTATCTGCGCATCAGGGAAGCTCTCGACCACGTCGCGCGTTACATCGCGGGTGCCAACGGACGACCCGCCAGTAACCACGACCATATCCGCGCCGGAGAGCGCTTGCTCGACCAGCGCGTGAAATTCGGCCGGGTCATCGTGACCGATGCCGAGTCGCCAGGGCCGTGCACCGAGCTCTTCGACCATCGCCGAGAGCACTGCCGCGTTCACATCGCGCACCTGGCCGGGTCCGGGTGTTTGGTGTGGCGCCACCACTTCGTCTCCACCCGATATCACGGCCACGACCGGTTGGCGTGCCACCGGCACCTCCACATAGCCGATCGCCGCGAGTCCGCCGATATCATCGGAGCGCAGGCGCCGTCCTGCCCGCAGCAGGAGCTGACCGCGCCGCACATCTTCAGCCACCGCAATGGTGTTGGCGCCAGCACGCGGACCCCGCATGAAGCGCACACGGGTGTCGGCGAGTGGCTCGGTCCACTCCACCATAGCCACAGCATCGGCGCCAGACGGCATCATGGCGCCAGTGTGTATCTTGACGGCGGTGCCGGCTCGGACCGTCACGGCTGCCTGTGTGCCCATACGCACCTCACCGGCCAGTGGGAGGTCGATAGGCGATACGGATGACGCGTCTACTAGATCGGCGGCCACGACGGCGTAGCCATCGACCATCGAACGGGGGAACTCCGGCAAATCGATTGGCGAGTAGACGTCGGCAGCGAGGTAGCGGCCCAAGGCCGCATCGAGCGACACCAACTCCCGACGTACGACCGGTTGGATGACCGCCTCGAACGCTGCGCGCGCGTCATCGGGCAGCGGCAGTCCAGCGTAGTCACCAGTAGGCTGAACAGCAGCCATTGTGGACCTCCTTTCGTGGAATGTAGATCGCTATGGCATAGGTGGAATCGCCACATCCTGGTAGGGCGGTGCCGGGAAGTATTCGATTTGTTGCTGCACCTTGCGCGCAATATTGGGCGACCACAACCGTCCCACAACGTGTAAGGCGCCATCGATGCCAGCCGACACGCCGGCGGCAGTGACGATACGTCCTTGATCCACGAAGCGTTCATCGGCAACGACCGTTGCGCTGCCGAGCTTGGCCAGGCGATCAATGGAATGCCAGTGTGTGGTCGCCCTTTTGCCGGTAAGCAGCCCAGCCCGCTCCAACAGGAACGCGCCGGTACACACCGAGTACGTGATTTCGGCGCTGCGCGCAACCGTGCCGATGTACCCGGTGAGGTTGGCATTGTCGACTTCACGACGGGTACCCTGGCCTCCAGGTATCACGAGAACATCACATGCAGGGGCGTTAGCAAAGCTGAAGTCGCTCTCGACGCGCAGCCCCTTGGCGCAGCGTATGAGGCCACCAGTTTCAGACACTGTAAAGCAGCGGCAGGAGTCGGATTCGAGCGCGCTCAGTGCCGAGAACACTTCCCAGGGACCGGCGAAATCGAGCTCCTCGAGCCCAGGGAACAGTAAGAAGCCAATTTCGCGCATGTAATCCCCTTCTATACGGGTTCCCGTTTCACGTCGCAGCGACAGCGTACCCTTTGGGACGGCGGTGACGTACCGGCGCGTAGCGTGCGCACACGAGCCGTGACCTGCCCGCGACTTGACAGAAGGAGAACCAGTGCACTGGCGGTTCACGCGCGAGAGCGCCGTACTGCTCATCGCGACGCTGGGCGGGGCACTTGGTTTAGGGGTCTACAACCTCGACTTCAACCTGTACGTCGTCGCTCTGGGACTATCAAGCGCGTCGTTAGGGGTCATTCTAGCCGCCAGCACCGCCGGCTTTGTGGCTGGCATCGTGCCCGCGGTCACACTCGCGGACGGCTTCGGCCGCAAACGCACGCTCATACTGGGCGGCCTGCTAGCAGGCCCACCTGCCGCGGTGCAATGCGTCGCATCGAGTGAATGGTTGCTCGTGGCATCAGGAGCGCTGACGGGGATAGGCGCAGCTGGCGTCGCGGTGGTGGCGCTACCGATGCTGCTGGAGTCGGCACCGCAGCGGCAACAGGTGATGGTGCTGGCCAGTGCAGGGGCATTGGGAGTGCTGGGTTCAGCCGGAGGGGGCGTGGCGGGTGGGTGGCTGCCGCTGCACCTAGCAACGGTCGCAGCCCTAGGGCCTAGCACCGTTGCAGGTTACCGCGCGTCGCTGTTGTTGTCGCTGGCAGTAGGCGGCGTCACGGCGGTGCCGGTGTTGCTGTGGTTCCGCGACACACGCGCGCGCCAGCCCGGTGCCAGTGGGTTGCAGGCGCTGGCAGACCCTGGCTGGCGCGCCATCGCGTGGCGCATGGCCGCTACGCTCGGGATGGTGAGTCTAGGCGCTGGATGGGTAATCCCCTACTTCAACCTGTTTTTTACGCAGCACCTCGGAGTGAGCTTGCAGCGCTTCGGCGTGCTCAGCGCGCTCGCCCAAGTAGCGCTGGGTGTGGCCACCATGCTGGCTATTGGTGTCGTGCGGCGGTCAGGTGTGCCCAAAGCCGTGGCAGCGACGCAACTGCTGTCACTGCCTTTTCTGATACTGCTGGGGATATCGAGTAGGTGGGTGACCGCGGCGCCGGCCTTCGTGGCACGACAGAGTTTGATGGATATGACGGCAGCCGTGGCGCAGGGTTGGCTCGTCGGCTTGACTGCGGTGCGCTATCGTGCGGCTACGTCCAGTGTTGTGTTGATCGCAGCGAACCTCCCCTGGACCGCGTCAGCGGCGGTTGGTGGCTGGCTTCAGCAGCGATCCGGCTTTGGCACCGGCTTCGTCTTGACGTCCCTGTGTTACGCGTGTGCATCGCTACTGTGGCTATTACTTTTCGCTCCGTATGAGGGCTTGCAACAGGTCGAAGATGCCTCGGAGGTATACTCTAAGGAGGCTAATCCAGCACAAAAGAGTTCAGGCTCATAATGAGTGGTGTTTATACCACCGATGCGATCGTGCTGCGGCGTGGCCGTTTTGGCGAACATGGTGT
>JANWJO010000214.1 GCA_025449435.1 Chloroflexota bacterium | reverse complement strand
TAGAGGGGGAATTCGCACCCCACCCCCAACCCCTCCCCGGTCTCCCGGGGAGGGGAGCAACCACGACGAGCACGCCCCGCCCGGTCTCCCGGGGAGGGGTGCAACCACGACTGCCCAGGGGAGTACCTTTTCCTCATATATCGCTTGAGGCGACTTTGTGCGATAGTACGAGCCGATACGGTGATGGCGCCTCATAGCGACGGGTAACTGCACTCGTGGACAGTCCACACGGGTTGCCCGGTTTACAGAAGGATGGATGTGTGAACGTTCCGCGACTGCTCACCAGCGTCTTGTTCATCCTGGCGCTTGCCATCCAAGCATCGCCAGCGGCCGCGGCGCCTGCGCCAGCCAGCACGTCGAGCGCTGCACCCAGCAAGTTTTCTCCGCGGGCCGGCACCATTCTCGGCATGGTGGCGCCAAGGGGCGTCTTGAAGGCATCGGGAGCCGGATTGGGCACACCACCCCTGCTGTACCACGGTGGCCAGGCCATCACCGGCGGCGTGACGAACTATGCCGTGTACTGGCTCCCATCAAGCTGGTCGTACACCAGCCCCAACTACGAGACCCTCATCAATCAGTACTTCACCAACGTGGCGGCCGATAGCGGCAAACCCACCAACGTGTACACCACCGACACCGAATACTATGACAAGATCGTCCGGCAGAACTCCATTCAGTACAGCCAGACGTTTGGCGGCGCGCTCATCGACAGCGATCCGTTCCCAACGAATGGCTGCACCGACCCAACGCACACCTTCACGACCTGCATCACCGATAGCCAGTTGCAGACCGAACTGCAGTCGTATTTGACCGCCCAAAGCCTCCCAGCTGACCTTAGCCACGACTATTTCGTGTTCTTCCCACCCAACCTTGCCACGTGCATCAGTGCGGCCGGCACGGAGTGTTCGTCCAACTTCTATTGCGCCTACCACTCCTCCCTCACGGTTGGTGTGGCAGCAACCATCCTGTACGCCAATATGGCCTACGCCAAGTCCTCGGTGGCTCGCAGCGTGGGAACGTGTGACACCGGTAGTTCGCCCAATAATGATGATGCTGATGACACTATCAACGTGACTTCGCATGAATCCAATGAAACGATCACCGACCCGTTGGGTCATGCGTGGTTCGACTCGTCAGGCTTTGAAAACGGCGATGAGTGTGATTTCGATTTCGGCACGCCCATCGGCACGACCGGCTCGAATCAGGCATACAACCAACTCATCAACGGCACGCCGTATTACCTCCAGCAGGAATGGAGCAACCAGCACAACACCTGTGAGGAGAACTATCTCCCGCAGATCACCACGACGCTCAGCCCCAGTGCGGGACCGACCACGGGCGGCACAGCCGTCACGCTGGCGGGCGCGGACTTCACTGGCACTACCGCCGTGATGTTTGGCTCCACGCCGGCAGCCAGCTTCACCGTCAACTCGGATACGTCCTTGACCGCGACCTCGCCAGCTGGCACTGGCACGGTGGACATCACGATCACCAACGCTGCGGGGACGTCGTACGCGTACGCCCTGGACCAGTACAGTTACCTCACGATCACTGGTGGCCGGTATAGCGCGCTTACACCAGCCCGTATTCTGGATACGCGGGCGAATAGCACGGTCGGTCCATACAGCACGCCGTTCCTCCCTGGCCTCATCCGCACCGTGCAGGTGGTGGGCAAGGGCGGTGTTCCTGCCGGCGCCACCGCCGCAGTGCTCAATGTCACCGTGACTGACACGACGGCCGCTGGCTACCTCAACGTCTGGCCCAGCCTGGTGTCGCAGCCACTGGCCTCGAACCTCAACTGGGTGAGCGGACAAACCATCCCGAATCTGGTGGAAGTGGCCGTCGGTGGCGATGGCAACGTGGAGATATTCAACTCGGCCGGTTTGACCGATGTCATTGTAGACGTCGAAGGCTTTGTGGGCCCCACCGGCCTAGCCAAACCCAAGGCCGCTAGCACGGGCTTGACCGGCCTGTTCAACCCTATCACGCCTGCGCGCATCCTCGACACGCGGTCCTCCAGCCAGGTAGGGCCATACAGCACGCCGTTCGGCACTGGCGTGACCCGCCTTGTGCAAGTAACCGGCAAAGGCGGTGTGCCCAGTGCGGGCGTGTCAGCCGTGGTGCTCAACGTGACGGTCACCGACACCAGCGCTGGCAGTGACCTCACTGTGTGGCCCGCCGGCGTGGCGCAGCCGCCAACGTCCAACCTCAACTGGGCTCCCGGTGTCACCATCCCGAACCGGGTCATCGTGGCGGTCGGCACCGGTGGCATTATCGATATTTTCAACTTCTCAGGCAACGCTGACGTGATTGTGGATGTCAATGGCTGGATCACGGATAACACCAGCACAGCCGGGGTGACGTTTACAGGCTCGACGCCCACCCGCATCATGGATACCCGTGCAGCGAGCCATGTCGGGCCCTACACCACGCCATTCCTGGGTAACGTGACGCGCAGCCTGACCATCGCCGGTGACGGCACCGTGCCCGCGAACGCCACCGGTGTCGTGCTCAACGTCACCGTGACCGACACGACGGCGGCGAGCTACCTCACCGTATTCCCCGGCGACCTGGGAAGTCCACCAGTGGTATCTGATCTCAACTGGGCGGCTGGCAGGACGATTCCCAATCTCGTAGTGGTCAAGCTCGGCAGCAATGGAGCGATTAATCTGTACAACCTCGCCGGCAGCACCGACGTCGTGGTCGATGTTGTCGGATGGTATAGCTAGGGGGATACGCATTGCCATTGCCAGCTCGCGCCGATGTACCCGTTGAAGAAACCTGGAACCTTGGCGATATCTACCCATCGCCAGCGAGCTGGGAGGCGGCGATCGACCAGCTCAACGCACTGGTGGCTACGGTAGAGCAGTATCGCGGCCGGCTAGGCGAAAGTGGCGGCGCGCTGCTGAACTGCCTACGCGCCCGCGACGCCGTGGCAGAAGTGCTCACCAAAGTCGATGCGTATGGGCGGTTGGGCGTGTCCACCGACGGGCACTCGCCCGAGGCGCAGGCACAGGCAGTACGCGGCGGCGCGGTGGCGGCTCAAGTGGAGGCCAGCCTGTCGTTCATCACCACCGAACTCACAGCGCTGCCTGATGGAGCGATCGAGCACGCCTTAGCCAGCGTGCAGGAACTCGCGACGTACCGCCGTCAATTGGAAGACATCCTCAAGCGGAAAGCGCACGTGCTCGCGGCCGAAACCGAACACGCCCTGGCCTCCTTGGGCGAAGCGCTGAGCGCACCCAGCACCATCTGGGGCCAGACGACGGCCGTGGACGTGCGCTGCGAGACGATCCACAGCGCCAGCGGCCAAGAACTACCGGTGTCCATCGCGGCGTACGTATTTGGCTACTCGCACGCTGCCGACCGCGCGGTGCGCGAGGCGGGCTACCAGTCATTGGGTGCGGGCATGCATCGCCACGTTGCCACGCTGTCCACCACGCTCGGCACGCACATCAAGCGCAACGTCGTGCTGGCCAAGCTGCGCCACTACTCATCGGCCACCGCGATGATCCTCGAGTCGCAGCACGTGCCGGAGACCGCCTACCGAAACGTCCTCAACGTCGTGCACGACGAGATTGCGCCCCACTATCGCCGGCTCATGCGTCTGAAGCAGCGCGTGCTGGGTCTCGACAAGGTGTGCCGCTGGGATGTAGACGCGCCACTAGACCCCGACTTCGAACCTCCGACCACCTTTGAAGAGGCGGCTAGCTTGGTGAAATCGGGCTTAGCAGTGCTCGGTAGCGAGTACGCTGGTATCGTCGAGGCGGCCTTTCGTGACCGCTGGATCGACCGCGCCGAGAATACCGGCAAGCGCTCAGGCGCCTTCTGCTCGACGGTGTATGGCGTCCACTCCTACGTGTTCACCACCTGGCGCAACACCTTGCGCAACGCGTTTACGCTGGCACACGAATTGGGCCACGCCGGCCACGGTGTGCTGGCTGGCCGGAACCAGGTCATCAGCAACACCCGCCCAGCCCTGTTCTTCATCGAGGCGCCCTCCACAGCTAATGAGCTGTTGCTCGGCAATGCCATGGTGCAGTCCAGCACCGACCCGCGTTTTCGCCGCTGGGTCGTGCTGCAATTCTTGGGTACGTTCACCCACAATATGGTGACGCACCTACTGGAAGCGCACTTTGAGCAACGATTGTACGACCTGGCAGAGGCTGGCAAGCCCATCACGCAACCAGTGATCCTACAGACGCAACGCGAGGTGTTTGAGCGCTTCTACGCTGGTTCCGTGGAGGTGGATGACAACGCCACCTGGTATTGGGCGCAGCAGCCACATTTCTACACCGGCTTGTACCCGTATACCTACGCCGCTGGCCTATCCTGCGCGGTGAGTGTGGCGGAAGCGATCCGGCAGGAGGGCCAGCCCGCCGTGGATCGCTGGCTCACCACGCTGAAGGCGGGCGGTACGCTGGACCCCGTCGACCTTATGCGCCTCGCTGGTGTGGACATGACGACCGCCGCACCCATCAGCAAGGCCGTCGCCTTCTTCGGCAACCTGGTCGACGAACTGGAACGCAGCTTTACGTAGGATACAAACCCCACCCCTAACCCCTCTCCTTGACCGGCTCACAGAGGTAGGCACTGCCGAGGTAGGGGACATACGGGGTGTGCTCTCCGTGATACCGAATTCCTAGATGTTCACAGCCGGCCGTGCTGAGGTTGCGCGGTGCACACTGGGCGGTGTACAACACGCAACGCAAGCTGGCGAGGAGGCATATGGTAGAGCATTCGCAGACGAGTTCACCGTCGAGGACGCAGCGTCCCAACCTCCTGTACATCCTCTCCGACCAGCACAGCGCGTTTGTCTCCGGCGCGTATGGCGACCCGGTGGCTGAGACGCCCAATCTCGACGGCCTGGCAGCCAGCGGCGTCACGCTCGATGGGTTGTATTGCCCGTCACCGCTGTGCGTGCCGTCACGCATGGCTATGCTCACGGGCAGATATCCGCACCATAATGCCGTGTGGACGAACGATCACGTGCTGGATTCCGGCATCCCAACTTTTGCTCACGCCCTGGGCGCCGCTGGCTACCACCCGGTGCTCATCGGCAGGATGCACTCGGTTGGACCCGACCAGTTGCGCGGCTACACCGAGCGGTTGGTGGGGGACCACGGCCCAAATTTCCCTGGTGGCGGCGATGTGCCGCGCGGCGTGCTGGAAGGTACGGCGGGGCCCGCTCGCGTAAGTTTAGACCGCTCAGGAGCCGGACAGAGCGGCTACCAGGTACATGACGAGGATGTAACGGCGGCCACCGTGCGCTACCTCAACCAACTGGGCACCGCGCGGCGAGCCAGCCATGATCAAGAGCCGTTTTGCCTCACGGTTGGCCTGATGCTGCCCCATCAGCCGTTCGTGGCACGGCGGGCGGATTTTGCACGCTTTGCGCAACGCGTGGGTATGCCCACATATCCCCAGCCGTGGAGCCATGCCATCCATCCCGTACTGCGCCGCTGGCGTGAACAGACCGGCATCGTAGAGGTGAGCGAGGCCGAGATCCTGCGCGCGCGGGCAGCCTACTGGGCGCTGGTGGCGGCGATGGACCGCATGATCGGCGAGATCCTGGCTGCCTTGCACAGCAACGACCTGGCACGCAACACCCTGGTGATCTACACCTCCGATCATGGCGAGCAAGTGGGCGAGCACGGCCTGTGGTGGAAGCAGACCTTCTACGAACAGTCAGCGCGGGTGCCGGCCATCCTGAGCTGGCCGGGCGTGCTGCCCGCTAGCACGCGCTGCGCGCACGTGGCCAGTTCACTTGATCTCGCGGCCACCATGCTGGATGCGCTGGGTGCGCCACTACTGCCCGCCTCCGATGGACGCAGCCTGTTGCCCGTGCTGCGCGACCAAGCTGCCCCCTGGCGCGATGAGGCGCTGTGCGAATACTGCACGGACAACGGTGTGCTGTCGCGCATGATTCGCGCTGGCGACTGGAAGCTCAGCTATTACCACGGTATGCCGCCCCAGTTGTTCAACCTCGCCACTGATCCGGGGGAGATGCACGACCGCGCCGAGGACCCGACCGTGCGCTCGCTGCGTGACGATCTGGTGGCACGCGTGCTGGATGGGTGGGACCCACAGCGCATTGCCGCCGTGATGGCAGCCAAGCTGACGGATAGCCAGCTATTGGAACGCTGGGCGCGGGCCACGCAGCCAGCTGATGCCTACCGCTGGCCCATGCGCCCAGAGATGAACTACCTGGATCCTGAGCCTCCCGGCCCTACCCCTTGATGCCCGTCATCACGATGCCCTGCACGAAGTAGCGCTGGAAGAAGAAGAACAGCAAGATGGCGGGGGCAGACATGATCATGGTGGCCGCCATAAGCAGGTGCGTCTTGGGCTCGCCGACGGTCTCCGGCAAGGTCTGGAAGAAGCGCAGACCGAGCGACATAGTGAACAGCTTGGCATCGTTGAGGAAGATGAAGGGGCCAAAGAAGTCGTTCCAGGTGGTCAGGAAGTGCAGGATAGCTACGGTGGCGAGCGCCGGCCGGCATAGCGGCACCAGGATGCGCCACAAGATCTGAAACGAGTTGGCGCCATCCACACGAGCCGCGTCATCCAGGTCGCGCGGGATGCTCATGATGAACTGGCGCATCAGGAACACGGCCACCGCGCCACCACCGGACCACGCCGGCACGATGAACGGCCAGAAGGTATTGATCCAGTGGAAATACTTCTGGTAGATGATGTACTGTGGGATCAGCGTCACCTCGACCGGCAGCATCAGCGTGCTCAACATAATCATAAACAGCAAACCCCGGCCCGGGTAGTCGAAGCGGGCAAAGGCGTAGGCCACCAACGTCGAGGTGATCAGCGCCCCTGGTAGGCTGGCGCCGATGATCACCGCGCTGTTGCGCAGCCACAGGGCCATCGGTTGCGTGGTCCACACGGTGAGGTAGTTCAACCACTGGGGCACTTGGGGCAACAGGGTCGGCGGCACCAGGGCAGTTTCCTGGGCCGTCTTGAGCGAGGTGCTGAGTGTCCAGAAGAACGGGAAGCAGAACGCAAGGCCAGCGAGCGCCAGGACCGTATAGGTCAACGCGAGGGCGGTGCGCCGCCGATTGATGTAAGCACTGCGGACACGCGGGACCGCGGCAGCGATCGTGGCCACTCACTCGCCTCCGTAGTACACCCAGGACCGCGACAGGCGCACCTGGAGCAGCGTCAAGCCGATGATCAACAGGGCGAACAACCAGGCGAGCGCAGCCGCATAGCCCATATTGAAGTACTGGAAGGCGTTGTCGTACACCAGCAAGGAATAGAAGGTCGTGGCGTAGGCCGGCCCGCCCTGGGTGGCCACAAAGGCGGAGGAGAACACTTGCAGGGCACCGATGATGCCGAGCACCAAGTTGAAGTAGATGGTCGGCGTGAGCATGGGCAACGTGACACTGCGCAAGCGCTGCCACCAGCCAGCACCATCGATGTTGGCAGCGTCATACAACTCTTCCGGCACGCCCTGTAAGCCCGCCAGGAAGATGATCATGCGCGTGCCACCCAGACTGGTCCACAAGGCCAGTGTGATCAACCCAGGGATGGCCCAGGTTGGATCCTGGAACCAGCGGGGCGGCGTGATGTTGACCACGTTGCGCAGCACCTCGTTGACCGGTCCCCAATCCGGGTCGAATAACCATAGCCACAGCACGGTGGACGCCACCACGGGCACCAGCGACGGCATGAAAAACAGTGTGCGGAAAAAGGATGTGCCCTTGACCCGCACATTGAGGAAGATCGCCAGGATGAGCGAGCCAACCACGCCGATCGGCACGGTGACGCAGGCGTAGTACAGCGTCTTGGCGAGCGACGGCCAGAACTGGCTGTCCTTGGTGAAGGCCTCGACGTAGTTGGCCAGGCCAACCCACTTCTGAGGCGAGATGACGTCGTAGCTGGTGAAGCTGTAGTACATGGACAGCACCACAGGAATGAGCGTGAGCGCCGTGAAGCCGATGAGCCAGGGCGCCGAATACAGGTAAGCTTCGATGATGTGCCGGCGTCGTTGGGCGCTCAGGCGCGGGCGGCTAGCGACCACGCTGCCGCGCCGCGCGTCAGTGATCATCTGGCCCCATCCTATGACGCACCGCCGCCGTTACGACGTGACGGGAGGCTTGTCGAGCACCGTCTGGACGTCGCCGTTCAACTTCTTGATACCGTCGGTGAAGTTTATCTTCCCCAGATACAGTTCGGCCCAACTCTGGGAGACGGTGTTCTCGAACTCGGTGCCGCGACCATTGAAGGGGATCGTGGCCCCCATAGCGGTGAGCAAGTTCTCCTTGAACGGCACGAACCCAGGCAGGCTGAAGTAGGCGTCGTTCATGATGTCGGGCCGTACTAGCGCACCATTTCCACCGATGGTATTGAAGGTGAGCGTGCCGTCGTGGTTGTCGAGCGTCTGCACAAACTTCCAGGCGGCGTCAACATTCTGGCTCTTGGAGCCGATGTTCCAGGTGCCGCCACGCATCTGCGACGGGCGCTTACCATCTTGCCGCTTGGGGAATAGGGCGGAACGCACCACGGCCACCTTGGGGTCTTTGATCGCCTTGTTGGCGTTGAAGGCCGTGAGCGAGCCGCTCTGGATGATGGCCACCTTGCCGGACGCAAACAAGTCGGTGTTCGCACCCTGGAAGCCCCCAGGAAGAGCGATCGACTTGTCGGTCACGGCCATGTCTTGCACCCACTGGAACGACGGTATCACCTTCGGGTCGCTGATGAGCGACTGCTTGGGGGTGTAGAAGTCGTCCTGGTTGTAGGCGCGGGTGTACACGGCAGCACCCGGCGAGCCAAGTGCCAAGTTCATGCCGTAGCGGTCGTACGCGCCGTTGGTCCCCATCTTGGTGAGCTTCTTGGACAGCTGACGAATCGCGTCCATGGTCCACTCAGCGGAGTTTTGATCCGGTTCGGCGATGCCCTCGTTCTGGAAGATAACCTGGTTGTAGATGAAGCCATCCTGGCCGGACCAGCCCCAGCTCGGCAAGCCCCAGGTTTTGCCGTTGAGCTTCTGCATATCCATGAACGGGGTATAGAACACCGACACATCGAACTTGTCGCGGGCGATGAGGTCGTCGATAGAGCGGAGCAGCCCTAGCGGCACGGCGCGGTAGAACTCCCAGTGGGACGGATCGAACGCGAACACATCGCCCAGTGTGCCAGAGGCATACATGGCGTACATCTTGGGATAGGCGTCCATCTGGTTGCCGTTAGCCAGCGGGATGGGACGCAAGTTCACACTCCAGCCAGGGTTAGCGTCCTGGAAGGCCTTGATGCGCTGATCTGGCCAGGGAGTGCCGACACCGCGGAAGGTGTCCCAGTTGAGCGTGCCGTTGGCTGCGGCGGCGCTCGCCGAGGCGGCTACCGTGGCCGAACTCGTGGTTGCAGCCGCGCTAGCGGCGGCGGCCGCACTAGTAGCGGCGGCACTCGTTGCAACAGCAGCCGCACTGGTGGTTGCTGCCGCTGCGCTGGTGGCAGCCGTCCCGGCGGTGCCGCCACCGCAAGCAGCGAGCAGCGCAGCGGCGCCGACACCGCTCACCGCTAGGCCAAAGCCGTGCAGTATGCGCCGGCGCGAGATGAGAGTATGCTGGCTCACGATCTATCTCCTCTGCACATCCATAAACTATCCGGCTTCGAGCGGCCCGGCTGCATCTGGCTTGAGATGAGCGTAACAACACCGAGTGGGCCGCCACAACGCGCTTATGGCTCCCTCGTTGGGTTGCTCAATACTGGCGCCGTTCCGTACACTGGGATGCAATTCCGAGCCTCGGAACGAGTATAGACAGCGTGCAAAGGACCGTCAAGGCAGGGCAACACCTGGACGACTGTAGCACGGAACATCCCGTACGATTGGCAGGAACCAATGGGGCAGAGGCGAGCAGCGATCGTGGCAGCGACTGAGGACCTTGATGGCGCCACCTACGTGCAAGCGGTGCGCCGATCGGTGCGGCTGCTCAGTGCGTTGGCGGGCGCGCCCGACGAGCTGCCGTTGAGCGCGGCGAGCAAGCTGGCGCAACTGGCGCCCAGTACGGCCCACCGTCTGCTGCAAACGCTGGCCAGCGACGGTCTCGTCACGGCGCTGCCCAATGGGCGCTTCCGGCTGGGCGCTGAGATGGCCCGCCTCGGCAATGCGGCCATCCGGCAGGTTCGCTCCAATCCGCAGGTACACGACATCATGGCAGCCGCTTGCACCACCATCGGCGAGACCATTGGCTTACTCCAGATTGTGGACGGCGCGGTGACGGTCATCGACAAGGTAGAGTCATCCCACCCACTGCGCTATAACCTCGGCATCGGAACGCAAGTGCCGGCGCACTGCACAGCGTCGGGCAAGGTGTTGCTCGCGTTCGCACCCGAAGATGTGCGCCAGGAACTACTCGCCAGCGGGCTGCGGCAGCGCACGCCGGCCACGATCACGCTGCGGGAGCGCTTGCTCAAGGAGCTTGATGTGATTCGGGACCAGCGCTACGCACAAGATGACGAAGAGTTTCAGGAAGCGCTGCGCTGCGTGGCCATGCCGGTGCGTGACTTCAGCGGCGGCGTGGTCTACGCCGTGGCCGCGTCGGGTCCGGTACAGCGCTTCCACGCCGGGCGGACCGGGGAGATCATCGCTGCCCTGCGTTCGACGGTTTGCGCTATGGAAGCGGCTTTGGGCTATCGCGCCAGTTCGTGAGACTGGTTGCTGAGTTGGTGGCTTACCGGCTGCAGGTGGGTGTACAGATCGCGATAGACCGCTAGCCGCTCCTGGTAGATGCGGTGGGTAGCGGCGTGGGGCTCGAAGGTCTCCGCTGTCTTCACGACCTCGCCGGCGCGCTCGGCTGCCGACGGCCATAACCCAGCGCCCTGGCCCGCCAGCAGTGCGGCGCCGAATGCGCCTGCCTCAGCAAGGTCGAGCCGGTGGATGGGCCTTCCGAGCACATCGGCTTTAAGTTGCAACCAGCGGTCGGAACGGGCGCCGCCGCCGATGGCTCGCAGTTCGCGCACTTCCACACCGGCGTTGGTGAGCGACTCCAGGTTGAGCGCCATCTCGAACGTTGGGCCCTCCAGTACCGCCCGCGTCAATTCGCCTTTGGTGGTGCCCAGGCGCAGGCCAACGATAGCTCCGAGGGCGTGCGGGTCCAGCGCCGGCGTGCCGCTGCCAGCGAAATGCGGCAGGATGAGCACCGTGGGTGGCTGTGGCGACATGCCTTCAGTGATCACATCGTACACATCGCGTCCATTCGCGCTGGCCGCGGCCTGCTCGGTAGCGCAGAGCGTGTCGCGATACCAACGCAGCAGCGAGCCGCCACTGAAGTTGAAGGCCAGCGTCACCCACATCCCAGTGACGGCGTGCGGCTCACAGCACAGGTTGGCAGCGAGCATCGACGGGGCCACCACCGGCCGGTCGAAAGCGGGTGTAATGCACTCCACCGTGCCCACCGCGTACATGGCCATGCCGGGGTGGACGATGCCCGCGCCCAGCGCACCGGCTGGCTGGTCGTGCGCGCCGGCCACGGCCACGATGCCGCGCGGCAGTCCCAACCGGTCAGCCACACTGGCTGGCACGTTTCCCAGCGGCGTGCCCGAGGCAACCACCGGCGGCAACTGGCTGCGCCGGATACCGGCCATGTCCAGGAGCTCAGCGTCCCAGTCGAGCGTTTGAACCGACAGCGCCATGGTGCGTGAAGCCACGGAGCGGTCGATGGCGGGAAGCACGCCCAACCGTTGGAGCACGAACTCGCCGTAGCATAGGAACTTGTCGGTGCGCGCCACTACTTCAGGTTCATGGGCAGCGAGCCATTGCCACTTGTTGAGCGTGTACATGGCGTGCAGTGGCATGCCGGTGCGCGTGAACAGCGCCTGTTTGCCGAGTGTGCGCTCCCACACCTCAGCCTGCTCGATGGTGCGCGTGTCGAACGTCACGATGCTGTTGTAGAGCACGTTCCCCGCCGCATCGACGGGTACGGAGGCCTCACCCTGCGCAGCCGTGGACAGGGCTCGAATGGGATCGTGCGCCGTCTGTCGAGCCACCTGCGTGATGCACTGCTGCACCGCCGTCCATACACGTTCGGGGTCCAACTCGATCCAGCCGGGTCGCGGCTGGACCAGCGGATACTCGTGTGACGCCGACGCGAGCACCGCGCCGCCCTCAGCAAACACCACAGCTTTGCAGTTGGTGGTGCCGATGTCGATACCGAGCAAGCTCATGACGAGTGTCCAGCTTTCCAGGCCGCGACCACGCCAGCGAGCAGAGCAGGTTCTTCGCCATTAAACACCGTGCGCGGGTCGAGTAGCACGGTGTCGTGTTGCACCCGGCCTAGGACCGCCGGCTGGCCGAGGCGCAGCGCACGGGCAAAGTCTGTCGCGCTGGCAGGGTGGAGGGCCAGCAGCACGGTGGGCAACGTTTCACCTGGCAGCGAGCCCCCGCCCACCGTGGAGGAACCTGGCACAACGTCCGCGGGGATGCCGGCTGCCCGAAGCTGTGAATGCCAGCTTGCTGCTCTGGCTTCCAGTTCTTCGCGCGTAGCCGCGAGCATGCGCCAGATGGGCACGGCGCGCTCGGCGTCGCCGCTGAGGTACTGGCGCAGGGTGACCTCGAGCGCCGCCACGCTCATCTTGTCGATACGCATGGCGCGGGCCAGTGGGTGGCGGCTCATGGCACGCAGCAGCTCGGCAGCGCCAGCGACGATGCCCGCTTGCGGCCCGCCCAGCAGTTTGTCGCCCGAAAAGCACACCACATGCGCGCCCGCCGCCAGGCTCTCTTGCACGGTTGGCTCGTGCGCCAGACCGAACCGGGCGGTATCGAGCAGCGCGCCGCTGCCCAGGTCATCGATCAACAGCACGCCGTGGCGCCGGGCAACGCTGGCCAGTTCCACGAGTGCCGGTGCGTGTGTGAAGCCGTGGACCACGAAGTTGCTGGGGTGTACGCGCAGGATACCTGCCGTAGTGCCGGTGATGGCTGATTCGTAGTCGCTGGCGTAGGTGCGATTGGTGGTGCCCACCTCTACCAGGCGGGCGCCGCCTTGCGCCAGCACATCGGGGATGCGAAAGCCCCCGCCGATCTCCACCAACTCCCCGCGTGACACGATCACCTCGCGGGCGGTTGCCAGCGCAGCGAGCGCCAGTAACACGGCGGCGGCGGCGTTGTTGACCACGAAGCCCGCAGCAGCGCCGGTCATCTCCGCGATGAGGCTGCTGATCGCCGTTTGGCGGCTGCCGCGCTCGCCAGCCTCCACGTCGAATTCCAGGTTGCTATAGCCGAGTGCGACATCGCGCACCGCGTCCAGGGCCGCCGCGGATAGTGGCGACCGGCCGAGGTTGGTTTGCAGCACGACGCCAGTGGCGTTGATCACCTGGCGAAGGTGCCGCAACTGTCCGGCATGGGTCAGATGCACCACTTGCGCGGCGAGTGCATCGTGGCCGGGCGGCGTGCCCCCCTCTGCAATGGCGCTGCGCGCCTCTCCCAGGACACGACGGGCGAGTGAAGTAAGCCGGGTGTTCGTCACGCTTCCCGCGAGGCCGGCCACCGACGGGTGGTGCAGTAACGCATCAACCGAGGGGAGCTGGCGGTACGGGACGCTCACGGCGTCGAGAGTTCTACCGGGCTCGCTACGGCCATCTCGATGGCCTTGGCTTCCTCATCGCTGAGGGCAAAACGCGACGCGCCCCGTTGCACTGGCTTCGCGTACACGCGCGAGTCGGACCGATTCTGCAGGCTAGAGATCACGATGCCGCTGCGCTCGGCGTTGAGGAGGGCCACCG